>CAMCUU010000051.1 GCA_945879065.1 Francisella tularensis subsp. holarctica
CCATGCAGGTGATTAGGCATCACCACACATTCGTCCATCTTTAAATTTAAAAATCTTTTTGGAAGCTCATTCCAATTTTTATGAATCATTTTTCCTGCAGGATTTAAGGCCATTTTATCTTCAGAGATTTCTCCAAAGAGGCATGCCCGATCTTGAACACAAAGCGTGATGAAATAATAACCTTCTTGCGAGCAATCATAATGATCTAAACGAATAGACCGTCGGTTGTGAATATCAGGATCGTAAGACATAAAATCTTATTTAAATAAAAAATTTACAGCATTTAAACATGATTAAATTTATTTTTATAGGCGCGAGATCCGATCGAGGGCGAATACAAGATTCGCCCCTATCCCTTTCCTATTAGATAGCTTGATCCGAGACCGTACAATTCAAAATTTTTCAAGCAAAACTTAAGGCTAATTGGAAGCCCTCGCTGGGGAGAGACGATATCAAGCGGCTAATTCCCAGCAGGTTGCGTCATCGGGAAAGTCGAACATCGCGTTAAGTTTTCTAGCTGGCTCTCTAGGACGCTTACTTTTTTAGATAACTCGGCCTCTCTCTTTCCTACTTGCTTTAACTCGGCCTTTTTCGATTGAGACCTTGGATCAATATCTTGAGCGGCTCTTTCCTCCACAAGGCTCCTTATATTTTTTTGAAGCCCGAAAATTGCTTTCATCAGCCCCTCGCGCTCTCCTTCCAAGTTAGCCACTTGAGACTCTAGCTCCCTCAGCCTCTCATCACTGGATTCCCTGCTCTCCGGGCAAACTGTCTTGAAGCTCTGCAACCTTGCTAATCGATCAACCCCTGATCTTGCTCCTGCCATCTTAAAAAATCCCTCTTGGAAAAATTCAAATTAAAACGGCACGAACTGTATCAAAAAAAATGCCGAGAAAAATATTAATTCCTAAAGTGGACCCCAGGGTCAAGACAGAAAATGAATTAGATCGTTTTTTAAATTTTTATAACCAAGACATCTTGCTTAGCGCCATGCAATACAGCATTGGCAGTAGAGCCTAAGAAAGCCGACTGCAATAAAGACCGTCCATGAGATCCAACGACTAGTAAATCTGCGTGGGTTTGTTCTACAAAATTTGCAATTTCATCTCTGGCTTCGCCTCGAAGAACATGGACTTGATTGGGCTTTAATAAATATTCTTCTGATAATTCTTGCATATGGGTATCTGCTTGCTTAGCCAGATCTTCTTCAATATTGGGGACATAAATAGACGCCAAAGTCGCTTCGTCAGGGACTACATGGACAATCTCCCAAGTTGCTTTGAAATCATCGACCATATTTTTCGCTCTGTTTAATACTTTGCGACCATCGTGTCTTAAATCACTGGCGACCACTAAATGCTTGTAAGGTCCATGCGCCTGGCCCCGTCCTGAATAGTCAATTCTGATGGTTAAAACATCACAGACGGCGCCATGTAATAAAGAATTAGCCGTCGAGCCCAGTAATAACTGCACCCCATGTTTTCCATGGGAGCCAACGACTAATAAATCTGCTTTTAATTCCTTCGCTAAATTTAAAATTTCATGCTTTGGCGAGCCAATTAATAAATGGGCTTCAAATGAAAACTTAGACTCTGCCTTAATTTTATCTAAGCGTTTTTGCGCTTCTTTTTCTATTTCAGTTTGAAAGTCATAGGCATAAGGAACGCTGGTATAAACATGAGGCAGCACATGAACCAGATGTAGCTTTGCCTGATAACGCTCAGCTAAAAATCCGGCCTGGGATAAAACAACGGCGATATCATCATGTAGATCCAAAGCGACTAGTATTTTTTTATAACTCATGATTTCAAGCTCCCAGTAATTAAAAATAAAATTAAAAATAATAATAAAATTAAAAAATAATAAATTAACTAGCCGCAGGCTTTGGCGCGGGCGTATAAGTCATCACTGTCTGTCCAATGACATTTACACTGTAGCCTGCATATAAACGCTGTTGACCCGCCGTCACCACTTGATCACCCAAATTTAAACCAGATTGTATAGACGCTAAGCCGTCTTTAATTAAACCCACCGTCACATATTTTTTATCGACTTTGCTGGCCGTTTTTATCGCTGAATTATTGCCAGAAATACTAGGTTCAAGAACAAACACATAACGCCCTCGAACATCGGTCATTAAGGCAATATCAGGAATAATTAAAAGCTGTCTATTGGGATTTAAAATCTGCTCTACGTCGACAAACATCCCTGGAGATAATAAAAAATCGGAATTCTGAATGGTCGCCTCAATAGAAATAGTCCCAGACTGGGTATCCACCGAAGGATTGATATAGCTCACGATGCCTTTAAATAATTGATTAGGATAATCTTCTGTTTTTAAACTCACCGCCTGACCGATTTCTATCTCTGGCTTATAACTTGCCGGGACGGTGTATCTTGCTTTCAAGGGCGCTAGCTGGACTAAGTTAATCACTGGAGCACCGGCAGCGACATAAGATCCGACGGTTAAATCCATCGTCCCTAGCACTCCATCAAAAGGTGCTCTTAATTGCTTCTCAGCCAAGATGGCCTGGTCTTTAGCGACAGAGGCTTGAGCGGTCAGTAAAGCTTCTTTCTTTTCTTCTAAGATTTGGGTGGACTCATCGCCTAGCTGAGATAATTTTAAAAATCGATCATAAGTCGACTGGCTTAAACTCAAATTAGCCTGATCCGCAGCCAGCTGAGCTTGATCTTCAGCACTGTCCAGCTCCATTAATAAATCACCTTGTTTCACTCGGCCTTTCTGCTGGTAAATTTTACTAATTTGCCCCCCCAGCTGGAAACTCAAAGCCGCTGACTGTAAAGCTCTCATATGGCCCACAGCACTTAAATAATCAGGAACAACGGCCATCACGGCTTCTGCCGTCTTGATATTAATCGGCGAAATGGGTGTGGGAGATACATTCAAATCTTGAGTTTTTGTGTGAGAAGATAAGGCCCAAAGGCTGAATCCCAAAACCACTGACGCACCTAGAAAAAATCCAAATACAGAATGTTTAAACATTTTTTATAACATCAAAGTCTTAATTTAAATCGGGCCAGACACTACCAGAACTTTAAGTTTATGAAAATAAAAAACATAACAAACATAAAAAATTGGGACCCCGATTATTCAACCTGCTAATAACTTTGCCTCGCATTTCAGCAGATTTTTTTGTCATAATTTGCGCCGTTTTTTCATAGCAGGCGCTTATTCGCTTGTTTTCAATAAAAATAATTTTAAATAAAAAATAAAAGGCGGGGTTATCAATGGCAGGCATGGCAGGTGCAGGCAGGGGTCCAACTTGGGATCTACCGGGTGATATAGATATGTTCCTAGATCAATTAGGACGCCATCTAAACAACGACGATCCAGCTGATCGTATTGCTACTCAAACCATGCTGGATGACCTAACAAAATCCGACTCTAGCAGGCGCTTTCTTTATAATTATAAAATTGAGTTCTTAGAGCTAGCTTCGGACAGTTTTTGTCCAAAAATTCTCCCTCTTTTAATCCAAAAATTGATCCAGAAAAATGGAAAGCCTGACGACGCTGAGTACGCTTATATCAAAGAATTTCTAAACGTATTAATTAAAGATACAGTTTTTGAACTGAATTATTGTCATGCTGAACATCAGACTAATTTCACTGATTGCCTAAGGGATTTAACTGCAACTGCTAACCCTGAACTTACGCTATTGGCTAAACAACTTACAAAAAAAATAAATCCTGAGAGCGTAAAAGTGGCGCAGGAAATGGCTCGCAGGATGAAGCTGCTTAAGCTTAAGCGTCGGCAACTTGAAGAGGAGCAGGAACGTCAAGATAAAGAAGATGCAGATAAAAGACGGAGGGATGCGGAACTTAGTGCTTATAGAGCTAGCTGCTCAGCAAGATTTGAAACAATAGAATCAATAGAATCAATCAGCTTCCAGACGCCCATCATCGATGAAGAGACTGGAAAAAATTCTGTCTCTTCTTTGCTTCAGATATTAGAAAAAAAGGAAGATCCAGAGGCTTATTGGAAAGCTTTTGTAGCACTACAAGAGCTGACAAAAAAACCAGGGTTTAGCTTGGCGTATCTCCCCACAGAGGCTGATCTTGCAGAACTTACGCATTTGCTCAATTTATTAGAATCAACGCGGCCTAAAGAGCAGCTCCTTGCTGCAAAGCTCTTAGCAAATCTAGGCACTCCGAGTAATCAAGCCATCGCGGACACACCCACTGCTAAGCTTCTTACTACAAAATTAGTGGCCGTATTAAAAAATTCCGTCAGCACAGTCGACAAAGCCCTGCTTGCCGCTGCAACTCATGCTTTAGTCCACCTTAATTTTCAGAATGATTGGCTGGAATCAATGACAGAGGAGAAAGAGGCATTTTCTGGCTTAGTAAACTTAGCCATTAAGTCTGATCGCAAAGATCGCGGAAGTTCTGTTTATATTTTAAATTTTTTGCTCACTGATGAATTTTTTCTCAGCAAATTTTTAAGCCTACTTGCTGGCGATACGCCAAATTTATTCATCAATAATTTGGCACGAGTCTTAGATGACCCAGAAAATTTCAGCGAACGGGCTGATATTGTCAGTATTTTTAAAACAGTAACGATCAATGATTCATATTCAGATTCAGATTCAGATTCAGATTCAGGGCTTTCCAAGAGAATGCGTTCCATACCTAGGCTACTGAATGGCTTATTAAGATTTTTGAATGATAGTTTGACTAATCAGGCTCTGGGAAAACCTGTCGAAGCAGATATTGAGCAAACTCTCCAGATCTTGCTAGCGACCAAGTCTGATCTATCAGGTTGTGAGGAGATGGCCTTCAGAGCCCTTTGTGGCCTAGTCAATTTACTAAATTCCCCACTAAGCCATGAAACACCTTTAGCTCAATGTGCAATACAATTTTTACACCATGCCTACCAAGTGATATCCAAAAATAATCCACGCTTGATAGCCCGTCTTATCCCTCATTTAACTAAAACATTTACGGAGCGGGGACCTGCTATTTCGACTTCAACTCAAGAGTTAATATTATTTATTCCTATGCTAAAAGATCTAGCAACGAGAGAGAGTAAAAAAATAAGCAATCAACTTAAAAGTAGAGGTCTTAATCTATTAGTTACCAGCGCTTTTTATGCCCGTGATCATGACCCCGCTACGCCACAATTTCTTATATATGATACCTGCTCTTTGCTTTCAAAATTAATTACTCAGGCGCCTGAAGATTTCGAATGGATTTTAGATTTCCCCCTTATTTCTCAGTTCGTGAAACTGCTATCAGCAACTCCAGAAAGTACAGATGATGAACTCATACGCGAAAACCATATCACTGTTCTTCAGTTTCTAATGCACTTATGTACTCATAGAGATGCTTACGCGAGGAACGTTTTCACGGCTAATGCACTGCCTGACTTACTGAAGTTTTTAAAGACCAAAGATTCAAAAAACTTGAGCGTTCGCATGTTTTCTTTTGCTGTTTTAATGGCTTTAACAATCGTACCTGAGGCCATAGATTTTATAATTACAGACAATCCTATTCCAGATTTGCTCTGCCATTTAGCCAGTGAAAATTCTGAAGATCGCTTAGGATCTGCCATTCTTTTAAGTCACCTTGCGAGGAAACATGAGTGCGCCACTGCCATCATCAATGATGAAGAGGCGATCGTTAATTTAATAAAAATATTAAACCAAGAAGTCCAGACCATTAACTTTTTACGAGCGAAGCTACCCGTCGTTGAAATATTTAAGGGCATTTTGGCAACCGAAGATCCTGAAATAAAAGCTCGCGTATTCCCTATTCCAAATTTGATGACTTCGCTCATGAGGCTTTTACTAAAATTTGGCTCGAGTTCAGAACATGGTCGTAATGTCTTGGGTGAAACCTTAAAGACTTTGGGTGTTGATTTAAAAGCTGATGGAATGAAAATATTTTCGACTCATGGCTTTTCAAAAACGCAAGTTAAACCTCAAATAACCGGTGAATTTCTTAACTTTCTGATTAAAGAAAAGTGTGAAGAAGCATTTCGATCTTGCGTCACTTTAAAAGGGAAAGATTTTGTAGAAAAGCAAACTTTTTTTGACCCCTCTAAAGCATCTAAAACCGAAACTATCGAGGCACTTTTATCTGAGAAAAAGCTAAGACATTGGTTACTTCTTAAGGCTTCTAAGACAGCGCCAACTCCAGCAAGAGCAACAGCTCCAGCATCAGTTCCAGCAACAGCTCCAATGCCAGCTCCAGTTGATTTAGAAAAACAAGCTCGAGAAAAAATCAAAAAAGATTTAGACGATTTTTTAGCAGAGCTAGCAAAAATCAAGCAAATGTGGATAGACAACCCCCGTACTGGAATGACCAGTTGTGTCAAAACAGAATTAGAAAAAATCAAAAGTTTTTTATTCAATGAAAACCTTAGTAAAGAGCTCTCTTTGCTGGGCCTCTCTTCGCAGGATCTGGCAATTTTTAATCCAGGATTAAGCGAAGTGCGGGTTTTATTTAATAGTCTGTTCACTAAAAAAGCCCCATCAACTGAAAGATTGCATAAAGGTAAACCAAGCTCAGCTACTGTCGCTCCAAAACGCGAGGAAAAAGAACCAACAGACTTATTGAATGATTTATTTGGAGATCCCAGCATTCCTTTCCTGAGCCTATTAACTCGTTTAACCAGTGATCCGGCAAGTGCCAGCCCTGCTGGAGCTGGAGCTGGAGCTAGAACTGAAGCTAGAACTGAAGCTAGAACTGAAGCTAGAGCTAGAGCTAGAGCTGGAGCTGGAGCTGGAGCTGGAGCTGGAGCTGGAGCTGGAGCTGGAGCTGGAGCTGGAGCTGGAGCTGGAGCTGGAGCTGGAGCTGGAGCTGGAGCTGGAGATGCTGGTTTATCTGGCGGCGGTGCTTCAGGTGATTCTGCTCCTGCTGCAGTTAGGCCTGCCGTCGCAAGCGCTTCGGCGAGAGAAGCTCGAGCTAGAGAAGGTTCTTTTGTTTTTGCTAAAAAATTGGATCTATTAGAAGGAGCGCCTGACAAAGTTTATGACAGGGTCAGCCGTCAGCCTGTTAGATCCTATGAGACAGATTTTGGATTGGCGCCTTTGGGCATATTAAGCGCTTATTTAAATACTGAAAATAAAGAATCACTAGCAAATCGATTAGATAAATTATTAAGCGAAGATAATCCACACAGTCAGGCCGTTTTTAACGCAGAATTACTGGGTCTATACACCCGGCGACATGCTTATGCTCAGTTGGCAGCAAAGCTAGAGTGCAGAGGTGATTCTGACAGTCGAAATGCCTTAGCGCATGCAGTGTTAATGCCTGAAAGAATGAGTCAATTCAATATTGGGACGATGTTTGATGCTTTTGAAAAAAATGCCAAAGTTTTTCATGACTATTTAGCCTTAATGTCCCCTCAGACTCTCCGATCTGCTGCTGATAATTTCTTAGAGAAATTAAGGGCCACTTTCTATTCAAGAATTTCTTGGCTGAATGGTTTTAATTTTACTGGCTCAGAAAATCAGGCGCTAGGAATGTTGAT
Source organism: Francisella tularensis subsp. holarctica (assembly GCA_945879065.1). Classification (GTDB taxonomy): domain Bacteria; phylum Pseudomonadota; class Gammaproteobacteria; order Francisellales; family CACEW01; genus CAMCUU01. The sequence goes on from CAMCUU010000051.1 coordinate 7,497, forward strand.
CGCGGATATTGGCGAAATAGGAAAAGTATTAAAGATCTCAGGCCATCACTTTAATGGAGTTGAGCTCGATCTTTTGGATCAAGCACAGACAAAAAGAAATGCAATTTGGCATGATTTCCAGAAATGTCGGGAAGACGATTCTGAAGAGACTGGGCTCGCTATTTTTAATCCTGCAGAATTAGAAATTCTTAAAAATGATTTGCAAGAACACTTTGGATTAGCCGTGGCAGCTGAAGAGAGTACTTACCCTCACTAGCGCTAGGATCAAGGGATGAATAGAAAAATTCGTCCCTTTTTTTAATCTTTGTTCATTGAGTGCTGTATTACCCAGCAAGGGTTCTAAAAAAATCTAAAAACAGCTTTTAAAATCTTATAAAAACCCTACCCTCTTGCCTCTTTTTTTAATTTGTTTTTTATAAAAATCACGAGTTATTTTTCAGGGCTTAAATATGCTACTTAAATTTTCTAAGATTATTCCCAAAATCATTGGGGTCCTCATGATTCTTCATGGTATCGCCAATGTTCTCATAGGCTTGCTCCCCCTAATTCACATCACAGAGCTTCAAGAAATCGAACAAAGCAGCCAATTGGCCTACGAAGAAGTCAGTCAAATTACGATTTTTAGCCAGATAGAAAGCATGAGTGCCGTGGCTTCTATTTTTCTCGGCATTGCCATTATTTTTCTAGGATTAGGGCTATTTCAAAGAAAGCACTCGGCTTGGCTCTGGGCTTTTTTAATTCAAATTATTATTTTTATTAATGCCTGCGTGCCTTATTTTTCTTTCCAGATGATGCTGGTGTCTATTGTCTATATGGCCATCTTATTTTTTTACCGAAAAGAATTTTATGTGCGCAACACCCATCAGCAGGGAATTGATCTGGTTATTGCCTGGACGTCTATTTTTATTGCGATGACTTATGGCATCTTGGGTAGTTATTTATTGCGCGCCCAATTTCATGGAATTCATACTTTAATAGATGCGTTTTATTACACCATTGAGACTTACAGTACCGTAGGCTATGGCGATATTTTACCTATTACACAAAACGCCAAAATGTTTACAACATCCATGATTATTTTGGGTATTACTTCTTTTATTACGACCTTAACTTTGGTTATTGGTCCAATGATTCAACAACGAGTTCGCGGGGTTTATCGCATCATGAGTAAATTAGATAGTTTTAATAATCACATTGTTATTTCTGGCTTCAACGACCTGACTAGGATTTGCGCCAAAGAATTAATTAGCCAGGGTAATGAAATTTTATTTCTTGAAAAAAATAGGCTCATCGCCGATCAAATCAAAGCCGCTGGATTCAACGTCGTCATGGGCGACTCTAGTCATCCTGAAGAATTAAAATCAGCCAATATTCTTCAGGCTAATGTTTTAATCTGTGGCCAAGAAAAAGATTCAGACAATATTTTAACTTTAATGGCCGCCCATGAGGCCCATGCCCAGCTCAAACAGCTTAAACAGCTTAAACACCCTGGAAATTTTAAAATGATCTGCCGAATCGAAGAGCCTCATAATATTGAAAAAGCGAAAAAACTGGGCGCCGACAGTATCATCTCCCCGTCTATTTTGGGCGGCGAAATGATGGCTAAAGCCGTGAGTTAATTATTTAATTAAACAGGTGAAGCACACCGATCAAATCCAGCCGATCCGTCAAAATCATTAAAATCATCAAGATTATCAAAAACACTAAGATCAGCATCAGCAGCGGGAGAGCCCGAACCGCTTCCACCACCTGCACCACTTCCACCACCTACATTTTCTACAGGCGATACACCGATTACTGGAGAGCCAGTTGCTTCATCTATAAATACATCATAAAAAGCTGTGGCAGGGGGAGCAGAAGGCCCCCCGACAGTGGCCCGTTCAAGACCTAATCCAAAGGGTCCGTCATCTTCTTCGCCTTCCAAAAGAAATTCAAAACGTCTGCCATCAGCTGGAGTGCCTAGTACGGACCCTGGTGCAGAAGCCGGTTCAGAGCTAAGTGCTGCCTGTTGCGGGCGTTTATTATCTTGTCGAATAGAAGCCCCATCCGCGTAATGCTCGAGCCTTCGAACCTTTCTTGGCCCTAGGTTTTGAACAGGTTTATCTACGCCTGCTGTCTTTGTTATTTTTCTCGGAGCCGTTGGCTGAAGCTTCTCCGCCGCGTCTTTATCAACCCAAAGCTTTTCTATTTCTTCAAAATCAAATTTCTTAACGCTTTCCAGAGCAGTCATAAATCCGTCCCAATTACTGGATGGCCTGGCGTCACTGAACGAACGCCCTAAGGTTTTTTTCAGTTCAGAATGCAAGAGGCTTTCTTGACCTGTTTTTATTTTTAAATAATGCATTTCTGGTCCTGTAGAATTGAAGCTAAGACCCAAATCACTTAAACCTTGATTAGATAATCGGAACAAAGGAGATGCTTTTTTACCGTCACTTTCTCTAGAAGTTTTTCTCATAAAATTTTGCCTTGATGTTGAATCAGGATTAATTACATAAACCGTATAACCCTCGTCAACATAAGATCCTAAAAATTTAATATTAAAAGATGACATATTGATCTCACTCTTGTTGTTTTTATCTTTTTTTTAAATTGAGAGGGGTGCTTTTTACAGATAATTATTTAAAGAATAATTAAAAAGAGCGTAAAAAAATCAGACCTTCGGTGACAGAAAGCTAGGCGATATCCGCCATGCCTGACGCACATCAAGGGCGAATAAAACCATAAAAAAAAGAGGATAACTTGTTAAGCCCGCAACTGTCTTACTTACTTTCGAATCTTTTTAATTCCCATTTTTGTGATTATTGGATTCTGTAGTTTTGCGCATCATGAATGGCTCGTGGCGCTGATTTTTTTGATTGGGGCTTTTACAGACTGGCTCGATGGTTTTCTAGCTAGATATTTAAAGCAAGGCTCAGCGTTTGGTGAATTTCTAGACCCTGTCGCTGATAAATTAGTCGTCGCTGCCGCTTTGGTTTTATTAGTGTTTGAATTCCCTACGCCTTGGATGGCCATTCCCGGCATGATTATTATTTCGCGCGAGATTTTAATTTCAGCACTGAGAGAATGGATGGCGGAGCTTGGCAAAAGAACCAAAGTCAAAGTGTCTTATATCGGCAAAATTAAAACCTCGATGCAGATGTTGGCGATTTTGATTTTATTAAGCCAAACACCCAGCTTAGAAATCACAAAGCACTATCCGATTTTATTCGGCTTTATTTGTTTATACATCGCAGCAGTTTTAACTTTATGGTCCATGTGTATTTATTTAATCGCGGCTTGGAAAGTCTTGAGACACTTGCCGCCTCAGGCGTTGAAATAACTTATTTTTAAGCTAAGTAAATCTCAAAAAATCAAAAAAATCGATTGAGTTCTAGCATCGATTATTTTCTAATTCCTGCGCTGTCAAGAGCAAGCGAATTCATTTAATCAAAAAAGTTTAGGTATTTTATTACATCCAAGGAGTATTGATATGGCAGGATTTAGAGCAGTGAGTGCTGCTGGGCTTGACCTGAAACCTCAGAATCAACCAGTAACCGTTACCTCAAGGGGGACTAGACTAAACGCCTCCTACTATATTGGCGAAGCTTTAGAGGCGGGAAAAACCCCAATCCCAGTGATTGAAATCATCACCTTCGCACCACAAGACGCCAAAGACGCAACCGGAGCAGTAGTCGGACAATATTTACTTGGCCAGAGACTAAGAGCTGCTTATTTTTACGCAGAGCGCAGCCTTTCTGACGCCCCTTCAGCACCTCCCTCTGAAGGCCAAACAGCGTCCCTGAGAAGACTTGCAGACATCACAGAATCAAACGGCCTGACAATACCCTCTTTCGAAGTATCAGCACCGATCGGTAAAGCACTCGTTATGTGTTTTGCCTATACAGGATCCGCTTATGTTGACGGCTCTTTAAAAGCAACAGAAAACTCAACTCCTATTTCTTTTAGAGACCGCTACAGCCATCAAGCAAGAAGCACTTATGCAATTGTCTGTGAGTTTAAGTTAAGCGATAGCACATTGATCAATACGCTCACCGGCAAAAAAAGACCTGCGGACTCAGAGCCAGAGCTATCCGGTGAAGGGGAACAGCAAAACTTTATTTCTGTTGGTTATTCACCACAGTTCGCACCTATCGAGATACCGTATCAAAAATTTCTCGATGGTTTTGTAGCACCGGATGGAACGGTTTCTCAGTTTGTATTAACCCCTTTAGCACAAGCCGTCGGCGTTGCAAGCCATGTTGCCAGTGTTGAAGCTAAAAAAACTGGCGCCGACATCCAAGCATCTAACCTTTTAAAATTTACAGTCTTCACTATCTCAGATCCAAAATCACAACCAATCGTTAACGTAACCAGAACTTACAGCCCCGCATCAGGTCCAGAGTCTAGTAGATCCAAAGTAGTCTGGTTTACGCCACCAAAAGCCGATGCATACAGCGAGGAGGCACTACTATCAGGCTCACGAAGAATAGTGCCAAGTCACGACGAGCGGAGTTACACTATGAAATCTGAAGCGCCCACAGCCCCTCCCGCACTACCACTGCGGAGTACTTACAGTCTGGGATTGGGAGCGCCCAGGGGAGCGCCACCCGCTCCCGCCAGCACTGAAGTAGCTGCTTCAACGAAAAGAGGGATAGGGTCTTTTTTCAAAAGTTGGGGATTGGGAGCGTCCAAGGAAGCGCCACCCGCGCCCACAGCCCCTCCCGCACTACCACTGCGGACTACTTACAGTCTGGGATTGGGAGCGGCCAAGGGAGCGCCACCCGCGACCACAGCCCCTCCCGCACTACCACTGCGGAGTACTTACAGTCTGGGATTGGGAGCGGCCAAGGGAGCGCCACCCGCGCCCACAGCCCCTCCCGCACTACCACTGCGGAGTACTTACAGTCTGGGATTGGGAGCACCCCCCGCAGCGACCACTTCCATGACCCCAATGACAGCTAGTCGTGGAGCCACCTGGGGAGCACCAAAATCAGTCGTCCCAACAACGACACCAACGGCGCCTCCTGCTGAGCCATCTAAGGCACCAGAAAGTGATCCCTCACCTGCTGGTGCTGGTGCTGGTGCTGGTGCTGGTGCTGGTGCTGGTGCTGGTGGTGCTGGCGGTGGTGCAGGTGGTTTCTCTGATTCAGCCCCTCGGCCAGAAGCCCCAGCGCTTGAAATAGCAAAAGGCAAAAAGATCAGGCAACAATTAGTGCCTGCCCCAAGGGGCCTTCCTCGAATGGTTGAAAGAAAAATTCCACCGTTTGCTTTTTATATTTCGCTCGTGGGATCGAGACCACCAGAACCCGTAGTAGAAGCCTTTGCAGACGTCCCAAGCGTCTAATGGCGATAAAATTAAAATAAAAAATATAAACAAACTGGCTCGAAGAATGATTTTCTTCGGGCCTTTTTTTTATTTCTTCCTCGCCCTGGGATGCGCTTTATCATAGGCATCGGCCAGATGCTGAAAATCCAAATGGGTATAAATCTGCGTGGTCGAAATACTGCTATGACCCAGTAATTCTTGGACAGCGCGCAAATTATGACTGGACTCTAAAAGATGCGACGCGAAGGCGTGTCTTAGCATATGCGGGTGCAAATGCTGTGTGCCATAAAGTTGACCCCAGCGTAAATATTATCGGCCCATCGGCCAACGCCATCATGACTAATTTTAATGCCAGCCTCAGTTAAGGTATTGATCCAAGCTTCGCTGGTGTATTGGCAACCTTGATCGCTATTAATAATTTCAGGGCTTGCATGAATTAACCCAAGTCTCAAAGCCTCCAGGGAATTCTCAGTACCTAAGTCATAAGACAGGCCCCAGCTGACGATATAACGGCTGTACACGTCAATAAAAGCAACCAAATAAACAAAGCGAGATTTGAGCTTTAGATAAGTGATATCAACCATCCAAACTTGATCTGGCGCAATGATTTCCAAGTCTTTTAACAAATATTCCCTGACTGAATCTTCCTGGCGTTTTTTACTTAAATTAGGCTTTGGATAAATGGCTCGAATGCCCGCAATCTGCATCAATCTGTACACCCGTTTCCGGTTCACAATTTGGCGATATTCTTCTTTCAACACCGCCGTAATTTTTCGATAACCATAAAAAGTATGAGCTTGCCAAATATCTCGAATTAAATTTAATAACTCGCAATCATCCAGCTTCTCGGTGGGCTTGTAATAAAGGCTTGATCGGCAAACTTCCAGTAACTTGCACTGCTTGCGAAGACTTAATTGGGGATTACCAGAGTCAAGCGCTGCTTTGCGCTTCTCCATGCTTAATCCCCGACAACTTTTTTTAGGAATTCGTTCTCCGTCGAAAGCTGTCCTATGCGTTGGTAAAGTTTGCTGATTTCTAATTCTTTGGAAGAATCTTTGGCCTGCTTATTGTTTTGATTAAAAACATCAGCGCCTCGTTCTTTTAATTCTTTTTTCCATTTATGAACTAGGCCATCGCCAATTTCATATTGCTTACAAATATCAACAATCGGCTGGCCAGTCAGTGCCGCAAGCGCCACTTTAAATTTCAGTCCTGCGCTGTATGTTTTTTTCATATTTCTTAAAACTAAAGTGGACCCCAGAGTCAAGACAGAAAATGAATTAGTTTAAGGTGCAAAGAGAGGGTTATAAATTAATTAGATAATTAAAGAATCTAATTCTGTTTGATTGCTTACTGTGGCTATTTTTTTCTGATTTTTTTCTTCTTTCGCTC
>CAMCUU010000052.1 GCA_945879065.1 Francisella tularensis subsp. holarctica
TTTATTGGCTAATAAGGCATCAAGCTCTGCAATTCTTTTTCTCAGCTCTTCAGCGCCGGGTCCAGGTTCAGGCTCAGACTCTGTTTGGGTGCTCATTGAAGTTGAGCTTGCAGCTGCTGGTCTAGATGCCAGCTCTGCTTCAAGTGCAGTGATTCTTGTACTTAAGTCGCTGATTTGATGAGTGGCTCTGGCTTGTGCATCTTGAGCCGCTTTTGCTGCTTGTTTAGCCTGCTCTGTAGCTGCTTGACGAGCTGCTAATTGCTCAGCGATGGTTCTCTTCAAGGCTTCTTTTTCAGCGGCCATTGTTTCCAGGGTTTGCTGAAGTCCCATAGTCCGCTGTGTTGTATCAGACAGACTCACTTTCAATTTGCTTATTGTTTCTTGCAGCGCTGCAGCTTCTCGTGTTTTTTGAGCTGATAAATCTCTGAGTTTTTGAATCTCAGCGGCATCCATAGCTGGGCGTGTGGCAGCAGATGCGGCTCCAGCGCTCACTGAAGAAGTTGGGGCACTCGCTGGCGCTGAGGGGCCTTTTTCTTTGTTCCCTTGTCCTTTTTTTCCTTTTCCTTTTTTTCCTGGTGTTTGCGCAGTGTGTTTTTCTTCTTCAGCAAGTTCAGCAAGAAGTGCTGCTGAGGCGCGCTCAGCGGCTAGTTCTCTTTCCAGGGTCTGGATCCTTGCTTCACGGTCTGCAGAAGCAGCAAGAGCGCTTCTCTCTGCAGCTGCTGCTTGTTCTTCTCGTTCTTTTTGTCGCGCCTGATCCTTCACTGATTCAATTAAAGAATTATGTATCTGAAGAATGTGACGTGCAGATGCAGTTTCAGTTTTTAAAATAGAGGGGGCGCTCGGCTGTCCTGTAATAACTGCCGATAAAATTGCGATGCTGTCATTCAAATATGCTGCGCTTTTTTTTGGCGTTGGGGGTGGAGAAAAAATAAAAAAATTTGTGATATTGAGTATGAGGGGGGTTTTTAACTTAGGCGGTGCGGTCTGATAAAAACCCTCAGGATTACTAACAGAATCATAAAAAGCCGTAAAAATTTTAGGCGCATAAGGGAAGCCTTCTTTGCCCTTATTTTGGCCGTCAAGATATCGCACATGAACTAATAAAAAATAGAGTGACGCTAAAAAAAGGACTTGGTCTTTATTTTCACTTGAAGCTAAAGAATCATTAATTTTATCTAGCACCTGGGTTACATATTTTTGGTCAATCAAATTTGCGAACAGATCAAGAGCAGTAGGGCGATTTGCGCTAAGAATTGCTTTTAAACACTCCTCTGCATCATCGTCTTCCACGCTTTCTAAGATGCTGTCGCAATCCCCTATGAAAGTATCATCCTCGGGGTCTCCAGCTCCAGCTCCAGTGCCAGCTCCAGCGGGTGCATCGCTTTCAGATTGTTTTAGCAAAATATCTGGATCTGGATGATCAATGGTGGCTAAATTTAAGTTTTCTAAAGCCTCGATTAAGGGCTTGATGATATCTTCAACCAAGTCGGGGTATTTTGAGAAAACTGATTCTTCTTCTTTAAATTCTGTAAGCGGGAGTTCACCAAGAACCAATTTTAAGATGGTTGTTTTTTCTTCATAGGACTTTGGTCTTTGATTGATTGCAAAAAAAACAACTAGCCCATTAATAACTGGGGTTATCAACTCTGAAGTGATGCCTTCACGAAGCTTGTAGCGGCCTCTTAAAAACAAATCAGAAAGCCCCTTTTTATAATGATTAGGCTCTTTCATTTCCCATGGCATTGGCTCTGGTAAATGCCCCTCGAAGGCCCTCAAAAAGTTTTTTAGCTGTTGTTCGTCATCTGTCGTCGTCACTGGGGCTTCACTAGTTGTAGCTCCAGTGCCAGCTCCAGTGGGTCTATCTCCTGACATGATAATTTTTTCCCTATTAAAAAACGGCGAGGGTATAAAAAAACCTGCTGGAAAGCAGTAAATAAATAGAGAAAAATTTATTTTTTAGAGGTCTGCCGATGTGATTTATGCAGGTCCAGGTTCTCTCGTCGGAGCGCTTGCGGCGGCGGACCCAGCTCCAGCTCCAGGTGCGGGTTCAGGTTCTCTCACTGAAGTAGTGGCAGCGGATTCAGGGCAAGCCGCACTGTTTAAGAATGGCAAGGGTGATTCAACGAGTTTCATTTTCAATGCCACTTTTCCAGCGCCCACTAATTCTCCTTCTTCAAGACCTTTTGTAAGACCTCTTTTAAGACCTGTGTCATAACCTGCTTTCCAGCCTGCATCCTTATCGGCTGCTTGAAAACTTTCTAAGCGCTGCTGAAGTTCTCTAATTTGACTTACATAAAGCCTATTTATTGCTTGAAGCCTTACTAAGCTCTGCTCGAGCCTTCGAATGTGATCTAGAAGAGGGCTGCCGGCTACTTGAAGCTCTTGTAACTTCTGATTGAGGCCTCTAATCCGAGCTTGATGAACTTCAATAACTCTGGCCTGTTTAGCATTCGTATGCTCGCCTTCTTTGCGAAGACCGTTATTAATAGCCAGGATTTGGAGTGCTTGCCTAAGCTCTTCTTGAGTGTTTGCCAGATCAGCTTGTGCTGCTTGTTCAGCCCGAGCGGCTTGTTCAGCTTGTTCAGCCTGAGCGGCTTGACTAGCAGCTAACTGCCTTTCTAACAGGCTTATTTTTTCTTGTTGCGCAGCGATAGTGTCTTTGTGTCTTGTCTCGCTTTCGGTGAGTTCGAAATTCAGTTCTAAGATTTTTGCCTGATGGGCAGTATCTTTTTTTCGAAGTGCTGTTACTTCAGCCAGGGCCTGCCTTTTTTTGTTAATTGCTTTTTCCAATTCGCTGCGTGATTGAGCAAGTTGATTCGTCAGTGTGTCTATCTCTTTGCGCGAGTCAGTGTTTGTTTTTTCTAGTTGAACTCCTTGACCCCTTTGTTCTCTTAGTGCGGCCTCTGTAATGTCTAGCTTTTCCTGTGTTCTTGTTAATAAAGCTGAAAGGCGAGCTTCTTCAGCCTGTAGTCTCAGAAATTCAGGGTTGGACTTCAGCGCTGCAGTCATTTTTTTCTCTTCTTCAGCTTTTATTTGCGCTTGAATTGCTGGATCCATAAAAAAAATTTCACCAGCTGTTTTAATAGACTTAGCATCAGCTTGTTTTTTTAATTGAGCTGCGAGGAGCTGAATGTTTTTTAAAACCGCTACATATTCTTCACTTTGGCCGCTCTTAAAAACCCTTGTTTGAATCTGGAGCGCAATCTCAATGGCTTCGACTGCCTTTATTTTAAGCATTTCGTTGCTTGGTTCTCGAAATTGATTGACCACTAAAAGATTGCTGAGAATCTGAAGTAGTTCAGCTTGAGTTTTTTTCTGCGTGGTGAAATAGAGCCCCTCTGGATCTAAAAAAGCCTTCCAGAGTGTATTAACCAGCGTTTTTGAGTCTTTTGAGCCTTTTGAGCCTCTTATGTCTCTTGAGGGCAGAGAGTCTAAAAATTTTAATTGGATGAGGAGCGCGTAGAGATAAGCATGAACGGCTATAGCAGCAACTTCTTCTTCTTGCTGAAAGAAAGGAGCGACCGAGCACAAGGTTGTACAAAATCCATTAGCCTGCTCATTCGCATCACTTTGCAGATCAATGACAGGTAAAGAGGCCAGCTGGTCTTTTTGCAGCAGTGCTGAAATCAAATCAAAGAGCTTCTGGGTTTTATTCTCAGTCTCTGTATCCGCTATGAGACTCAGGAACGGCCGAATTTTTTTGCGGAGCAGAAGGCCAGAGGGCAAGTCTTCTTGCTCGCTCGCGTTTGGTATTGGCAATGCAGCTCCAGCCCCAGCTCCAGCAGGCGCATCGCTTTCTTCTCTTGGTGCTGGCGATGCCGCGTTGAGAGCTTCTAAAGCGGTGATGAGGGGTCTGAGTGTTTTAGTTTTAAAATCATTTTCTTCGAGCGCTTCCAGCTTGGTGCTTTTAAAAGTTTCGAGCGCCGTCTTGCCTAAAATTATATTTAAAATTATGGCTTGTTGAGCTGGAGGGACGGGCTCATCTCCAGGTTTAAGCACAAAAAATTCAAATAGCTTTTCAATCACTGGGCTGATTAATAGCGTCTTCGAACCGTCAAAATCAAAATATCGGCCGCTAGGGCTGAGAAATAAATCATGAAGATCTTGTCTCAATCGATTGATGATCTGCCCGCTAATAAAAAAAAGACAGAAATTGACGAAGTGGCGGCCAAATTCTTTAGTTTTTATCAGATCAAAAATAGCTTTGAGATGGCTTCTCATGCACGGCGTTGTTTCAATCATTGCGCTTGTGGCAAGAAGGCCTGGGAATTCAGGATAAAGGTCTAAGGCTAGATCTTTGAAGTTGGCCTCTATGGCTGTGGCTGTTAAAGGCTCTAGTTCATAGAGAGGCGCTAAGAGGGTGCTGAGGCTTTCTGTCAAGATTTTTTTGGTCGGGGCGGGTTGTTTTTTGGCTTTGAGGGCGGCTAATTCTTCATAAGCCTTGTCTAGTTTTGCCTGTAATATTTCTTGTAATGTTTGTCCTGATTTGTCCCCTGACATAATAATCTTCCCCGTTTTAAAAAACGGCGAGGGGATAAAAAAACCTGCTGAAAAGCAGTAGATTAAAATATCAGCCAGAAAAAAAGCAGGTTATCTAAATAAAATAAGCCGTGCTGGTCATGATTTTGGATTGGGCGGTCATTAATTTTTTTATTAAATAAGGCAGCGGGGCAGCGCCTTTAGATAAAGCCTGAGTGGCATGATTTTGTTCGTCTTCGCGCATTTTTAATAAAATCGCACGGCTTTTTAAATCATTGGGAGATATTTTTTCTAAATGCTGGTTTAAGTGCTTAGTCACTTGATTTTCAGTCTCGACCACAAAGCCCAAGCTGATTTTGTCACTGATTAAAGCGGCAGTGAAACCTATTAAAAAACTAGCGGTATAAAAAATCGGATTTAAATAGCTGGGAAGAGCGCCGAGTTCATTTAATCTGCTTTGACACCAGATCAAATGGCTGTTTTCTTCCAGGGCAGCTTGTAATAAATAGTCTCGCGTCTCTTGATTTTTAGCTAATAAAGCTTGGCCTTTATATAAAGCCTGAGCGCAAATCTCTCCCGTATGATCCACGCGGATTAGGCCAGAAGAAAGTTTGATTTCTTGGGGGGATAATTCCAGGTCAGGGATAGATTCAGCAGGGCTTAAATTATTTTTATTATTTAAATTTTTAACTAATAAAACTTTTAAGCCCTGATCTAATTCAATAATTAACTTATCCAGAAAATTATTTTTTATTTTATTTTTATTCATCTTCTAAGAAAGATCTCAAAGCCTCAGAGCGGCTAGGGTGGCGCAATTTTCTTAAAGCCTTGGCTTCAATCTGACGAATACGCTCACGGGTGACATCAAATTGTTTACCGACTTCTTCGAGCGTGTGGTCTGTGTTCATGTTAATCCCAAAGCGCATTCTCAAAACTTTGGCTTCTCGGGGGGAGAGGGTTTCTAGAATTTGTTTCATAGATTCATTCAGACTCTTACGTGTCGTTGCATCAATAGGGGCGGTAATACGATCGTCTTCGATAAAATCACCTAAGTGGGAATCTTCATCGTCGCCAATCGGGGTTTCCATAGAAATTGGTTCTTTGGCAATTTTTAAAACTTTACGGATTTTATCTTCAGGGATTTCCATTAGTTTACTTAATTGCTCTGGCGTGGCTTCTTTGCCTGTTTCTTGTAAAACCTGCCTGGAGATCCGATTTAATTTATTAATAGTTTCAATCATATGTACTGGAATACGAATAGTTCTGGCCTGGTCAGCAATCGATCTTGTAATCGCCTGACGAATCCACCAGGTCGCATAAGTTGAGAATTTATAACCACGGCGATATTCAAATTTATCGACGGCTTTCATCAAGCCAATATTGCCTTCTTGAATTAAGTCTAAAAATTGCAGGCCTCGATTGGTATATTTTTTCGCAATAGAAATAACCAATCTTAAATTAGCCTCGACCATTTCTTTTTTGGCTCTTCGGGCTTTGGCTTCACCAATCGACATTTTTCTATTGGCTTCTTTAATATCCGTTACAGAAAGACGGGCTTCTTGAGCCGCTTGGGCAATTTTCTTCTGAGCATCTTTGATTTCTTTGGCGCGTTCGAGAATTTTGCTGGCATATTTTGCTTTCGAATTTTCAAACTGCTCGACCCATTTTCTATTAGCCTCTTGGCCTAAGAAACTTTCAATAAAATCTTTGCGAGGCATTTGAGCGTCATTGACACAAATATTTAAAATTATTTTTTCTTGATGACGAATGGCTGAGAGGGTGTTTCTTAATAGATTAGTCATGCCGTTAAACATCACGGCGGCTAATTTAAACGTTAAAAATTGCTCAGCTAAAGCTTCAACGGCTTTTTTAGTTTTGCTATGAGCCGCCCCATGTTTGTCTAAAACTACTTGATACGCCTGATATAAATTTTCAAATTTTTCGAACTCTTGAGCGACTAAAACAGGGTCCGGTCCCGTGTCCACTTCAGCTACGACAGCCTCGTCTTCTTCTTCAGGAACGGCGACTTCGGGTTCTGCAGATTCATCTTTGGCTTCTATTAAAACTACTTCTTCGATTTCAGGAATTACGGGGATGACTTCTTTAGTATCTTCTTCCGTCACAAAGCCAGAGATAATATCGCTCAAACGCCCGCTGGGTAAGCCTTCTTCATTTTCAATTAGGCTGTTTTTATAGGCTTCTAATAAGCGACAAATAACAGAAGGGTACTGAGATAAAGCTTCGCGAACTTTGTTAATCCCTTCTTCAATTCTTTTCGCAATGGCAATTTCGCCTTGGCGATTTAATAAATCCACGACGCCCATTTCACGCATGTACATCCGGACAGGATCCGTTGTTCTGCCTAGCTCGCCTTCAATAGAAGTCAGCGCCTGAGTCGCTTCTTCCGTTGCATCATCATCGCTATTCGTCGCTGGGCTGTTTTCGTCTAATAAAAGCTCATCGGCGTCAGGGGCAGTAGGGTAAACTTTAATCCCCACGTCGTTAATCATGACGACAATATTGTCAAACTGTTCGCTGTCTGTGATGTCATTAGGCAAATAATCATTGATTTCAGCATGGGTTAAATACCCTTGCTCTTTGCCCAGTGCAATTAATTTTGCAATGCGAGACGCACCATCCTCAAGGTCTGAATCATTGCCATCGCGACCCTGAAGAATCTCTTCGTTATCTTTATTATTGTCTTGATAGTTGTTCATTTAAATTCACCTTGTTAAAAAATAAAATTGTAACAATTTTGTCAGTTTTTCGTCAGCCTGCCCTGGGCGAGGGGCGGGATTTTACTGATTTAAGCTAGGGCTGTCCATCAGCTTTATGTTCAGTGTTTTTTTTATTATTTTTTATATCTCTTTTTTTATCTATTTTTTTAATCTCTGTTTTTTAATTTTAGATATAAATTTTAATAACGTTATTCAGATGTTTAATAACTTAGTTATTTTAATTAATAAACATACTTAACTTGCTGAAAAGAGAGATTAAAAAATAATTTTATTTTTTTATTTATCTTTTTAATAAAGCCCTTAAAACCTCTTTTTCTTCTGGAGTGAGCTCATGAAGCTTGGATTTTTCCATGAGTTTTAATAAGGCCAGCTCTCGGGGCTCTTGGATTTGCTTTAAAATCATGGCTTGAATCTCTTGAAATATTTCTTCGGGATTTAAATTAAATTCGACCTGGGCTAATTGGGCTACTTTTTGTGAAAATTCTTTATTTTCTTTAAGATATTCAAAGAGTTGGCCTGTATTTAAAGCAGAGGTTAAAGCAGGATTTAAATTAGAGTTTTTGCTTAAAATATTTAATATTTGGTTATAAAGTTTTTTGTCAGGAGAGTTTTCTAATAAAAAATCCTGGGGTAATTGGCTGATTTTTTGAGGATTTTGAATTAAATACGCTGTGATTTTTTCAATCGGACTTAGTTTTCCAAGCACCATGGGTTTAATCACTAACTCTGGGCTTGTTAAGTTGTTTTCTAAATCATTTTTATTTTTCAAAAGCTGGCGTTTGATTTTAATGCTGGCTAAGCCCGATAGCTGGGAGATCTGGTCAATTAATAAATCTTTGTAGTGAGATTCGGGGATTTTTTCGAGATAAGGCAGGGCTAATAAAACTAATTGGGACTTGCCTTCGAGTATTTTTAAATTCAAACCCTGCGTTAAAACTTGCAATAAATAGTCTGACAAGCTTAAGGCTCCAGACGCTCTGGCTAGAAATTTTTCTTGGCCTTCTTGTCGAATTAAAGAATCAGGGTCTTGGTCTTCGGGAAGAAATAAAAAATTAATTTCTTCTTGGCCCGTAATTAGCCCTAATACATTATTTAAAGCCCTAAGAGCCGCCTGGCGTCCAGCCTGATCTCCATCAAAGCAAATAATTAATTTTTTGCAGATTTTAAAAATCGCTTTGAAATGGCTCTCAGAGCTCGCTGTTCCTAGGGTTGCCATTGCAAAAGGCAGGCCGTGTTCATGTAAAGCAACAACGTCCATATAGCCTTCGACCAAGATAATTTGCGTGATGGGTTTTAAGCTGCTTTCTGCTTTTCGGGATTCGTATAAGCCATATAAGACTTCGCCTTTATGGAAAATGGGGGTTTCTGGCGAGTTTAAATATTTGGGCTTGTCTAAATCATTTAAGACTCTGCCCCCAAAACCAACGACGCGACCTCGGCGATCATGAATGGGGAAAATAATCCGATGCCTAAATCGGTCATAAATTTTCCCTTGGTCGTTTTTCACTAAGAGCCCAGCGTCTAATAAAGCCTGTGTTTGATCTTCTGGAAAATGTTTTAGCAAAGCATCCCATTGGTCTGGGGCGTAGCCAATACAAAAAGTCTTAGCAATTTGGCCTGAAAGTCCTCTGGATTTTAAATAATCAATAGCCACTTGGGCATTCGGGTCTTGTCTTAACTGATGCTGAAAAAACAAAGACGCCTGCGCCATGATTTTATATAAAGTGTCCGTAGGGGTCTGAGAATTTTGAGAATCCTGAGAATCACTGGAGTTATGAGGGTTGTGAGAATTATGAGATTGCGCAGGGCTGAAATTTTCATAAATAATTTCCAGACCTAGCTGTTTAGATAATTCTTCGATGGCTTCGATAAATTCCAGGTGATCATGGTCCATCAAAAAAGTTAAGGCATTGCCATGCTTGCCACAGCCAAAACAGTAGAAAAATTGTTTTTCTTGATTGACTGAAAAAGACGGTGTTTTTTCTTTATGAAACGGACAGCAGGCTGAGTAATTAATGCCCTTTTTTTTAAGTGCAATACGCCGGCCAATTAAGTCGACGATATCAACGCGCTCTAGTAATTCTTGAATGAACCCTTGGGGAATTTTTTTGGACATGTTTTTTATATATTTTTTTATTTATTTAAATAATTTAAGCCAATAAATTTTTAACTTGAAGACTCACTTGGCTCATGTCCGCACGGCCTTGCATCTGGGGTTTTAATTTTGCCATAACTTGGCCCATAAGCTGGGGGCCGGTGACGCCTGTATTTTTAATCTCTGAAATAGCTTGGGTAATTAAATTTAAAATTTCACTGGGGCTTAAAGCTTGGGGGAGATAAATATTTAAAATATTAATTTCAGCCTGTTCTTTTTCAGCCAGATCTAATCGATTGGCCTCTGTATATTGTCTAATAGATTCACGACGTTGCTTAATCATTTTTTCAATAATTTGAATAATCTGATCATTGGTTAAAACAATTCTTTCATCGACTTCTTTTTGTTTAAAACTCGCCATAGCCAAACGAATCGTATTTAATTTTTCCTGATTTTTGGCGCGCATGGCGTCTTTCATATCTGATTCAATTTGGAGCTTTAAAGCGCTAGTAGGGTTATTAGAGTTATTAGGGTTATTAGGGTTATTAGGGTTATTAGGGTTATTAGACATAAAGATATTTTCCCCATAATTTTTGAATTAAATAAATTAAATAACAAAGGCCTCAGTGAGGCCTTTATATTTTTTAGATTTTTAAAAATTAAAAATAATTAAAAATCTAGTAGAGACGCTTCGCAGTCTGTTGATCACGAGACGACTTTTTCAGGTGACGTTTGATCGCAGCAGCTTTCTTACGTTTGCGAACAGTCGTTGGCTTTTCATAGCACTCACGGCTTCTTAGTTCCGCCATGATCCCAGCTTTTTCGCAGGAGCGTTTAAAACGACGCAACGCGACATCGAAGGGTTCATTGTCTTTGATTCGTACGGATGGCATAAAGTTTCACCTGCCTTATAGGACGCCAAAAATTTAACCCAAATTTACTTTGGGGGGGATGAAAGGGGGCGGATTGTACTGTATCGTTCGCCCCTGATCAATTTTTATTTTTGTGAAATATTTTTTAATAAAACTTATGAAAATTTTAGGCATAGAAACCTCTTGCGATGAAACTGCTTTAGGCATATTCGATACAGAAACCAATAGATTATTAGGCCATGAGTTATTTTCTCAGATTAAACTTCACGCCCAATACGGCGGTGTGGTGCCAGAACTGGCTTCTAGAGATCATGTAAGAAAGATCAGTTTTTTATTAAATAATTTATTAGAGAAATCTAACTTAAAATTAAAAAACCTAGACGGCATCGCCGTGACTAAAGGCCCTGGTCTAGTAGGTGCTTTAATGGTCGGTGTGTCTTTCGCCCAGGGTTTATCTTTAAGTTTAAATATCCCCGTACTGGGCGTTCATCATATGGAAGGGCATTTATTGGCGCCCATGCTGGAAACTCCAGCGCCTAATTACCCCTTTGTTGCCCTACTAGTCTCTGGCGGACATACGCTTTTGGTCTGGGTAAAAAATTTAGGAGATTATGAAATTCTCGGAGAATCGATCGACGACGCGGTTGGTGAAGCTTTTGATAAAACCGCCAAATTAATGGGCTTGCCTTATCCAGGGGGTCCTGAGTTGGCTAAGTTGGCTGAATTAGGCAGGCCTGGAATTTTTAAATTTACCCGCCCCATGATTGACCGCCCGGGCTGCGATTTTAGTTTTAGTGGCTTAAAGACTCAGGTTTTAAATAGCTATAAAAATTCAGATCAGACTAGCCAAACTAAGGCTGATATTGCCCATGGATTTCAAGAAGCCGTGATAGACACTTTGAGAATTAAAATAGAGCGGGCCATGGAATTAACCCAATCTAAAAATTTAGTCCTAGCCGGCGGTGTCGCGGCTAATTTAAAACTTAGAGAAAAGATAAAAAATTTATCTTTAAGACAAAACTGGTCTGTATTTTTTCCAAGACCCGAATTTTGTACAGATAATGGCGCCATGATTGCCTATGTCGGCGCCATGAGATTATTGCGTGGTGAGTGCTCAGGCTCTGAAATTAGCGCCCAGAGTCGCTGGAGTTTGGGTGAGCTGTAATCATAAAAATTTATATCTCCCAGGAAACCAATTCGGTAAACTTCCCCGTTTTTAAAATTTTGATTTTTTAATATAAAACAGGAAGGTCCTCCATCATGTCCACAAATTTATCTAAAACAGATTTCCCTAAACAAGCTGCTGAATTTATTAGATCCAAGCTATCTGGTGAATTTAAAAACTTTCAGCCCAAAGTCGCTCTGGCATTGGGTTCTGGCTTGGGAGATTTAATTAGCGAAGTCAAAGTGGTTTTAGAAATTTTATATAAAGATTTACCCGGCTTTTTCCAGGGCCATGTCGCAGGGCATGCGGGAAGTTTGGTTTTGGGTTATTTAAAAAATATCCCCGTAGTTATTATGAAAGGCCGGATTCATTTTTATGAAGGCGCGAGTCCAGAAGATATGCGTGTGCCTATTCGAACTTTGAAAAATTTAGGCTGTGAAATTTTATTCATGACCAATGCCTCTGGGTCTTTCCATGAAGATCGCGGTCCTGGGTCTTTAGTGATGGTGACAGATTTTATTAATATGTCTGGCCGAAACCCATTAATGGGGCCCAATGATGATCAATATGGGCCAAGATTTATCTCTATGGAAAATGCGCTGGATCTGGATATAAGAAATTTAATATTAAAAACCGCCCAAGATTTAAAAATTAATTTACATCAGGGTGTTTATGTCGGTGTATCTGGGCCCATGTACGAAACACCTGCTGAAATTCATGTGTTTAAAACTTTGGGCGGAGATCTAGTGGGTATGTCGACCGTCGCCGATATTATTGTGGCCAGACATTGCGGCATGAAAGTTGCCTGCATAGCCGCTATTACCAATTTTGCAGCGGGTCTAAACCCAGTTGTTTTAACCCATGAAGAAGTCTTAGAAAATGCAAAATTGGGCGCTGGAAATTTAATTAATTTAATTAACACCGTGGTGCCAAAGTTATGAGCGAAAATATCCAAGCAATAAGAGGCATGAATGATTTACTGCCCAGTAGTTCAGGATTGTGGGATTTCTTAGAAACTAGTTTAAAAAATACCGCGAAAGATTATGGGTATCTGGAAATACGCACACCCATTCTGGAATCTACGGATTTATTTAAGCGCTCTATTGGCGAAGTGACGGATATTGTCGAGAAAGAAATGTACAGCTTTCAAGATAAGAACGGCGATAACTTAAGTCTTAGACCCGAAGGCACGGCGTCAGTAGTCAGAGCTGGAATAGAGCATGGTTTGTTTTATAACCAGATCCAGAAATTATTTTATCTAGGGCCCATGTATCGCCATGAGCGGCCCCAGAAGGGCAGATATAGACAGTTTCATCAATTTGGTTTGGAAATTTTTGGGATCGAGGGTCCAGAGGCTGAGGCTGAGATGATTATCTTGGCCCATAGATTATTTAAAAAAATAGGGTTGCTAGATCAGGTCAAATTAGAAATTAATACTTTGGGTGAATTGTCTGAAAGACAGGAATATAAAAAAATATTAATTAAATATTTTGAAAATTTTGAAAATTTATTAGATCAAGACAGTAAAAATAGGCTCTATAAAAATCCATTAAGAATCTTGGATAGCAAGAACCCAGAGATGCAGGATTTGATTAATCAGGCGCCTAAGTTATTGGATTTTTTAAGCCCAGAGTCTTTAAATAAATTTAATAAATTTAAAAATTATTTAGACGCCGTGGGGATTAGCTATACAGTCAATTTAAGATTGGTGAGGGGCTTGGATTATTACGCTCATACGGTTTTTGAATGGGTGACGAGTAATCTTGGCGCTCAAGGGACGGTCTTAGCGGGTGGTCGTTATGATGGATTAATAGAGCAATTAGGCGGCCAGAAAAATCATGCCGTGGGTTGTGCTTTTGGAATAGAAAGACTGGTGTTGTTATTAGAAAATTTAAATATTAAACCCGCTGAAAATTCCCCTGATATTTATCTAGTCGCTGTAGGGCCTGAAAGTGTTTTAGTTAAAGCTTTTGAGATAGCTGAGAATTTAAGAAATTTAAAAAATAATAAAAATTTAAATCTAAAAATAGACATGAATCTGGCGGGTGGGAGTTTTAAGAGTCAGTTTAAAAAAGCAGATAAATCGGGTGCGAAATTGGCTTTAATTTTGGGCGAAGATGAGGTTAAAAATAATCAAATTATTATTAAATTTTTGAGGGAAGAGAAAGAGCAGGTGACTGTCGCTTTGAGTGAGATGCAGACTAAACTTTTGGCCGTTTTTACTGAAGGAGATGAATGATGAAACCATCGGAAGCATTGCAGTTGCACCGAGAAGCAATTTTGAGAGTTGTTGCGCAAAACCATGCAATGAATCCTCGGGTTTTTGGTTCAATTTTGACGGGAATGGATACCGATCAGAGTGATCTGGACTTGTTGGTAGATCCAACTTCTGAAACTACTTTGCTGGATATCGCAAGAATTCAATGTCACCTGGAGGATCTGTTGTGTGTCCCGGTTGATGTTTTAACGCCCAAAGCAATTCCAGAGCGTTTTCGAGCAGATGTTTTAAAAAGAGCTTCTCGGATATGAATCATTTGGACCAATTGAGAATTGCTGATTATCTCGATCATATTCTTGAGGCTATTGAGCGGGTTTTTCGTTATATCGCTGAAGCTGAGGAGTTTGGT
>CAMCUU010000053.1 GCA_945879065.1 Francisella tularensis subsp. holarctica
ATAAATAGGACGTTAAAAAATATGTTCGATTCTGGTTCAAGTTCAGACTCTTTCTTTTCCCAATTTTCAGGCACCGCGGATCACATTATGTTATTGATTTTATTAATTAATATTCTGATCCACTTAATCTTTGCCGCTGGAATCGCCCGCGATATTGGGCATTTACACAAATTAAATTTACCTACCCAAATCGTCCCTGGTTTTGCCTGGGTCTTAGCCGGCTTAATTGGCGGCGTGTTTGTCGGCGTGGCTTACTGGCTGGTGCATCATTCGTCTTTGGCGCGAGTAAGCCTGAAGTGACACATATTGACACTATGAACCAAAAAAGTGGCGCATTAATTCAAATAGCGCCACAATAGCGCCACTTTTAAACCTAATAACGCTAAAGATAGCGCCAAAAAATCATGAATAAATCACCAAAAATATCTAATATCCTTTTGAAAAATATAAAAAATAATAAAAATGGCTTAGCTCTATCGGACCTTATAAAGCTTCACCCTAACGTGGCACGCCGAACGCTCCAGCGCTGGATCAGCCAATTAGTTCAAACAGGCCAGATAAGCGTTCAAGGCCAAAAGAGAAACAGCCGATACTTCGCTATTGATTTATTGGACTCAAAAACTAGCCCACCGGCTGATTTAGCTACCCACGCCTTCCCAGATAAAATCCCCATTTCTCTCGACAGCAAAGAAGTGCTGGCTTACATCAATCAACCCCTTTTAGCCCGTAAACCCGTCGGCTATCACTATGATTTCTTAGAATCTTACGAGCCCAATAAAACACGCTATCTCTCAGAGCCTTTATGCCGCCAGTTAAGAAATATGGGCGATATGGGGCAGTCAAAATTACCTGGAGGCACTTATGGAAAAGACATCTTAAATCGATTTTTAATTGATCTTTCCTGGGCCTCCAGTCATTTAGAAGGCAACACTTATTCTCGACTAGATACCCGTGAGTTAATTCAGCATGGGAAAATTGCTGAAGGAAAAGAGGTGTTTGAAACTCAAATGATTCTGAATCATAAAAGGGCTATTGAATTATTAGTCGAACATGCGGATAGCGTTGGATTTAATCGCTATACCATTTTCAATATCCACAGCGCGCTCTCAGAAAATTTACTCTCTAATTCCGAAGATGAGGGTCGCATTCGTCAGCACATTGTCGAGATTGGCCAAAGCACTTTCAGACCCCTCTCTATCCCCTTTCAACTCGAAGAATTTCTAAATCTTATTTTAAGCAAGGCCAGTCAAATCCAAGATCCTTTTGAGCAGTCTTTTTTTGCCATGGTCCACTTGCCCTATTTGCAAGCTTTCGCTGATATTAATAAACGCACTTCAAGACTCATGGCTAACTTGCCTTTAATTAAGGCCAATTTGTGCCCTTTAACTTTTTTAGGTGTCTCAGAAGCCGCTTACAGCCGGGCTATTTTAGGCGTCTATGAATTAAACCGCGTTGAACTTTTACGAGATGTCTATGTCTGGGCGTATGAGCGCTCAACCCAAGAATATCAAACCGTCAAACAACAACTGGTCGAACCCGATCCACTGAGATTGGCCCATCGAGATTTAATTAAACAGGCCCTCTGTGAAGTAGTGACCCAAGCCCAATCAGACCCTCTAGTCCTTATAAAAAACAGACTTCAAGCCAGTCTTAACAATCATGAAATCAAAGAAACTGACTTTAAAAACATCGAAGCTTTAATTATTCAAGAACTACGCCGATTGCATGAGGGAGTGCTCTCCCGGTATGGCCTAAAAATTTCTGAATTTAAAACCTGGAAATCCACCCAGAAATAATTTTTTAATTCTTATTTCTATACCGCACTTCCAGATACAAATTATATAAAGAAACAAACACGGGAAACGCATTAGATAAAATCCCCACAGAGTCATTTTTACCAAAAATAAAATAACTTAGTAACAATAAACTCCCGGACAAACTCATAATCCAAAACGCTTTATTTAAACTTGGTTTTTTATATTTTCTGGAAATATACATCTGGACCAGCCAACGACTGCCAAATAAAAACACCCCACAAAAACCAATCAATTTCCAGGGCGTGACGACCACCCCCAGCACTATAAATAAAGCCATGTTCATCATGTTTTAGATCCTTTATTTTCGAACTTATCCATAAAAAAGCGCGGGAGTTTATCAGTTATTACTTTATTTAAAGATCAGCCGGGAAAATTTCAGGCCTTTATTAAAAGGCCTGTCTAAAAATTTTATTTCCGACCTGGTCCTGGCATTCCAGCAGCTCCAGCTCCAGCTCCAGCTCCAGCTCCATCTGGGGGGACTCTAGCAAAAACAGTCGCGGCTTTAGCAGCAGCTGCTCGTTTTTCAACAGCAGCCAAAAGCTGTTCTTGACTTAGGTTTTCCTCTAAAAACTTAATCCAATTATCTGCCGTGCTTAAGTTTCTCTTCATTTGATCACGCTCAGCCGCGAGGTCCGCCAATTCCTGCCTTTGTTTTTCAACCGATTTAGCAAAACCTGCAATTTGCCGACAATGCTGAGCATTCATATTCCTCAGTATTCTATTGTCCTCCTCCAGCTGCGCGATCTTGGCGCTCATGTCAGAAGAAGCGACAGGAGCAGCAGCCTCAGCAGCTGCTAAACGTGCACTTAATAAAGCAACAGCCCCTTGGGATTCAGAAATAGATCTAAGTAGCGCAGCCTTCTCAGCAGTAACGCTAGCAAGCTGAGCACTATCAGCAGAAAGCCTCGCTTGAAGCGATCTATTCTCAGCTTTTAACCCATCTACTTCGGTACTTTTCGCTTGAACAATAGCAGTCACTCTAGCTAGCTCGGCTTTAGACTTTGTAAACTCTTCATTTAACTCTCCAAGCCCTCTACCCTGCTGTTCGATTCGGGTCTCAGCAGCTCGCAAACGTTCTGCCACTGGCGCAGCATCCGATTTAGCTTTAACTAGCTCAGCTCTTAAACCTTCAAGCTCTTTAGCTTTCGCTGCCTTCAGAACAGTCAATTCATTGGCTTGTCCTGCCAGCTGAGCTTGAAGGCTTGCAGTCATAACGGTGAGGCCTTTTATTTGCGCTTGAGCTTCTGCTAACGCCACAGCATCCGAGCCAGCTTTAGCGGTCAAGTCTTGCACTTTCTTTTCAGCAGCTGTTCGAGCGCCTCTGGCTGTTATTAAGCCTCCTTGGCTTATTTCCAGCCTTGCTCTCACAGCTTCAGCATCTTTTTTCGCAGCCTCAGCCTCTATTTTGGCAGCCTCAGACTCTGCTTTGGCAGCTTTAGCGCCTGTTTTTGCAGCCAAGAGTTCGCCATTCCGAACCCCTGAAAGCTCACAAGTTAATCCAGCCACTTGAGCCTTTAAAACTGCGATCTCTTTATCCTTTCTTGCTGCAAGCTCATAGAGATAAATCGTCATTGGTTTTTTCAAGGATTTATTAAATAGGGGGTCCGTTCGGGCGTAAACATTCATTGCTTGGAATGCTTTGTCTTTGTCTTTTGAAACAAAAATAGCCTCCCACTCTTCTGCACTCAGAAGATCAGCGCCTTCTGGTCTTTCTGCCCGGCGATTTTTTAATAATTCAACAGGGCCAAGTCTAATCATATCTGCGCAAAACAACTCCAAACTTGATAAAGCTTCTGAGCTTTCACTCACAACCCCTTCGCCTCTACCTGACATAGCTGACATAGCATTCACCCCTATTTTTTTATTAACTTAATTTTTAAAAACTGGGCTTTTTAACAAGATTCGGTGCTGGGAACAATTTAAAAACCCATTAAAAAATCGGACAAAAATTAAAGGCGACCCAAAAAGCCAGGCACCCCAGCAGCCCCAGCGCCTAAAGAACCTCTTGAATCTTTTGGCAAAAAAGCTAAAGCAGTGGGAGACAGACCAGAAAGGTTCGGCTCTTTTTCTTCTTTAAACGCTGCTTTAATCGCCGCTCTTCTTTCGGCATCTTTTGCTGCAATCTCAGCTCTAGCAGCGAGACTTAAAAGTCCGGTCAACTTTGCATCTGTTTGACGCTCTCTTTTCAATAAAGCCAACTCTTTTTGAAGCTCTTCCACTCGAGATTCAGCCCCGGAGGCACGCTCTAAATATCCCGCAGCAGCCTGCTCGCTTGCAGCCACTTGATCGCCTAATAGAGATACATGCCCCTCTAATTCTGTGTTTTTTACTTTTAAATCTTCAGCTTCTCCAGCCATCTCTTTTAGATCGTCTTCCGCTTTCAGTCTTTTCCAGTTCTCAATACTGGCCTCTGCTTGAGCTTTTTCTGATAGCCCCTCTAGCTCTAAGACTCTGGCATCATGAATTCTTTTCTGATCCGCCAGAGCTCTCGCTTTTTCTTCTTCTAAGGCTCTTAATCTATCGCTGAGTTGGCTGATCGTGTCATCGAGTGTTTCGACTCGCTCACTCAGAATTTTATTTTCTTGCTCTAAAGCTTCAACCAATAATAAAACCTCCTGAGCGTTCTCTTGTGCACTGCCTTCTTTCTCCACGACTGCTTGTAGTAATAAAACTGTATCCGCAGAACCCGAAGAGCTTCCATCAGAATCAGCAGAATCAGAACGCACATCTCCAGGACCTGCGCTCACTGTTTCAGAGACAAAACCAGGCAGCAAACTTTCTGGCGAGACAGCAGCCGCACTTTCTGCTGCTAGAGCCACAGAGGCCTCCAATAATCTTTGATACCGATCCCAGATTTCTTGCACCTCTTGTTTGAGCCTTTGAAAATCTTCCAAACTCATCTCACAACCCTCTCGCTCTTGCCATTCGTAAGCATTAAGCAACTGGAGAAACACAAAGAAAAGATCATGGAACAAGGCTTTTCTTATTTGCTCTAAGACGTCTTTACAGCCCCAATCCAAAGCAACTTTAAACGGCAGATAGTCTTGCTCAGCCTCACCTATGAAACACAACCGAGCGCCGCGAGTAAAATTTTCTCTCTGTAATTTAAAATCAGGGCTTGTCAAAAAAAGATCTAAAGCCTCACGATTTTTTAAAAGCAAGGCTGAAAGTAAGGGACTCGGAATATTTCTGTAAAATTCTCTGAAGTAATCATAAGCTGACTCCCCCATTAACCATTTTAAACAAGCCAGCTGGCCATCAATGGGCAATCCCGCGGCCTTATTTTGATTCATGCAATGTATCAGCCAGTGATGAAGCGGCATGGGTGCTCCAAGTAGAGGAGGCAAAAGATTGATATCACTGTGAGGCGCTAAAATTTTGGCAATCTCAAGAGCACCCCCTAAGACCGCCTGGAATAACAAAGTACCTACTTCACTACCACTCTCTCTCTCACCAAGCACAAAAGATCTAGTACACAACTCTTTCCAGCTGTTTTTAAACGGCTGGGTCGCCTTCGGAGATTCAAAATATTTAATAATTTCTGAAAAAACCGCCGTCTTTTTGCGCTTAATTAATTCAGGAAACCAGGAGTAATCGCTCGCTGGGATAAGATTCGAAGCTTCTAAAATTCTTGAGATATACGAAGAGCACTCTTCCATCAAAAAAGCATAAGAAATTGGCGTGAAATTCAACACATCCAAAGTGAGCACACCCGCTGAATCATGACTGAGTTGAGTGGCTTTAACCTGCTTCACATATTGAGCCCTCTGCCGTGTCAGTGGCTTAAACTGCTTAATCAGATTCAAATGCCGGTCCATGGCATTGTTTTGAGCGGTCTTAATTATCTCTATCTGACCCTCTGTCATTGATGACAAGGGAAACGCAAAAACAGGGGGGAACTCTTGATCTCTTTCACAACGTTCATTCAATTTTTCGAACACTGCCCAACAACCCTCAGGATACACACCACTACTTCCAGCGCCTGACATCTTTTTCGCCCTTCTTGTTTAAAAAAAACAGCTTTGTATCAAGATTATTCGCTTAGGACAATTTAAAAATATTTAAAATTTTTTACAAATTTAAATCTAAAACAGGCCGCCCAATGGCGTAATAACTAATCCCTAAAGAATTTAAATAATTCAGGTCATATAAATTCCGACCATCAAAAATCACAGGATTTTTCAGCTTATTTTTTATTAACTCAAAATCAGGACTTCTAAACATCATCCATTCCGTCACAATAATTAAACCATCCGCCTGCTCTAATACTTCTTCTGCATGGGCTTTAAAACTAATTTTTCCAGCCGCTATTTCAGCTTTAAATAATTCACTCATATTTTCCATCGCTTCTGGGTCATAAGCCTGAATTTTTGCACCCTGTTTAATCAAACTTCTAATTAAAACCTCAGCCGGTGCCTCACGAATATCGTCTGTATTAGGTTTAAACGCTAAGCCCCAGATCCCAAAAGTCTTGCCTAGTAAATTATTTTTAAAATATAAATTTATTTTTTCTAATAATTTTAATTTCTGAGTTTTATTAACCTCATGAACTGACTGTAAAATTTGAGCCTCTTCTCCAGCACTTTGCGCCATATGAATCAGGGCTTGGACATCTTTGGGGAAACAAGAGCCGCCATAACCACAGCCGGGATAAATAAACGAATAACCAATGCGACTATCCGAACCAATCCCCCGTCTGACCTGCTCAATATCTGCCCCTAATTTTTCAGCCACACGGCTCATTTCGTTCATAAAGCTAATCTTGGTTGCGAGCATCGCATTGGCGGCATACTTCGTTAATTCAGCCGACTTCACATCCATTAAAATTAACTTGTCATGGTTTCTATTAAAGGGCCCATAAAGCTCTTTAATAATTTGACTGGCTTCTGGATTATTCGACCCAATGACAATACGGTCTGGCCGCATGCAGTCAGCAATAGCCGCACCTTCTTTTAAAAATTCTGGATTAGACAAAACGGCGTAATTTATTTTTATATTTTTAGCTTTTAAAACTTTTTCTATTTCTAGATTCACTAAATCTGCGGTACCTACTGGAACCGTCGATTTATTAATAATTATTTTTAATTTATTTAAATTTTTATCTAAATATTCCCCAATACTTCGAGCAACTTGCAGGACATAACTCAGATCAGCCGCGCCATTTTCTCCAGGCGGTGTGCCCACAGCAATAAAAATAACCTCCCCATGACTTACGCCTATCTTGGCATCGCTGGAAAAAACCAATCTTTTTTCTTCGAGATTTTTTTTCAAAAGCTCTGGCAAACCAGGCTCAAACAGGGGGCAAAATCCTTGATTTAACTTTTCAACTCTTTCTTTATTTATATCTATACAGACCACATGATTGCCCATCTCTGCAAAGCAAGTTCCAGTGACTAGCCCCACATAGCCAGATCCAAAGACGGTTATTTTCATGCGTACTTATCCCCAATAATTAATTATTTAAAATTTAAAATATTAAAAAAACAGGCAAGGGTAATAATCAAAAAATTATTTCACAAGAATTGGATTTAAATTGGGGTTTAGACTGAAATTATTTTGGCGTAATAGTCCAAAATTAATCTATCTGAAGTCACAATATGGGCGTTCAACTGCTTTGCAGTCGCGACAATCAAACGATCCGCTGGATCTCGATGCTCCCAATTGAGAGCGAGATTGCCAAGCCAAATAGAAAGATCGACTGGAAGGATCTCCAGAGTTTTTAACTGCTGTAATTTTTTAACGTAGTTTTCAAAACTCAATGGGAGTTGTAATTTTTTATTTCGCACCTTGATCCCCAGTTCCCAAATAGAAATGCTGCTGACCCAAAGAGACTCGGCCTGATTTAAGCTTTCCAAGCAAGTCTCAGAGAGCTTTTCAGGATCCAATGTCCACCACAAAAGCGCACAGGTATCTAGTAAAATTTTCATAGCTCAGTCCTCAGTCCATTCTGACGCGCTGGGGGTATTAATATCTTCATGGTAAGTCACTTTGCCCTGTAAAGAGGCGAACAATTCCTGAGGATTTTTTTTCGTGTGATAAGGCGTAATGCATAAAACCGGCTGACCATGGTCAGTCACAATTAAAGTTTCACCTGTTTTTTCAATTTTTCGAAAATAAGCCAACATTTGGCTTTTTAAGACACCCTTAGGGACGGATTCCATTTTATAACTCCAGATATAATCATAGAAATAACTATAGTCACAACCATAGTCATAATTTTACAGTTTCCTATTCTTAAAAATCAAGTAGCAATAAATATTCTTTGCATTTAAATTAAATAAAAATCAGGGAGTTCAAATATGTCAGGCGGGTCAGGTATGTCAGGTGAATCAGCTCAATTACTTAGAAAATTCGATCAAGAGCTTGCCGCTTTTAAAAAGCTCGCACGTATAACAGGTGACCGTTTTTCATGGAGTGAAAATCATCTCAGCATTCAAAAATTACTATCCCATCTTCGACCCCTCATTGGCGATTTTTCAAAATTTCCCTATCAAAGTCTCAATCCTCAAGCTCTGCTAGCGCTCTTAGACGAGGCGATTAGACCGGATTTAAGCCCTGCTCAAGCAGGCGCTGGCGCTAGCCAAAAAAACTACGGCAGCATGCTCATACCTAAGGAACCTGAAGAAGCTGAAGCACGTTCTCAAGACCAAATTCGCAAGATGTACCAAGCTTTTTGGAGCAGAAAATCAGTACTCTTGGTAGAGGACCATCTCTCTCTTGACCTACTCACAGATCCTGTTTTATTGAAAGAAGAGGGGTTTAAAAATTTCATATCCGTAGAACTCCCCACCCTGCTGGCCTATCAAGAAAAAGGAGAAGGCCCGAACCGTTGCCCCATTATTTCTCCTGCTCCTGGCGAAGAGCCCACTCCAGATATTCTTCTTAAAAAATTATTGCTACTGAGAGATGGCTTACAGATTTTTGCAGAGGCCGGATTTTTTGAAAATTTAGCCCCAGCCCCATCAGAAAGACCAAAATCTTCAAGCACCCCTCGCAGTGCTACTGTGGTTTATGGCAGAGATGGCGAACAGCCAAGTTCTTGCTGTCCATGTCGATGTGCGGTGATGTAAGGCTTTTAATCACACCCTTTAATCTCCCCTCAATAGCAATCCAGCCCCGGGTTCTTTATCATCGCCGCCTTGTTTTTAGCTTTTAATTTAAAAAAAATAATCTTTATGAATCACAAACACTCAGATCATGATCACTCTCATAACCACTCACACAGCCATTCTCATAATCATGGCCATAACCATTCCCACACCCTTCCGATTAATTCCAAAGGCGGGACCAATCTGGCTTTTTTATTAGCCATTTTGGGTAATTTTGGGTTTACCATTATTGAAATCATTTTTTCTTACCTAGCCCATTCCAATAGCCTCTTAGCAGATGCCGCACATAACTTAGGGGATGTCTTGGGTTTAATTTTTTCCTGGATCGCAACGCTCTTATTACAAAAAAGCGCCAATGCTAAATTCAGCTATGGCTTTAAAAAAACCAGCATTATCGCGGCGTTAACTAACGCTATTATTTTATTACTTTCGACTGTTTTGATTTTTCGAGAAGCCATTGAAAAATTCATTCACCCCTCCGTTATTAACTCTCTCGATGTCATGTTAATAGCGTTTATTGGGATTTTAATTAATTCAGGCACGGCTCTTTTATTTATTAAAAATCAACACAATGATTTAAATATTCGCGGGGCGTTTTTACATTTAATTTATGACGCCCTGGTCTCTTTCGGCGTCGTGATTACAGCAGGTGTTATTTATTTCACTCACTGGGAATTTTTAGACCCTTTAATTGGCATATTAATAGGCATCATGATTTTATGGGGCACTTGGTCTTTATTAGCAAATTCAGTCAATTTAATCATGGACGGCGTGCCTTCTGAGATTAAATTACGCGAAGTTGAAAGTTATTTATTAAGCATTCCAGGTGTGACTGAAATTCATGATTTACATATCTGGGGTTTATCTACGCAAGACAATGCTTTAACAGCCCATTTGATCATGCCTGTAAATAATCTTTCAGATAATCAGCGATTTGAAATTAATTTAAATTTAAAAAATCAATTCAAAATTAACCATGTAACAATTCAAATAGAGCAGGGTAATGGTGATCATGATTGTAAAAAACAGAGCTGTTAATCAAACAAATTTTAAAAATAAAAAAATTGGCTTCTTAGCCACAGGGACTGAATTAATCACCGGAGAGCTATTAAATACTAATAGCCAGATCATGGCTGATTCCCTACTCCAGCATGGAATAAAAATCGGCGAGCATGTTCTAGTCGACGATGATCAAGATAATATTCAAGACGCTTTTAGATTTTTATTAGAAAAAAACGACTGCGTGATTAGCACAGGTGGACTGGGGCCGACTTCAGATGATTTAACGCGAGAAGCCCTTGCCCAACTATTAAATTTAAATCTAATTTTTAATCCAACTAGCTGGGAACGAATATTAACCAGGCTAAATAATTCAGGTCGCTATCCCACTGGGGCTATTCCCATGTCGAATAAAAAACAGGCTTATTTTCCAGAGCACTCAAAGATTATTCCCAATCTAAACGGCACCGCAGATGCCTGTGAAATAAGTTGTGAAATTAATTCTCAAAATAAAATTATTTATTTATTACCAGGCCCGCCTAAAGAATGCCTGCCTATTTTTTCAGAAATAATTTTACCTAGTTTATTAAACAATAATTTTGGCTCGGATCAAAAATTATATCGCTGGAGATTGCAGGGTGTTTCAGAAGCCCAGATGGCTGAATTACTAGAGCTGGAGTTAAAAAAATATAATTTAATATTTGGCTATAGGGCTCACTCGCCTTATCTAGATATCAAGTTAAATTTAAGCCCCAGTGCTGAGCTTGAAGAGATCTTAAATCTTGTGGAAAAACTAGTTGGGCCGTATTGGATTAAGTGATTTTTGGTTTTTTGAATTTGTCTTGCTGATCCAAAGCAAAGTAATTTTCAGGGCTAATAACACTGCGACCCAACTCTTTCTCTGTTTCCTTTCGCGCTACACCTGCCACTTTGCCACCACGTTTGGCGACTTTTTTATTAGCATCAAAATCTTCTGGTTTTTCAGCTGCTGAAATTTCAGTCGTAACGCGCTCGCCCAGCATGGTAAAAATCAACTCAAGATCCGTCATGTGATCCCGCAGATTTTCTTTAGAAGTCGTGGGTATATTTTTGTGGGCTTTATATTCACTGGGCGTTAAGCCAAAAGTCGCCTTGGAAATCTCAGCCGTTAAAATCGCATAGTCATTTTGATGATGAATACCTCGCTCTTTCCATTCATCCGTGAGATTTTGCCGAACCGCCATGCCACGCAGACGTTTATCAATCCAGTCTTTGGGATAGCCTTTTTGTTCATAAAGAGACTTCATTCGCTCTTGTGATAACTCTGGATTTTCGATCTCTTGAATTCGTTCATAGCCCACTTTTGCAAGCCATTGCTTAAAAGGCTCGGCTTTGGGAGAGGGAATGGATTGGATAAATCGAAGTAATTGCTCCGTATTGGCTACATCAGCCATCCTCATTTTCCCATCCGGGGCTCGCATTTTGAAAGCGTTAAAATTTGTAACGGCTTCATTACCTTCAGCCAAGAGCCGTTTTTTTAATACACGCCAATAAACTTGCGGATTGACACTCTCACTCAGAACAGCAATGACATCAACAATCGAAAACCACCACTCCCCCTGGTTCCAAACACGCCGAATGCCCTTCTCACCAAACAAAATAATCACACTTGAACCATTATCTTCGCCCATATTTCACACTCGTTATTTTTCTAATTTTTTCTATTAAATCCAGCCGGCATCTTACTGATTCGTCCATTTAATAATCAATATATTCACAAGAGTTTTTAATTAAAAATAGACCCCGATAAGTTTCTAAAAAACCAGGCTTATTCCTGATGCTTTTTTCCCTCAAGCCCGTACAATACCGCTCTTTTTTAAGCCAACTTACTTAATCTTAAATCCCCTCAGGAGTTATCACTCATGCCGATGCCCTCTTGCCGAGAATTAGCCAATGCTCTTCGATTTTTAAGCATGGATGCAGTCCAAAAAGCCAATTCTGGACATCCAGGAATGCCCATGGGCATGGCAGATATTGCGCAAATTTTATTTGGCCAAGTGTTAAATCATAATCCGCAAGACCCCAGCTGGTTAAACAGAGATCGCTTTGTCTTATCTAACGGCCATGGGTCCATGCTGCTTTATTCAGCCCTGTATCTCACAGGTTATGACTTAGCTATTAGTGACTTAAAAAATTTCAGACAGCTGCACTCTAAAACACCTGGTCATCCAGAGCTGGGTTATACACCAGGTGTTGAAACCACCACGGGACCTTTGGGTCAAGGCTTAGCCAACGCCGTCGGCATGGCGATTGCTGAAAGATCTTTAGCTAAGATTTTTAATAAACCTAATTTTGAGATTATCAATCACTTTACTTACGCCTTCTGCGGCGATGGTTGTTTAATGGAAGGTATTTCCCATGAAGCGTGTTCTCTAGCTGGGACTTTGGGCCTGGGTAAATTAATCATTTTTTGGGATGACAACGGGATTTCTATTGATGGCAATACCCAGGGTTGGTTTACAGATGATACAGCTAAGAGACTCGAATCTTACGGCTGGCAAGTGATTCGCAATGTCGACGGCCATGATCCGAAAGATATTAAACAGGCGATTAGCTTGGCCCGAGATAATTATTCTCAGCCCACTTTGATTTGCTGCAAAACCATCATTGGCTACGGCGCGCCTAATAAACAAGGCACGGCTGCGACTCATGGGGCGCCTTTAGGCGATGAAGAAATTAAGCAAGTCAGAGAAAAATTAAACTGGCCCTATGGGCCCTTTGAAATTCCTGAAGAAATCAAACAAGCCTGGGATCAAAAAACTAAAGGCCAAGAATTACAAAAAGACTGGCAAGATTTATTTAATCTCTATCAAAAAAATTACCCTGAACTTGCGGCTGAATTAATCAGAAGAACCCGTCAAGAATTACCCTTGGATTGGAAAGAGTTTGCCGATCATTTAATTTTAAGCACTCAAAAAGAAGGCAAAAATTTAGCCTCCAGACAAGCTTCTCAAGTCGCCCTGGAAAAACTTATGGGCAAACTCCCAGAATTATTAGGCGGATCTGCGGATTTAACGGGCTCGAATTTAACCAAAACTTCTTTATCTAAAGTTTTAACACTGGATAACCCTGCGGGGAATTATATTTTTTATGGCGTGAGAGAGTTTGGCATGTCAGCCATCATGAACGGCCTGAGTGTTTATAAAGGCTTTATTCCCTATGGCGGGACTTTCTTAGTTTTTTCTGACTACAGCCGCAATGCGATTCGAATGGCCGCCATTATGAAACAGCGGGTGATTCATGTTTTAACCCATGATTCAATTGGCTTAGGCGAAGACGGCCCCACTCACCAGCCGATTGAGCATCTCGCTTCTTTAAGAATAATCCCCAATGTTTCCGTCTGGAGGCCCTGTGATGACGTCGAAACCATGGCCGCTTGGCGTTATGCCATTGAAAAAACCAATGGCCCGACTTGCCTGGCTTTATCCAGACAAACCTTGCCGCATCAAGAGCGTTCTGAATCTACGGTTTTGAACATTTCAAAAGGCGGTTATGTTTTAAAAGCTGGTCAAAATTTAAATCAAAAATCAAATCAAAAACCTGATTTAATTTTACTAGCCACTGGTTCTGAAATAGCCCTGGCCATAGAGTCTGCGAAAAAATTAGAACAAGACAATAATTATTCTATTTCTATTCAAGTAGTTTCTATGCCCTGTGTAGAATTATTTGAGCGCCAAGATCCTGCTTATAAAAATCAAGTTTTACCAAAAGATATTCCTACTATTTCTATTGAAGCTGGCAGTCCTGACACCTGGTATCGCTATGTTAATAATACTGGTAATAATACTGGCCATATCATTGCCATTCATGGCTTTGGAGAGTCCGCTCCAGCGCCAGAATTATTTAAGCACTTTGGTTTCAGCATTGAAAATATTTGTGCACAAGCCCAGAGGCTTTTAGGTAAATTTTAAATTTATTTTTATTTGTTATTTTTTATTTTTTT
>CAMCUU010000054.1 GCA_945879065.1 Francisella tularensis subsp. holarctica
TTAAAATTTTATTTTTTAATATCTAAACAAAAAGATTCATCTTAATAGCTTCGTTATATAAATATTCTCGAAACTCTGGAGCAGCCAATTGAATTAAAGCCTTGGCTCGTTCAGAAGTTGACTTCCCCTGGAGATTACAAATCCCCTGCTCGGTCACAATATATTGAATCTCTCCCCGTGGGTCCGTGGTAATAGAATTTAATCTAGGAACAATACGAGACACTTTTCCATGAGCGGCCGTAGACTGAGAAGCTAAAAAACTTTTTCCACCTTTAGATAAAACCGCCCCACGAACAAAATCAAGCGCTCCACCGGGACCGCTGTATTGATGCCCGTTCATAAATTCTGCATTAACTTGGCCTGATAGATCTATTTCAACAAAAGCATTAACAGAGACAAAATGATCATTTTGAGCAATCACATAAGGGTCATTGACATAGTCTGCGCCATAGCATTCGACACTGGGATTATTATCCACATAGTCATACACTTTTTGCGTTCCCATCGCGACGTTAAAAACTGTTTTATAAAGATTGATTTTTTTATAGCGATTACTTACCGCCCCGCATTCGACTAAGTCGACAATACCATCGGCTAATAATTCACTATGAACCCCTAAGTCTTTATGATTTTTGAGCATCGAAGCAATGGCATTGGGGACGCCGCCAATCCCAAACTGCACACAAGAACGATCTTCAATATGGCCAATAATATGAGCGCCAATTTTCTGATCAATGTCACTGGAAGGCCGAGAAGGTAAGAGTTGGACAGGCGTATGACACTCTGTAATAGCTGCTACCTCTGAGACATGAATCAAAGTATCTCCAAAAGTCCTAGGAATTTGATTATTCACTTCAAGAATAATCTGACGCGCTTTTCGCATCACTCTCTGGGTATAGGCCCCTGTAATGCCCAAAGAAAAATAACCATGCTGATCCATCTTAGACACGGCAATGACAATAGTATCAATGCCAATCACATCGGCGATTAAGCCAGGAATTTGACTAAATCCTCCTGGCACATATTCAATATATTTTTTACCAATTTTTAAGCCTTCTGCTAAAAAAGAGCGCTCATCCGGCCCCATAAAAAACGGCCTAAATTTAATATGCTCAGCAACCTCTGGCTTAAATAATTGCTGACTCATATGAGTGGTCCCGCGCATACAATAAAGATTTAAAGAATCATACACCCCTGACTTAGCGGCATTCGCAATTGCTGTTACTAAGTCCACGGGCACGCCACCGAAATAGGGAATACAAATATTGCCCACTTTAGGCAGCATCTTGGCGGCTTTATCTGCTGTGGTTAATTTCTTTTGATAAAGCGCTTGAATAGCAGAAGTGGTCATTAGATTTTCTCCAGATTTTTAAATTTTAAAAATTTTATTTTTAATAAAAAATTATTAATAACTAATAACCAGCAGCTTCATAAGGCCCGAGGCCTTTTTTATAAATTAAAAAAGTTCGAGTATAAGTCAGCACTTTCTCGCCTTTTTGATTATAAGCCGTGGTATCTGCCGTCATGATTCCCTGGGCGGGCCTTGAATTAGACAGGCGCTTTTCTTTAATTTTTGACTCAATATAAATAGTATCCCCGACGAAAACAGGGGTTAAAACCTCTAGATTAATCCAACCCAAATTAGCGACCACACGACCAAAAGATCTTGTGGTCAGTGCCGTGACAACACCTAGTAAATAATTTTCACTAATAGGCAATTGTCCATCATGAAATTTTTTGACATATTCCAAGTCACTATGCCGCGGGTGCCAATCTAAAGACCGCATCGCGTGCTGCCAATTTTCACCTTCAAAAAAAGTCTTTCCAGGTCGATGCTCATAAGTCTCTCCAGGTTCTAAATCTTCGAAATACAAACCTGACTGTTCCATCAGCTCCCCATCTCCAGACCCAGCAGCATGGCAAGCCAAAAATTTCTCATGACTCACAGGTTTAAAACTTACCGGTCTAGCTTGGTCCTCAGGATGCTGCCCCCGTTTATAAATCAAAATGGTGTAATGAATCTTAGAAACTACTTCGTTATTTTGATTAATCGCTTCAGTGATAACTTCGACTTCACCCAGATTTTTAGACTCTGTGGGATTAATAGTTTTAATCGTACTTCGGGCATACAGCGT
The DNA here is from genome assembly GCA_945879065.1 of Francisella tularensis subsp. holarctica. GTDB lineage: Bacteria > Pseudomonadota > Gammaproteobacteria > Francisellales > CACEW01 > CAMCUU01. The sequence continues at coordinate 2,136 of CAMCUU010000054.1, forward strand.
CACCCCATCAAACACAGGATGAGACATAGCAATCTCATGATAAATCTTGATCTTTGATTTTTTATAAAAAGTTTTCCAGGTACTGCCCAGCACTCTTTGTAAAGTTAAAGTGCTCACACCAAGACAATTTTTCCATTCTGTTTTACTGGCATAATTGGCATCATAATGAAGCATGGCACTATTCATAGTCTCTGTGGCTTCGTCTTTATTATCTTGCTGAGAAAGTGTAATACCAGGTCGATGATGAAAGATTTGCCCTGCTTTAAAATCTTCAAAATCTAAACCAAAAATCTCACGATATCTCTGGGGCCCTGTTTCTAGATAAGCAAAAAAATTACTCACGATTTTTTCCTTTTTTATTTATTATTTTTTATTTTTTATTTTTTATTTATTTAAAATTTTATTTTCCAATATTTAAAATTCTCATGGCGCTTTTATAAACCGGCACGTCAATCATTTTTCCATTGAACTCTGCAACATTCCCACCGGCTTGGTTATAGGCATCCACAATTCCTTGAGCCCTATTTAAATCTTCTGGGCTGGGTGTAAACACTTGATATAAAGTTTCTATTTGAGCCGGATGAATCGCATATTTCCCCGTATAGCCCATTTTTTTAACGCGCTCTGCTTCTTCTTTATTGCCTGCATCGTTATGAATATCTAAAAATGGAACATCTAGAGCACAAAGTCCCGCCGATTTTGCGGCTTGAACAATGCGTGAACGGGCATAAAACATGGGCTCAAAACTCAGCTCAGCGCCTAAATCAGCCGCTAAATCTGCACCCCCAAACGTCAAACCAGAGAGCCTGGGACTAGCATGGGCAATTTTATAAGCATTTTCTAAGCCAATAGCTGTTTCTATCAAAGCCATATAAGAAAGATTTTGACACTCGGGTAATGAAAAATATTTGTCATAGAGCTTAATTTCTTCCGCATATTCTACTTTTGGAAATACCAAAGCATCGGGGAAAATTTTTGACTCACAGAGCGCCGTAATATCTTTTAGACCCGCCAAAGTCTGAATGCTATTGATTCGCACACAGACTAGAAATGGCCGTGATTTATTATTATTTTTTTCAAAAGGCTTAGTTTTTAAAAATTCTATTAACCCTAATCTGGCTGAGTCTTTATCTTTTTGAGACACCGCATCTTCCAGGTCAATTACTAATCCATCTGCTTTAGTTTCTAGGGCTTTTAAAAAACGATCGGGGCGATTAGCGGGAGTGAATAATAAACTTCTACAGGCAGTAAAATTCATAAAAAAACCTAATTTAAAATTAATTAAAAACTCAAAATAGCCTGTTAAAAAAAATTGGCTAAAAATTTTTAAATTTTCTAAATAAATAATTTCATAGCGCTCTAGTAAAAATACCAGGCTCACTGCTTAACTTAGGGGTTCCCTAAAAATCAGAAAAATCAGAAAAATCATAAAAAATTAAAATAGGCTCACCCCATGCACCATCAAGAAAAAAGAGACGCCCAAGGCCAGTTGTATTATCAAGTCAGTCAAAATGCTTTTGATTTAGTCAGGAATCCTTTATTAAATAAAGGCTCTGCGTTTCCACAAAACGAGCGCCGTGCTTTTGGTCTTGATGGGGTTTTACCAGTCAGCGTGAGTGATTTAACTATTCAAAAAAAACGCTCTTATCAGGCTTTTAAAAATAAAAGCACCCCGCTGGAAAAATATATTTATCTACGCGAGCTGCAGGATTCAAACGAGACTTTATTTTATGGTTTATTAGGGGACCATATTTCAGAAATGCTACCCATTGTCTACACCCCGGTGGTAGGCGAGGCTTGCCAAAACTTTGGTCATATTTACAGAAGACCCCGAGGTTTATATCTCAGCCCTGCACATCAAGATTATTTAGATCAAATTTTAAATCATGTTCGCTTTGATCCTATTGAAGCCATCGTAGTCTCAGACGGAGAAAGAATTTTAGGCTTGGGAGATCAAGGTGCTGGAGGCATGGGTATTCCGATTGGGAAATTAGCGCTTTATACCGCCTGCGCCGGTGTTAACCCCGCCCATACTTTGCCTATTTTATTAGACACGGGGACTAACAACCCAGATTTATTAAAAGACCCGCTTTATATGGGCTGGCGTCATGAACGTGTTCGAGGCCAAGACTATGATCATTTTATCGAACGCTTTGTTCATGCCATTAAAAAACGCTTCCCCCATGTGCTACTCCAGTGGGAAGATTTTGCTAAACAAAACGCCAATCCCATCCTAGCCAAATATAAAAATCAGCTCTGTACTTTCAACGACGACATTCAAGGCACGGCTGCCGTCGCTACGGGAACTTTACTCGCTGCAGTGCAATCCATTGGGCAGAATATTAAAGACCAGCGCATTGTTGTTGTCGGCGGTGGATCTGCCGGCTGTGGCATTAGCAGCTTGATGGCAAAAGCTATGATCAAAGAAGGCCTGTCAGAGTCAGAAGCTTACTCCCGCTTTTATTTAATCGATGCTCTGGGATTAATCACAGATCAAACCCCTGATCTTTTAGATTTTCAAAGACCTTTTGCTCAGAAAAATTTAGATCCAAAAAATCTAGACCCTATTAGCTTGTTAGAAGTAATAAGAAAAATTAAACCGACGGTTTTATTAGGCGTCTCTGGTCAGCCAGGTTTATTCACCGAAGAATTAGTCAGACTCATGGCCTCTCAAGTCGAAAGACCCATTATTTTTCCTTTGTCTAATCCTACTTCCAGAAGCGAAGCCACCCCAGAAAATTTATTAAACTGGACCGAAGGTCGAGTCATCATGGGAACCGGCAGCCCGTTTCCAGAAATAACTTATCAGGGAAAAATTAGACCTATTGATCAGACTAATAATTCTTATATTTTTCCCGGCATGGGCTTAGGCATCATTGCCATTAAAGCAACCCATGTCTCTGACGATATGTTCATGGCCGCAGCGAAATCTCTTGCCGAGCAATCTCCTGCTAAAAACAATTTTAATAAATCTAATAATTCTAATAACACCCTCTTACCTTCTTTAAATAAAATCCGCGAAGTGTCATTACAAATAGCCATTGATGTCGCCTGGGAAGCAGTTCAATCCGGCTTATCTTCTCTTTCACATCCTTCAAAACCATTAAGCAAAGAAGCAGTGATTGAATTAATTAAAAACAAAATCTGGGAGCCCCAGTATGTCCCGTATGTTAAAAAATAATTTTAAAAAAACACATGAAAGAACACGCTTGTGAAACAAGAGAAATCTCTTAAACTCGGTCCGCTTTTATAAGGGCAGGCGTATGAAAAAAATCACCTCTGCTCATAATTAATTTACTATGGATTCAACAGGCCCCTTATGAGTATCAACAGCTCCAGCTCCAGACTATTTAATTTTTCTTTTTTTATTCGCGTCACTCGTTTGACTATAGGCCTTGTTTTAACAGGGAGTGTTTTACTTAGTTTAACTAGCTGTAGTACGACTAAACCACCGACCAATACCAATAATATTTGCTCTGTGTTTAAACAATATCCCAAATGGTACTGGGAGGCTCAGTCGTCTTACCATCGTTATGGCGTTCCGACACCCATTGCTTTGGCGATTATTCGTGAAGAATCTTATTTTGTGAGCGATGCCAAGCCACCTCGAGATAATTTATTAGGCTTTATTCCCTGGACCCGCCCCACGACTGCTTATGGCTTTTCTCAAGCCACCGATGGCGCTTGGTCGGATTATCAGAAAGCCACTAAAAATGACGGCGCAGATCGAGATCAGTTCGGCGATGCCGTGGATTTTGTGGGCTGGTATGGAAACATGGCGCATAACAAATTGGGCATTTCTAAATCTAATGCTTATCAGCTGTACCTGGCTTACCACGAAGGTATTGCGGGTTATCAGCAAAAATCTTATGTCAGTAAAAATTGGCTGATAGAAAAAGCCCAGAAAGTCCAAAGGCTCTCTGAAACTTACCAGCAGCAGTTAAAATATTGCAGCTCGGACATTCCAAGAGCCAGCATGTGGAACTTATGGCTAATGTAATTATTTAATTTTTAATTTTTTTAAATAAATTTATTTTTGAATCAAATTTAAAATTAAGCTATTCGCTTTTTCTAATTGCTCTCTGTAATAACGCAGATTCTCATCTGCCATATTTTTAACAGCCTCTGCTTCAGCTCTCAGCTGAGTAATTAGCACTTCCATGGATTGCTTCACTTCAGCAACACGAAGACCTGCTTGAGCTTTAATAATTTCAGCATATTGCTTGGCTTCTTGCGCCATTTTTTCAGCGGCTTCTGTTCTGGATTGCTCTTTATTTAACATGGATTCTAATTGACGAACTTTCGTCACTAACTGATTTTCACTCATGGTTTCTAAATTCTCGCTAACGACCACTTCCTGCTCAAAACGGGCGTAGGGGTCTTGTGGATAAGGATCAACTGGCAGATCACTAGAATTAGGATACGGCTGATGATGCGGACGTCGGTCTTTAAAGCCTTGATTGGGGTGTTGATTCTGATGCTGATTTTGATGCAAGTTTTGATGTCTCGGCCCCTGATGTCTTGCCCCCTGATTTTGCTGATTTTGCTGATTCTGAGAACCCTGGTTTTGCCCCTGATTGGGATGGTTATTTCTTCGAGGTTTTCTTTGATCTTGATGCTGACGAGGCTGATTATTTTGCAGTCTATGTGGATTAGCCTGATTAGCCTGTCCTTGCTGAAAGTTTTGGGAGTTTTGGGAGTTTTGGGAATCCTGAAACTCTAGAGAAGTGCTTTTATTATCTGATTTCAAATCAGCTTTAGATTCAGGAGAAGACTCTTCTGAATTTAAAACAGGCCCTGAACCAAAATTTAAATCATGATTTACCCCAACTCCAGACCCTGATTCTGACTCAAGCGCTACATTTTGAGGTCTCGCCTGGCGATCCTGACGGTGAGGCCTTTGTGGTGGACGAGGCGGACGACTTTGAAAATCTTGACGCGGGTGTCTTGGCGCCCCCTGAAATTCTTCTTGTGATCTAGATTCAGATTGAGATTCAGAAAACCCTGAAGTCACTGGAGATGCTGGAGATGCTGGAGATAATGAAGCCTGAGAAAAAACAGGCTTATCTTGCATTTCTCTAGGCCCATCTCGCGTTTCTTTATATTGCTTTACAAATTTGCTAATAACCGTCGTTGAGCCTCGGTTACCTAGCGCTTCTCTGACTCTTAAAATAGTGGGACTTTCTCCCTGAGATTCTATTTTTTTTACAACCTCAGCTACTTCATCGTAATTAATCGTCAAACTTCGTGACATCTCAACAACCTATTTATATTTACTACTGCTTTAAAATAAGGCTGGCATTATCTGGAAAGCCACCCTTGATGTCAAAGCCTGGCTCAATATAAAATCCGCCCCCCAAAGCTTTAGGACCCCATAAAAAAATATGAAAACTCAACATCATCGATTAATTATCTTAGGTTCAGGTCCTGCTGGTTGTACGGCGGCAGTTTATGCCTCAAGAGCGAATTTAAACCCCGTAATTATTCATGGCATGATACCTGGCGGCCAGCTTACCCAAACAACGGAAGTCGACAATTGGCCTGGAGACGCTGAAGGCCTCCAGGGACCCGATCTGATGGTCCGAATGCAGGAACATGCTGAAAGATTTAATACAGTGTTTATTAACGACCATATTGAAAAAGCAGATTTAACTCAAAAGCCTTTTGTTCTCACAGGTGGGTCAACTCAGTACAGCTGCGATGCGTTAATTATTGCAACGGGCGCTAGTGCAAAATATTTGGGCATTCCTTCAGAAGCTGAATTTATGGGCCGAGGCGTTTCAGCCTGCGCCACTTGTGACGGATTTTTTTATAAAAATAAAATAGTTTGCGTGGTTGGCGGCGGAAATACAGCCGTCGAAGAAGCACTGTATTTGTCTAATATTGCCGCTGAAGTGCACTTAATTCATCGACGAGATAAATTAAAATCTGAGAAAATTTTAATAGATAAACTTCAAGAAAAAATTAAAAACGGGAATATAAAAGCTCACTGGTTTCATGAACTAGAACAAGTTCTGGGAGATAATTCTGGTGTAATTGGCGTTAAAATTAAAAATACCAAAACCCAAGAAAGCCAAGTTTTAAAGCTAGACGGTGTTTTTATAGCCATTGGGCATACGCCCAATTCCCAAATATTCGAAGGGCAATTAGACATGGCTGGAGGCTATATCAAAGTTCAGTCAGGTCAGACAGGCCAGGCAACGCATACTAATATTCCAGGAGTTTTCGCCTGCGGTGATGTCATGGATCATATTTATAGACAGGCAATTACTTCAGCAGGAAGTGGTTGCATGGCCGCTTTAGATGCTGAAAAATATTTGGATTTAACCTGATTTAAGCTGATTTAATCTGATTGCTTCTCAATTCAAAGATGACTATGATTGCGCCGCTTTAAAAACCAGCTGAGGGATGTATGGCGAAGGAAGACGTCATTGAAATGGAAGGGACTGTCATCGACACCCTCCCGAACACCATGTTTCGAGTTCAACTCGAAAATGGCCATATTGTGATTGCACACATATCAGGAAAAATGAGAAAAAATTACATTCGCATTTTAACAGGCGACAAAGTTACTGTTGAAATGACGCCTTATGATTTATCTAAAGGCCGAATTAATTTCAGGCATAAATAACAAAAATAAATAATAAAAAAGGGCGAAATAAAAATCGCCCTTTAATTTTTTAAAATTATTAATCTTAATCTTCGAGATTAAGATTAGCCTCTGTTTTCTTAGCGTCAGAATAATCAAAAGTAATTCGATCATTCATCATGGACACTTTGACACGCCCGCCTTCTGATAATTTTCCAAATAAAATCTCTTCAGCCAAAGGCTCTTTGATCTTATCTTGAATTAATCTTGCCATCGGCCGTGCACCCATTTTTTCATCATAGCCATGAATAGCTAACCAATCTCGAGCCAAGCCATCCATTTCTAAAGACACGCCTTTAATATCTAGCTGGCCTTGGAGCTGGGAAATAAATTTATCGACGACGTTTTTAACATCATCTCTAGATAAGGCATTAAATTGAATAATTCCATCCAGCCTATTTCTAAACTCTGGGGTAAATAATCTTTTAATCGCTTCCATACTATCAGTCGTATGAGTCTGCTCGGTGAAACCCATCGAATTACGGCTACCTTCGAAAGCCCCAGCATTGGTTGTCATAATCACAATGGTATGACGAAAATCTGATTTCCGGCCGTTATTATCAGTCAGTGTTCCATTGTCCATGACTTGCAATAATAAATTAAACACATCGGGATGCGCTTTCTCAATTTCGTCTAACAAAACCACACAGTACGGATGCTTCATGACAGCGTCTGTTAATAAGCCGCCTTGGTCGTAGCCCACATAACCTGGAGGTGCACCAATTAATCTAGACACCGTATGGCGCTCCATGTATTCAGACATATCAAATCTAATTAATTCAATACCCAACAACTTCGCTAATTGCTGAGTCACTTCTGTTTTACCTACCCCCGTAGGCCCTGCTAATAAAAAAGATCCCCAGGGTTTGTGATCTTCTCGCAGTCCAGCCCGGGCTAATTTAATCGTAGAGACTAAAGATTCAATCGCATCGTCTTGGCCATAGACCAACATTTTTAAATCACGACCCAAATTTTTCAAAGATTTTTTATCCGACGCTGAGACAGTTTGAGCTGGAATTCTGGCCATTCGGGCAACCATTTCTTCAATATCCGTCACGCCAATATTTTTCTTTCTTTTCTCAGGAGGTAATAAGCGCTGATAAGCACCCACTTCATCAATAACATCAATGGCTTTATCGGGCAAAAACCGTTCGGTAATATGTTTAGCTGCTAACTCAGCAGCGGATCTTAAAGCCTTCGTCGCATATTTAACTTGGTGATGCGCTTCAAAATAAGGCTTCAGGCCTTTGAGAATTTCGAAAGTCTGATCAACGGTCGGCTCTTCGACATCTATCTTTTGAAATCGTCTCGCTAAAGCATGATCTTTCTCAAAAATATTTCTGTACTCTGTATAGGTCGTCGACCCAATGCATTTTAATTCACCCGTTGCCAAAAGAGGTTTAATTAAATTAGATGCATCCATTACTCCACCAGAAGCAGCCCCTGCGCCAATAATGGTATGAATTTCGTCAATAAATAAAATTGCCCCTTTTTCATCTTGAAGCTGTTTTAAAATAGCTTTGAATCTTTTTTCAAAATCACCGCGATATTTCGTCCCCGCCAAAATAGCGCCTAGATCTAGGGCATAAACTACTGAATCTCCAATCACTTCGGGAACTTGCTTATCCACAATTAATTTAGCCAAGCCTTCTGCAATGGCGGTTTTACCTACTCCTGCCTCACCGACTAACAAAGGATTATTTTTTCGACGACGACATAAAACCTGAACCGCTCTTTCTACTTCGTCTGCACGGCCAATCAGGGGGTCTATTTTTCCTTGACGGGCGCGCTCATTAAGATTCACAGCATAAAGATCTAAAGGCGAGCGACCCGCGCTGGCTCCAGAAGATTCAGCATCCGAATCATTATTAAAAGACTCGGATTCCATATCCATTTTTTGGGGGGCGCCATGATCTCCACTTTTTGAAATACCGTGAGAAATATAATTAACAACGTCTAAGCGCGAAACGTTTTCTTGTTTAAGAAAAAAGACTGCTTGTGAATCTTGCTCTGAAAAAATAGCGACTAACACATTGGCTCCGCTGACTTCAGATCGTCCAGAAGACTGCACATGAAAAACCGCCCTTTGTAAAACTCTTTGAAAGCCTAAAGTTGGCTGTGTATCTCGAGTTTTTGCATCCTCTAAAGAAATAATAGGGGTCGTATCCGCTAAAAATTGCTGAAGCTCTGTTCTTAATCGATCTAGATTTGCGCCACAAGCATTTAATACTTCAAGGGCCGAATGATTTTCTAGTAAAGCTAATAATAAATGCTCGACTGTTAAATATTCATAGCGCTGAGCTCTCGCATCTTTAAATGCCTGATTCAACGTAAACTCTAGATCCTTACTCAGCATTATTTACTCCCCCTTTATTTTATTTCAAATCCACTGCGTTAGGCAAAGCAAGGGATAATCATTCAGTTTGGCCAATTCAATAACCCTCGCCGCCTTCGTTTCCGCAATATCTGCTGGATACTGTCCACATACCGCACGACCTGCATAGTGAACAAGCAGCATTGTTTCCGTTGCTTTTTGCTCACTCATGCCAAAGATGCTGGTAAGAACATCAATGACAAACTCCATCGGGGTGTAATCATCATTCAGCATAATAACGGCCCTGAGATTAGGCCGCTTGATTTCGCTTTCAGTAGCCGTAGAAAATGCTATTTCTGCTTCATCTAAAACACTAATACTCATGAATAAGTTTAGACCAAATATTCAAAATAATTTCCAGGATAAATATTAAATATTTAAAAAATAAATTTAAAATTACAAAAAATAATTACATATTTTTAATAATTTCATCGCCAAATTGCGAGCAGCTTAATAAGACCGCGCCTGGCATTAAACGCTCAAAATCATAAGTCACTCGTTTAGATTCAATAGCCCGACCCAAGCCTTGAATAATTAAATCAGCCGCTTCAAACCAGCCCATATAACGCAGCATCATCTCTGCAGATAAAATCAAAGAGCCCGGGTTTACTTTATCTTGTCCGGCGTACTTAGGCGCCGTCCCATGAGTAGCTTCGAAAATCGCCACGCCCTCACCTAAATTTGCCCCTGGAGCAATCCCAATTCCACCGACCTGGGCGGCTAATGCATCAGAAATATAATCACCATTTAAATTTAAAGTCGCGACAACACTGTACTCTTCAGGTCTTAATAAAATCTGCTGTAAAAACGCATCCGCAATGACGTCTTTAATAATAATTTTCTCGCCTGTCTTGGGATTTTTAAAAGCACACCAAGGACCTTGGTCTATTAATTCCGCCCCAAATTCTGTTCGAGCAATTTCATAACCCCAGTCTTTAAAACCACCTTCTGTAAATTTCATAATATTGCCCTTATGAACCAAGGTCACCGAGCTTTTATTATTATCAATCGCATATTGAATCGCCGCGCGAACTAATCTAAACGTCCCATCTCTAGAAACAGGCTTGATGCCAATTCCACAGTGATCTGTAAATCTAATTTTCTTAACACCCATTTCTTCTTGTAAGAATTTAATTATTTTTTTAGCTTCTGCAGAGTCCGCTTTCCATTCAATTCCGGCATAAATATCTTCAGAGTTTTCTCTAAAAATAACCATGTCTGTTTTTTCAGGCTCTTTTACTGGGGAAGGCGTTCCTGGATAATATCTCACAGGTCTTAAACAAATATATAAATCTAACATTTGTCTCAAAGCGACATTCAAAGATCTAATTCCACCACTGACTGGAGTTGTAAGAGGTCCCTTGATTGCTACGATAAATTCTCGAACGGCCTGCAAAGTTTCATCAGGCAACCAAGTATCTTGGTCATAAACTTGCGTTGCTTTCTCGCCTGCATAAATTTCCATCCAGGCTATTTTTTTTTGGCCCTGATACGCTTTTTTAACAGCTGCATCAACGACTTTGATCATCACCGGGGTAATATCTACACCCGTCCCATCTCCAGTAATAAAAGGAACAATGGGATCATTAGGAATATTTAAAACTCCCTCTGAATTCACCGTAATTTTTTGGCCAACTGCAGGCACAGTAATTTTCTGATAAGTATAACTTGTAGCCATGAATGAACTTCCCTTATTTTTATTTTTAACTATTAAAATTTAACAAAAAATCTGTTTATAAAAATCGGGCGCGAGTATAAACATCAGCTAGTTGAATTCATAGAAGATAATTAAATCACCCAAAATATTTAAATAAAAAAAATAAAATATTTTTATGTTTTTTAATTGCTTTTAAAAATTAAAAATAGTCTTATTTAATTTTAATATTTTTAAATATATCCAATTTTTATTAAGCACTATTTTTATGCCGCAAATTTCCCACAATCCCCATGATTTAAATTTTAAGTCGCTCATGTCAGAGTTTGAATTTTTAAAACATTTTCTAAAATCTTATCTGCCCAATCATTTATTAGAAAAAATAAATTTAAATAATTTAAAAATTTCAAAACCTAATAAAAA
>CAMCUU010000055.1 GCA_945879065.1 Francisella tularensis subsp. holarctica
TGAAAAACGGGAAGTCATAATTAATTATTGAAATTCGCGATCTAAATTGAAACTTTTCGCATAAAAATTCAAAAAAATGAGCATTTTTTGCCTCTATAAATTTTTTTGTTTTTATCGCGCTAAATTTCTGCAGTTTTCAACGGGGCCTGTAATCAATCGAGTGCTCACAGTGGGGGTGGGGGCCTTATTGATATATCAGTATGCAATGGGGTTTTCTGGGCTGGCTTATGCTTACGCGATTGGATCGCTCGTGAGCTCTTTGGGTTTTATGCTCTGGTGTTATTGTAAATCAAGTGTTAAATCAGACTCTCAGTTTCCAGCATTTCAATTATTTCAGTGGTCTGGAGTTCAAGGGGTTCAAAGCGCTCAAGATATCCAAGGCTGTCGTTATTGGATGGAGAGGCTTCGTGCTGTTTGCTCGATAGAGGCTATGAAAAAAATATTCAAACAAGGTCTTCCCATTGCAGGTTATGCCGCCGCTGAATTAGGCAGCCTTGTATTTTTAAGCTTGCTAGTAGGTGCTTTAGGTGATCGATTTTTAAAAATGACACAGCCCTTTTTGCAATATGCTTCGGTCTTGGCCAATTTAACTTTTGCTTTTGGTCAGGGCTCAGGAATTTTAGTGAGTAAGCTCTATCAGTTAGATAATTTAGAAGCTCAGTCAAAAGCCAAGCAAGTTGGAAGATTGAGTATTCAATTAGGGCTTGTTTTACCGGTGATTTTGATAGCTTTATCTTTTGGAGTTCCAGATTTTTTAAATAGTGTTTTTCTTTCTTCAAAAGATGCTGTTTTATTGAAAGAGGCTCGATGGTTTTTAATTATTGGTGCGCTTTCTTTAATATTTGACTCTGTGAGAAATACAGCTTCAGGGGCTGGTCGTGGTTTAGCAAAATTGATGGGGCCAGTGATTAATTATTCTTTTATGATTCAAAACTTACTTGGAATTTTTATAGTCAACATTCCCTTATCTTTTGCTTTATCTTTTGGAAGTTCTTTGGGGGAGTTTGGCTCGGTGACTGCAAGAACGGCGGCTATTGCATTGAGTAGTGTCTTAATTTTTGATACCTGGCGAAAAACGAAAGAGCAGCCTTTTAAAAATTTATCTTTGACGCAGTTAGTTTTTCCGTCTTGTTTCAAAGCAGGCAAAATATCTAAAGAGTCGGAATCTTTGCTGTCCCATTAATAAGCAAGATTATTTTAAGAAAAAAAATAAACCCTGCGGTTCTTGCTATATCTAAACTTAGCCAGCTATTTAAATATAAATAATTTTAGTTCTAGTGGTTTGCAAAAGAGTTGTTATACAATGCCTAATATGAATACGAAAAAAAAATACGCTCAAAAAAACGATCCTAACGCTGGTTTAGAAGCTCAGAAATACGAAGAGCCGATTGCATCAAGAGAATGGATTTTATCCTTATTAAATGACCTGAAACGACCCTTATCTAAAGAAGAGATCGTCGATGAGTTGCGCATCAAAAAAGACTCGGCGGTGGATGCTTTGCATCGAAGACTAAGGGCGATGGTGCGCGATGGTCAGTTAGTTTGTTCTAAGCGCGGTCTTTATGCCCTCTGCCCTGATTTACATGAAGTCACTGGCGAGGTGGAATTAATCGACGGGCAAATGTTGGTTAAGAGTCCAGATGGGATTGCTGTCTATCTTCATGAGAAGCAATGTAAAGCTTTACTGCCTGGTGACCGGGCGACGATTAAAATTACTAATTTAGATTCTAACGAGCGCTATTTGGGTCAGGTCCTGGAAGTCCATGCGCGAAATACCAAGCAAGTGATTGGAAGGTTAAACGAAGACCATGGGGTTTTTTATGTTGTTCCAGAAAATCAGTATTTATCTCACCGGATTTTAATTTTACCGGGCGATCATGGGACGGCGAGAAAAGGTGACATAGTCGTTTGTGAAATTATTTTACAGCCGACTTATCACACCCAAGCCGTTGGAAAAATCTTAAGTGTTTTAGGCGAAGCCATTGATGTCAAAACGGCCATTTGTGCCGCGATGGATGTTTTTAATATTCCCCATGAATTTAAACAAGAGATTGAGCAAGAGTTAAAAAAATTCCCCGATGATTTAATTAAAGTATCTGAAGAAGATTTAAAAAACCGAAAAGATATTAGACATCTTCCCATAGTCACTATTGATGGTATTGACGCTAAAGATTTTGATGATGCGGTCTACTGCGAAAAATTAAAATTAGGCGGCTGGAAGCTATGGGTCGCTATTGCGGATGTTTCGCATTATGTCAGCGCTGGTGGGGCTTTAGATAAAGAAGCGGAGATTCGCGGTAACTCGGTGTATTTTCCCAGCCAAGTGGTTCCCATGCTGCCGGAAAAATTATCTAATGGGCTCTGTTCTTTAAAGCCAAAAGTAGATCGGTTATGCCTGGTCTGTGAGATGCGAATTAATAAAGCTGGAAAGTTAACTAAGCATGAGTTTTATCCGGCAGTGATGCACTCTCATGCAAGATTAACTTATGACCAAGTGTTTGAAATTTTGACGGCGCCTTATACGCCCTTACATCAGGAATATGCTGAATTATTGCCAGGTTTGTATGAGCTTTATTATTTATACAAAGCTTTAAAAGACGGAAGAATTGAGCAGGGTGCTTTAGATTTCGAGACGGTAGAAACTAAGATTATTTTTGATGAGTCTGGAAGGATCAGTGAGTTTGGGGCTTACACTCGCAATGAAGCGCATTGTCTAATTGAAGAATGTATGTTGGTCGCCAATATTGCTGCAGCTAAGAGTCTGGAGAAATTTAATCAAGGTGGGATTTATAGAATTCACGAAGGTCCTAAGCCTGAAAAAGTTGAAGATCTCAGAGTGTTTTTAAAATTATCCAGGATTCCATTTTCAGCCAAAGGCTTGCCCAGTACGAAAGATTTGGCGGAAGTTTTAAAATTATCTAAAGATCGCCCAGATAGTAAAGTGATCCAGACCATGGTGTTAAGATCGATGAATCAGGCGGTGTATAGCCCTGAAAATTTAGGTCATTTTGGTCTGGCATTTGATGCTTATGCGCATTTTACTTCGCCTATTAGACGATACCCGGATTTGATCGTTCATCGATTATTAAAAGCGGGATTAAATAAAGAAGATAAAAATATTTCTGGCGGTGTGTTATACGGCCCAGGGTCTTTATCTGAAATATCTGAGCACTCTTCGATGACTGAAAGACGCGCTGATGAGGCAACTCGGGATGTCACAGGGGCTTTAAAGTGTGCCTATATGAAGCAGCATATTGGTGAAAGTTTCGAGGGTGTGATTAGTGGAGTGACTAATTTTGGCTTCTTTGTGACTTTAAATACGATGCCAGTCGATGGCTTGGTTCATGTGAGTAATCTTATGGATGATTATTATCATTATGATTCTGGTTCTCAGACTTTGGTGGGCGAGAGACGCCGTCGCGTATTTCGTTTGGGCGATGCCTTGAAAGTTAGGTTAACTCGTGTTGATATCGCCGGCCGTAAAATTGATTTTGAGTGTGTGTAATATTTTGAAAAAAGTGATCTTTGGCCACCATGCTGTTAATAGCGCGTTAAATTCTGAAATTACTGAAGTCTCGGAGATTTTTTATTTAGCGACTCATACGGGGAATATCAGCCCTATTTTAAAATTAGCGACTGAGAAAAAAATTACCTTAAGGCCCGTTGAGCGAGCGCATTTAGATAAATTATCTCAGGGTGAGAATCACCAGGGTGTTATTGCCATGGCTGAGAGGACCAGGTCCTGGGATGAGTCTGATTTTTTAGTTTTGGTTGAGAAATTCAAAGAATCTAAGAATTCAATTATTTTAGTTTTAGATGGGGTGCAAGATCCGCATAATTTAGGCGCTTGTTTAAGATCAGCCGATGCTTTCGGTGCCAAGATGGTGATTATTCCTAAAGATAAATCTTGTCAGATTACGCCAGTTGTTGAAAAAGTGGCTTGTGGTGCGGCGCAGAATATCCCAGTGATTCCAGTGACTAATTTGGCCAGAGTATTAAAAGAGCTGAAAGATCATGATTATTGGATCATGGGTTTTGCGGGTGAGGCAGAACAAAGCTTAGAAAAAATTAAAGCTAAAGATCTCCAGGGAAGTATTGCTTTAGTCATGGGTGGTGAGGGCGAGGGTCTACGAAGATTGACCAAAGAGCGCTGTGATTATTTAGTCAAAATTCCAATGGTTGGATCTGTGGAAAGCCTGAATGTTTCTGTAGCGACAGGCGTTGCGCTTTATGCTGTTTTTGCAGCTCAATCTTTGAATTGACACTCGCTTTTGGCGTCTGTATTATCCGCCGCCTATGAAAGAAGAGCGATTACCTGTTTCCATTGATCCTGTAAGGTTTGCAAAGACTAATCGTCTTTGTTCTGGCGTTGTTAATTTATGTGATCTTCCGAGATTATGTGAGTCGATGACTTCGAACGAAGGCGTGGTTTTTGTAGCGATGCGTTTTTTCAGTAATGAAGAATCGCGTTCAGTGATTGAGTTGAAGTTAAAATCAGAGCTTTCTTTGAGCTGTCAGCGATGTCTAGGTGAAGTAAAGATCCCCGTGGATCTTTGTCATTATTTAGTCCCCGTCAAAGGTTTGGAAGAAGCTGAGCGATTACCGAGTCATTTAGATCCTGTTTGGATGGAAGAAGATGATTTAGTGAATCCTTTGGTTTTAATTGAAGATGATTTAATTCTTGCGATTCCTTTGGTTCCGATGCATCCAGAATTTGATTCTGAGTGTGTGAAAGTGCTGAAAGAGTTTCAAATAGAAGATTTAAATAAGAATTTAAATAAAAATTTAAATACAGGTAGTCAAGAGTCTGTAATAAGCCCGTTTTCTGTCTTGAGTGATTTGAAAAATAATTTAAATAATAAATATTAGGAGTTAATCCAATGGCTGTTCAACAAAACCGAAAATCACGCTCTAAGCGTGACATGCGCCGTTCCCACGATGCACTCAAGCCTCAGGCCCTTTCCATTGATTCATTGACGGGTGAAACTCACCTAAGACATCACATGACGCCTAATGGTTATTATCGTGGTCGTCAGATTATTGATATGACTAAAAAAGTCCAAGACAGCGAATAATATCTGATGAGCCAAGTTACGATCAGCATCGATATGATGGGAGGTGACCATGGCTTAAAGGTAACCGTCCCTGCTGTGAAAGTGGCCCTGGACCGTCACAGTGATATTAAACTTCTGTTAGTCGGAGATGGAGAGCAGCTTCGAACTCAGCTTAGAAAACATCGTCTTTTATCTCATCCAAGAATTGAGATTGTTCACGCATCTGAAATAGTCGAAATGGGTGAGGCGCCTTCTCAAGCTTTACGTAATAAAAAAGATTCTTCGATGCGAATTGCGCTTAATTTAATCAAAGAGCATAAAGCGCAGGCTTGTGTCAGTGCTGGAAATACGGGGGCTTTAATGGCCACGGCGCGTTTTGTTTTAAAAATGCTGCCCGGTATTGATCGCCCCGCTATTGTTTACGCCATACCAACTCTCGACCAAGAGACCCAGAAATATTCTTCTGTCCAGATGTTAGATCTAGGTGCCAATGTCGACTGCAATGAAAATCATTTATTTCAATTTGCCATCATGGGATCTGTGCTAGCCAGAACAGTCAATAAAATAGAAAAACCAAGAGTGGCTTTGTTAAATATTGGCGTTGAAGAAATCAAAGGTCATCAAGTTATTCAAAGCGCGGCTAAATTAATCTCAGAATCAGGCATGGTGAATTACACGGGTTTTGTTGAAGGCAATGATATTTTTAGAAACAGAGCGGACGTGATTGTCTGTGATGGTTTTATTGGCAATGTGGCTTTAAAAACGATTGAAGGCGTTGTTAAATTTGTTGCCCAGACAGTGAGAATATCTGTCCATAAAAATATTTTTCATAAATTATTAGGCCTACTTTCTTTGCCTATTTTAAGTGACGTCCGAAAAGTGTTTGACATGAGACAATATAATGGCGCGACATTTATTGGTTTGAATGGCGTTGTTATAAAAAGCCATGGCAGTGCTTTAGCCGTCCCTTTTGCGAGAGCTATTTCTCAGGCGGTTAAAGAAGTCAAAGAAAATGTCTTAGATGAAATTCGAGAATCTTTAAGTTCTTTATTAAAACAATCAGCCGATCAGTCAGGAGATCAGCCAGTAGAAATAAAAGCAGAAATAAAAGCAGAAAAAAAATCAGAAGGACAAGAATGAAGGCGAAAATTGCCGGGACGGGGTCTTACTTACCTACTAAGATTTTGACTAATGCTGACTTAGAAAAAATGGTTGAAACTTCTGACGAATGGATTCTTCAACGCGTTGGTATTTCGTCTCGGCATATTGCCAGCTTACCCCATGAAACCAATGTTTTTATGGCGACGGAAGCTGCTAAGAAAGCCCTAGAAATGGCCAATATTTCAGCCCAAGATTTAGATTTAATTATTGTCGCGACTTCAACCCCTGATGATGCAATGCCGAGTACCGCTGTCTCTGTTCAAGCTTTACTAGCCAACACTCAAGCGATGTGTTTTGACATGAGTGCGGCTTGTAGTGGTTTTATTTATGGCTTGGCGGTGATTAAGCAATTTTTTGCGACTGGAGCCGTTAAAAAAGCTTTATTAATTGGCTCAGAAAGAATGAGCAGAGTGATTGACTGGACGGATAGATCGACCTGTGTCTTGTTTGGCGATGGGGCTGGAGCTTGTGTTTTTACGGCAGATTTAACTTCTGGAATCTTATCAACCCAAAATCATTCTGATGGCCGTGAGCGGGAAGCGCTTTATGTCAAAGGGCATTTGAATCACCAAACTCCAGAATTTATTAATTCAAATTCTTTGCAAAGCTCTCTAGATCTTGAAAAAGATGTGTATTTACATATGGAAGGCAGTCGAGTATTTAAATCCGCCGTGAATATGCTCGGCGAAGTAGCTTTAGGGGTTTTAGCGCAAGAAAATTTATTACCAGAAAATATAGATTGGTTAGTCCCGCATCAGGCTAATCTGAGAATTATTATGGCCACTGCGAAAAAATTAAATCTTCCCGAAAGTAAAATTATTATTACTTTGACTCATCAGGGCAATACTTCAGCGGCTTCTGTACCCATGGCTTTAGATCATGCAGTCAGAGCTGGAAAGATAAAATCGGGTGACTTGCTATTACTCGAAGCTTTTGGCGCTGGGTTTGTCTGGGGCGCGGCTTTAGTAAAATTTTAATTTTTTATATTTATTAAATTTTTTATTTTTTATTTTTTTAAAAAAAGGATATGTAAAATTTATGTCCCAAAATTTTATTAAAACAGCGCTTGTTTTCCCCGGTCAAGGATCCCAGAAATTAGGGATGCTAGGGGAGTTTTCTGATTTTAATTTATTCCCTGAAGTTAAATTAGTTTACCAAGAAGCGTCTGATATTTTAAATTATGACCTCTGGGATTTAACTCAAAAAGATGAGATTAAATTAAACCAAACCCAGTATACCCAGCCGGCTATTTTGGTAGCTTCTTATGCTTTATTTACAATTTTTAGTAATAAAGCTAGGGCATTGGATTTGTTTTCTCAGAGTGATATTAAAATTATGGCAGGGCACTCTTTAGGTGAATATACCGCCCTCGTGTGTGCTGGAATTTTAAAATTTTCAGACGCCGTTCGCCTGGTTTCCTTGCGTGGACAATTTATGCAAGAAGCCGTTCCAGAAGGCGTGGGAGCTATGGCGGCTATTTTGGGTCTAGAAGATTCAAAAGTTTTAGAAGCTTGTGATTTAGCTCGGGAATCTCAAGTCGTAGACGCGGTAAATTTTAATTCTCCAGGTCAAGTGGTTATTGCGGGTCATGAATCAGCAGTCTTTAGAGCGATGGATTTTGCAAAGCAGTTAGGTGCTAAAAGAGCATTGCCCTTACCAGTGTCAGTTCCCTCGCATTGTGCTTTGATGGAGCCAGCGGCGGTGAGATTGGCAGAAGTTTTGGAAAAAATTGAATTAAATAATTTAGATAATTTTAAAAATATTCCAGTGATTCATAACGTCGATGTTTGCTCTTATCAAAATAATTTTGAAATAAAACAAGCTTTAGTTAAACAGCTAGCCCAGCCGGTGCAATGGGTAAAAATTATTAATTCTATGGTCAGTGACTATGGTGTTTCCAGGGTTATTGAGATGGGTCCGGGTAAAATTTTGACTGGTTTGAATAAAAGAATTTTAGAAGACAGTGCTGGCGTAGAATTTTTAAGTTTTAATGGCGAAAATCTAGTTAAATAAAATAAATTTTAAAAATATAAAAATATAAAAATAGGTTTTGAAAAAATGACAGCAGAAAAAATATTAAATAATTTAAATCATTCAAAAAAAGTTGCCTTAGTAACAGGCGCTTCAAGAGGTATTGGTCGGGCTGTTTTATATCAATTAGCGCGCTCTGGATTTTATGTGATTGGGACTGCAACGAGTGAAGCAGGGGCTGAGAATATTCAGCTCGGCTTAAAACAGGAGGGTCTCGAAGGCGAGGCGCATGTTCTCAATGTCACTCATCAAGATCAAATAGAGGCTTTATTAAAAGATCTCAAAGAGCGTTGTGGCTCGCCCAGTGTCTTAGTTAACAATGCTGGAATTACCCGAGATAACTTACTCATGCGTATGTCAGACGATGAGTGGGATAGCGTGATTGATACTAATTTGAAAGGTATTTTTAGGCTAAGCAAAGCCTGTATTCGCGATATGATGAAAGCCCGCTGGGGTCGCATTGTAAATATTGGTTCAATAGTAGGATCCATGGGTAATGCAGGACAAGTTAACTACTGCGCTGCTAAAGCAGGTGTCATGGGCTTTTCAAGGGCTTTGGCTCGTGAATTAGCTTCAAGAAATATTACAGTCAATGTCGTCGCTCCTGGTTTTATAGAAACGGATATGACGACGGTATTAAGCCCAGAATTGAGAGAAAATTTATTAAAAGAAATCCCTCTAGGGCGAATTGGCAAACCAGAAGAAATTGCAGCTGTTGTTAATTTCTTATGCTCAGAAGGGGCGTCTTATATTACTGGAGAGACCCTCCATGTGAATGGCGGGATGAGCATGCTTTAATTCTGGATTTAATTCTGGATTTAATTTTTGAATAACCACAGCGGTTTGACCTATTTGATCTTTAAATAAATTTTCTATGGCCTTATTTTTTTGATGTCGTTTGTAATTTGCTACCCAGTAGCCAAAGACGCAAGGTAAGCCTGCAAAAATCCAAGCGCTGCTTTTTAAATAAATTTGATTTAAAGAACCTGAAATAGAATCACTTAAATCAATACAGCTCAGCCAAGAGATGCTAAAAAGATAAGCTAAAGACATTGCGCATTGCTGCGTATTCAAAAATCGCGTTATCGCTGGTGTTTTAAAATTCCAAAGATCAGCCAGTTTGGATAAGTAATAGTTATCTTTATCAATTATTAAATTTTTATAAAGCTCTAATAAATCGGGTAGTCCTGTTTTTTCTGAATTTTCTTTTACTGTGCTTAGTAAATAATCAGGAAGTTGTTGAAGATAAAGGGGCAATTTAAGAGGCGACATTTTTCGATGAGCGGCGGCTAAAAACAGCTGATTAAATAAAGAAAATAAATACGGAATTAAAACTAGGGCTGAACAAAGGCCAATTAAACTATTAGGTAGGGTGTTGGGTTCTTTAATTTGAGTGATGAATAAAGCAATAAACGAAGAAAAAAATAAAATATTTTGTTCCGTTTTTTGTCTGACTTTAAATTCATAATTTAAGATAAATAAAATCCCTAGAGCTTGTTTTAATTCTTGTATTTTTTCAGCATGGTCTTGGAGTAATAAATCATAGGCAGGTTGAAATAATGCCAGCCATTGTTTTTTTTGATTCATAATTCTGAAGGGCATTCTTTGAGAGAGTGTTTCTATAAGCGGTGTTTTATCAAAATAAGAGATTTGAATAGAGCTGCACCAGCTAAAAGGAAGAAGAGCCATCAGCATTTGAGAGGCCAAGCTGTTATCAGAGAGGCCTAGTTTTTCTAAAAAAATATTGGCGGAGACATAAAAAATAAAGCTACGTGAGGACTCTAAAATTTTGGAGAGAAAATAGGGGTAAGGATCGCATTGATTAAGCGCTGTTTTTAAATTTTGAGTTTCATAGAAAATAAACTCCAGCATCCAAGGAAGTTTTGTTTTTGAGGGGTGCTCTTGAGTCAGGGGAATGTTTGAGGGCGTAATAAAAAATTTTGGCTTAGTTTTTGCTAGCTCTGTCATGACTTCCGCTTTTAGAAGCCCTGTTGGTTTGGGGTTTAAGAGGGTTGGGGATGACTCTAAAGGGCCCGCTAGTCTTAATTGATTAGCAAGGTGAAAAAGGTAAGTCGATATCATTGGAATAATAAGATTACCTGGAATTTTATAAATCAAAACGCCCATAAATATCCCGAAGCTAATGAGACTTGCTGAGATCAGCTGAGCATAGCGTTGAGCGTCTAATCGATGCTCATATTGTAAAGCGTCTAAAAGGAGTGATTTTATTTTTTTTTGGTGAATTATCTGTTCTTCGGAGCTTAAGTCCATAGCATTGAAAATAGTGGCGATATCAATGTTCTCAAAGTTTTCTATAGGGGCTGTTTTGGGGGAGGTTTGGTCGGGATTTTGAGCGCGAGTTTGATTAGAGCGGCGTGCCATAGAGTAATTTCTCACTGTAAAAAAATAGCTTAAAAATTGGGCGAAAATTGGGCGAAAAAGAGTACAAGAAAATAAGTGATAAAAATAAGCTGGATATTTTTTTATTTTAATAAATTTAATAAGAAATTCTTGAGAATTAATTTGTTCGAGTGCCTGCTAGTTTGTTAAACTCGCGGGCTTTTGTGATTTTGTAATTTAATTAAAAAAGGCTGGTCCGAGTAATGATCGAAGATGAAATAGATATAAATATAGATTTAGAAGAAGAGGGTGTGAAAATTCCAGTGAGGCGATCTAAGGGTATTTATATACTGCCTAATTTATTTACCTTAGCGGCTTTGTTTTCTGGATTTTACGCCGTCATTGCAGCGATGAATGGTGATTTTACCATGGCCAGCATCGCGATTTTTATTGCCATGATTTTAGATAGTTTAGATGGCCGGGTGGCAAGATTAATCAATGCTCAAAGCGCTTTTGGGGCTGAGTTAGATTCTCTGTCAGATTTGGTTTGTTTTGGTGTAGCGCCGGCTCTGATGATTTATAAATTAGATATTTCTTATTTGCATAATATTCACTGGGGTAAAATTGCTTGGCTTTGTAGCTTTATTTATATGGCTTGTGTGGCTTTGAGATTAGCGAGATTTAATATTCAAACGGATGAGGCGCCCACTGCTTTTTCAAAGCGGTATTTTTCAGGCCTGCCTTGTCCTGCTCCAGCGGGTTTATTAGCCGCCTGTGTTTGGTTGGTGGATAGTTATTCTTGGGATTCTACTGGAGTCGCTATATTTTTCTGTGTGTTCTTAGTGGTCTTAGCGGCTTTGCAAATTAGCAGTATTCGGTATCGCAGTTTTAAAGACATTGATTTAAATGTCCGAGTCAGATTTGCAGCCATTGTGATTATTTTAGGGGCCTTAGTTTTAATTTCTTGGCAACCGCCAGAAGTATTGACCGGATTATTTTTAATTTATTGTTTCTCAGGGCCTGTATTTTTTATTCTTAGGCTTTGGAAAAATAAAAAAATTAAATTTAAAAAATAAAATTAAAAATTAAGAGGTTTTTGTGCCAGGGTTTTTAAATTTAGAGTGCTTAAATTTATTAAAATTAGATTGTTATTATTTGCGAGATAAGAAGTTTTTAGATTTAGGTTTGGATTTAAATTTAAATTTAAAATTAAATAAAAAATATGTAATTTTATTAGCCAATCAGAATGAATTAAATCCAAAAGATATTTTATTTTTATTAAAAAATATTTTGAAATATTTGAAAATTCCTGAAACGCTTTGCGTGTTTTATTGGGTGAGTTCGAAAGAAGAAAAAAAAGAACAAGATAAAAATAAAATAAAAAAAGAGTTGGCTGGATTAAATTTAAAAGTTTTAAATTTTGGAGCGGATGTGGACTTAGAGAATAGTGTGATGCCATTGCGGACATTGGACTTAAGTTCAGTACTTTTACGGCCCACGCTTAAACGACAGGTGTTTGAAGATGTCAATCGATTATTACTTTCGTCCTCTAGCGCTGAATGACCTGACGGGCATGATGCAAATTGAAAGAGAAGTGTTTGAGCTTCCCTGGTCAGCCGGTCAAATGAAGGATTCTTTATTGGCTGCGCATTGTCAGACCTGGGGTGTTTTTTCAGAGCTGAGCGGGGATCTCATAGGCTTTGGGATTTTGTCCGTTGTTTTAGAAGAAGTAGAGCTATTAACTTTGGAGATTGGCAAAAAATTTCAAAGACGAAATTATGGCGAAAAATTATTAAATTTTTTAATGGATAAAGCCCGAGAAGCGAGAGCAGAAAAGTTTTTTCTAGAAGTCCCCGAGTCTAATAGTCCAGCGTTAGAGCTTTATTTTAAAACCGGATTTTTAAAAATAGGTCGTCGGGAAAATTATTATTCAAAAGCCGCTGGAGAGTTAAAAGAAGCGGCTATTTTGATGCTGAAAAATTTATAATTTTTTAATAAAAAATCGTAAATAAAATTTGATTAAGTCACAGCAAATTCTCTATGTAGGGCGTGTTGAAATCTGATGCCAACTGTTCAAAAAATTATTAAAATGCAGGGCTCATAATTTTTGATTTGAACAAGAAAATAAATGCATCAAGTAGAGATGGTCAGCTTAGAAGACTTAGTCCCAGCAGCTCATAGTTATCGCCGATT
>CAMCUU010000056.1 GCA_945879065.1 Francisella tularensis subsp. holarctica
AACTAAGATCCAAAGGTTATCGACAAAAAAAGTCTTATGGAGCAAAACCAGAGGTCAGTTTTTCTAACTACGAGTGGTTGCATGGATTAGCTGTTTTTCTGTTTTCTGGTCTGATTTCTTTTTTTGTTTTATGGATCGGCTTAGATTGGATTTTGGGAGATTCTGAAGTCCAGAATGCTTACACGGGTGCATCTTACCTAGCGTCATTTTCGGCCCTATTTTATTACATATACCCGGTGCTGAATGTGATTGTTACGTCTCTCTGGAATCGACAAATTCCCAGTCGTTATGTCCTGAATAAATTTCCATACGATCAAAAAATTGTCTCCGCTGCGATTATTTCTTTTGGCTTGGTTTACGCATTCAGCCACAGCTTTCCTGTCGTACAATATGTTTTAAATAATCACCAATGGCCCAATAATTACTGGAATGACGAAGCCCCTTACCTCGACATCTGGTGGCACTTTGGCGCTATCTGGTTTTGTGTCACCGTCGTTTTTGCATTGGCCTTTCCCTATTGCTTACCCAAAGTAGCCTCTGAGCCTAAAAATCTTCTTGAATTACGAATCTTAAAAAATTTCAAAAAAGAGCCAAAAATATTACCCACGCCCTTCTGCTTATGGCTCGGAAAATCAACAGGCCGGCTGTCAAAACTTTGGCATCAGTCGGGCTTGGCTCCAAATCTCAACGTCGCTTTAACGCTGGAAGATGCCGCTCAAAATATCTTGGTATTGGGGGGGATTGGATCCGGAAAGACCACGCGAATTATGCAACCACTCTTGGTTCAGCTCTTAGACCAAGATTGCGGAGGTCTTTTATTCGACGTCAAAGGAGACGTTCAGGAGGCCGCAATTTGGACAGCGCACTCAGTGGGTCGTGAAATTAAAATAATCGGTCCTAAGCACCAACAAATGAATTTACTGGCCGGTTTAACGCCAGAGGTAGCCGCCTCTTTTCTGAAATCTGTTTTTTTATTAGGGGGAGGCTCAAAGTCTGAAAGCTTCTGGATCGATACCGCTACTGAGCTTTGTCGAAATACCCTGGGCCTACTCTCGTTCCTGAAGAACCGATACACCCTGCAAAATCTCTATGAGTTTTTATTCGACGAAGAGGCCAAAGAGCAAATTCAGCTGGAGTTAAACCCCCTATTAATTTCTCTGCCTCATGAAGAATTACGGCGCCTCAAAACTTATCTTCGTTACCATGAAACGATTTTTTGTGCCTTCGATGAAAAAGTAAAAAGCGGCGTCAATGCCACCGTGGCTCAGGTGCTTTCGCCTTTTTCTCACCCGGAATTAATCGACGCTTTTTGTCAAAACACCGAAAATAACTTGGACATGGAGTTGATCATGGACGGTGTGATTTACCTCGTGGATATGCCGTTGTCTCGCTGGGGATTGGGCGGGAAAGTGGCGTACACCATCATCAAGCTGAAATTTTTTAACACTATGCAGGATCGAATTCACAACCCAGAATGGGATCAAGATCGACCTGTTTTTTTCATGTGTGATGAGTATCAGGATCTGGTCAGCGCCAGCAGAGATGGTCTGTCGGATTTAAATTTTTGGGATAAATCCAGAAGCACTAAAACCATTGGGATTATTTCTTCACAATCGATTTCGAGCTTTTATGCAGCGATTGGAAATCGGGATGTTGCTAACGCCCTCTTGCAAAATTTCCGCCAAAAAATTTGTTTCAGAACGGAGGATCAAGAGACCCTATCCGTTATGGAGAAAATGGCAGGACAGGCGGTTACTTTCCGAAAATCGTTTAGTCAGACCAAGGGGAAGTCTTCAGAGTTTTTTGGGAAGTCGTCTAAAAATTCATCCTCAACACGGGGGATTTCAGAGCATAGAGAATCCGTCGTGGATGCAGCTTTGTTTCGAAGTCTGTCACCCAATCAAGCGGTCGCTTTGCTATCGATTCATGGGTACTCGATGGATGATGTTTTAGAGCTGATGCCGGTTTTTATTTAAACCGATTTTAAAGCGATTTAAGCGTTTAAAAAGAAAGATTGGTTGATTCATGTTTGTGAAGAATTCAAATTGCCTATAAGCGCTTTATTTTGCCATTAATCTTGATTTCTATTTCTTGCTCAGGATCGTAATTAAAAAAATTGAAAAATAAGAAATCAAAAAAAGTGAGGGTCTAGTTTTAAAAAATTGTTTTTTCTGAGTTGAATTTTTAATCGAAGTGTCGGCCAAAACTATAACCTTGGAAATTCGGATTTTTTTGTTATCCACATATCCACTGACAAGATTAAATAAAGAAGTTCTTAATAAGATTAAAAGAAGAATTAAGAATAGGGAAAAAATTTGTCATAAATTCTTGTTTGTATTCAATAGGTTGGGTTGTTTTTAACGATGTCATGTGGCCGCTAAAACCACTACTTATCGATTTTCTCTCAAATAAAAATAGTTTTTTTATAAAAATTGCAACTTTTTTTAACTTATTATAATCCTATAAAAAGTTAATTTAATATTACAGTATTATAAATCATGACATATTTCCGATTGTTTTTTCTGTTTTTACGAAAATGTGGTCGCTAAAACCACTACTTTCTGGTCGCTAAAACCACTACTTTTTTTTCTAAACGGTCGCTAAAACCACTACTTTCTGGTCGCTAAAACCACTACTTTGGACACATTATGAACAGATTTTGTGGATAACTTTATTGATTTTCTGATGCAATATTTTTTATAACTACGGCATCGATCGCATCCTTTGATCTCTTATTAGCGGCTTTTTGTTCTGATATAAAAGCCAAAGAAGGTGTTACGTTGTATATAGCATCTATGATTCTTAGCCCCTCTTTTCTAACTTCTTCTTCATAAGAGATTATGGCCCCTGTAGTTTTTAATTCTTCCAGTGCAGATATTAACTTTTGCCTATTTTTTCTTTCAGTAGATCTCTGTAATAAACCGCTATCTCTTACAACATTTGAATAGGTGAAATGGTAACTATTCATGGTATTTGCTTGTTTATATCGGTTGATGAGCTGTTTATATAACCATCTGGTAAGTTGTTCATTGCAATCCATGAGTCGGCCATAATTGAATTGCCTGTAATCTAATTGGTCAATGCTTTGGCTTATAAATAAAGGGAGTCTTGCTACGTGTAATGAATCTGTATCTGACAAATACTCTTCCCGACCAACGGTAACCAAGTCTTGAATGATGGACCCTCTCCAGATCTCTTTTTTTCCTTTATATAAGGTAAGAACTGATGAGCTCATTACTTCAATGGCATGTTTAATTTGGTTTCTATTTCTTTCTCTTCCCATAAGTTTTAATTCTTTATGAATCATGCTTAGTGAGAACTTAACCCATGTTTCTTTTTTTTCAGGGTCATGAATTCCGAAGTTTTGATCCGAGAGTATTTTTTTTAAAACTTCTTCGACGAGCTCTTCAGTGGGCCCAGGAAAATAAGCTTTATAAGTCCGGTCTTCTTCCTCTACTAAAGCAGGTTGTATTTTTACAGAAAACTCAGTGTCCCTATAGTAATAATCCCAACGGTATGGGTCTGCATGTCCAGTAGGTGTTCTTAGTTCTTCGCATTTTTTAGGCGTTAAAAAATACTTTGGAATGCATTCCCAAATCTCAACTGTATTTGAAACATGTTTTTCATCATTGGTGACAAATTGAGAAAATAAATCGTACTCAAAACTTTTAATGCTCTTTTTTGGAGCTTCTTTCTTTTCAGGTTTTTTAGTTTCAATTTCTTCCATAGGGAATGCTCCAGAACTTTCTAACTATTACGTCCACCACTGACGTTAATGCCATGGAGCATACCTTGATGAATAGCCAAATTGATAACAGAAGCACGACTCAATCCGAGCTCATGAGCCAGGGCATCAACTTCTTCTAAAAGAGGTTGGGCAATGGTTAGAGTGATCTGTAATTTTTTCCCTTTTCTGACGTAGTTTGGCTTTGCAACAGCAGCTGTTTCTGCAAGTGCATCTGGAGCAGAAGAGATAAAGTTTTCGACTGATTTCTTAGTGGGTTTTGTAATTGCCATTTAATTATTCCTAATATTAAATTAATTTATTTTAATCCTGAAAGAGTTTTGAAACAAGTTCTTTTAATTCTTCACTCGCTTTCTTATCTTCAGGCCGTAATTCGAATATGCAGAGACCTGCACCAGCGGCATTTGAGAATGATTTTCTGCGGCGCAATATGGTGGGCAAGTATTCAAATTGAGGGACATTCGCAACAGCGGCAGCTGCCTCAATATTGTCTGTAGAATTTTCTCCAGGGTCAGCGCAATTGAGGACGGCGTAACAGCGCAATCCATCTCGAACACTTCTTGCTTCATCGACAAGAGAACCGATGTCATCCAAAGCCCAGACGTCATAACTTCTTGGTTGGAAGGGGACTAGTAAGACATCAGAAAGAACTAAAGCCGCTCTTAATGCGGTTGAATCTCGTCCGCCAGCATCAATGATGATGTCATCAAATTTATCTCGCTGCTGTTGAACTTGAGAACGCAAGGTTGCACCGTCTGGATAAGTGGAACAGGCGATGCCAGGTTTGTGACCTGCATCTGACCGAATTTGAATCGCTGTTTGTGCAGTGCCTTGTCGGTCACCATCAATGAGCCAAACATCACGACCGGCTAAAGCTCGTGCGATAGCCAAATTAACTGAGATTGTTGTCTTTCCAACCCCACCTTTCGTATTACCTACAGTTAAAATCAATTTACACCTCTTTTAATATTAAAAAAATATTGATAATGATCAATACTAATCTTATCAGATATTAAAAATTAAATCGTTATGGAGATCGAGTTATTATTTTAAACTTTAAATTAAGATATAACGCATTGATTAATAAGGCGAAAACTTGAATTTTTAGATATGTCTTCTAACTTAAATAAGTCTAATAAAAATAGATAAAAAACGCCGAATATCGGCAACTTTTATATTGAAATACAAGGAATATTAAAATGTCTAAAAAGACTTTTCAAAAAGGGTTAGATGATCGAATGAGAGATGAGAATGAAAGAATTCGTGAGAAGAGATGCGACACAAAAGTTGAGACTCTTAGAAAAGAATATGGAAACGATTTCGCTAAAGGGTATCGCTCAGATGCAAAACTTAGGACCGTATTGAAAAAAGAAAACTGCGAGAGCTTAAGCCAACTTTTGAAAAGTACTTAAATTAGTGAAACAGCTAGAGGGTAGGTACTCCAAATAAATTTGAGTTATAAGGAAAAGGAAAAGTTGAGTTTTATTCATGCAATATTAAACACTAGTGCAAGTGCATTAGCGGGTGGTTTTTTTACTAATCTCTATAAAAATTGGATTGCCAGAAAAAGTGCAGTTAAGTTTGACTGCTCAGAAAAATGGCAAACAATCCCGTTTTTGTTGATTAAGAACAGTTCTGATCTTCCAATCTATATTGTTTCAGTTTCCCAATGTGGCTTTTTTAAAAAGCCTAAATTGTTCTTATTTTCTAATAGGCGCGAAACTAAAGATGATGAAAAGCTACGGGAGCGTGGAGCTCCGATTTTTATAGGCCCTTTTAAGGCCTTAGGAAAAGACTTTTTAGATTCAAAAGCAAAAATTAGTCCTGGGAATGAAATGAAAATCGACTTAAAGGTAAATGAAGATGTAAAGGTAAAGATTACTTGGAAAAATAGCGAAAATAACAAAAGCTACTCGCGTAGTTTTTTTCTTAAATCTAAAAAATCGTAAAACCCCTCTAGCTACCTTTCCGCACACCTTAACATAGCGACAGAGTTTTCCGTATCGTGTTATGGGTGTTTTTTGGTCTTTTTTGAGGCGGGTAGCGCCCCTGTCGTTAAACAAGTGTTTGCCGAGATTGATGAGAAAACCTGCTATTCCACAAAGAAACCACAAATTAGCTGGTCGATATAATTTGACAGTTAGTGATCATCATATTATTGTGTACACAACATTACACAAATGGTTAATAAAAATGAGCGCTTCCTTGTTAAAAGTCGGTGTAAGGGAATTTAGAACTCACCTGCAACAGTATATTTTGATGTCTTCTCCTGTATCAATCACACGGCATGGAGAAACGGTTGGTTACTATATTCCTACTAAAATTCACTCAGAAAAATCTGATGTTGATGGCTTAAAATTGGCTGCGGCTAAACTAGAAAATCTGCTTGCTGAACATGGTGTAACAGAAGAAGAGCTTCTCTCTGACTTTGAAGAATTAAAGCGTGGGAACAAAAAATAATGGTTTCAAAATCTATTGTTCTCGATGCAAATATTTTGATTAGAGCAGTCTTGGGCCAACGGGTTAGAAAATTAATTATCGAGAATATTCAGACTGTAGATTTTTTTGTCCCGGCGATCTGTTTATTAGATGCACATAAATACCTCCCAGAGATTTTCGAGAAGAGAAAACTGCCTGTTCAGCCAGCACTCGATCTGCTTAAGGCTTTAGAAGAAATGGTGCATGTTGTTGACGAAGAGATCTACGCTGAATATCAAGAAGAAGCCAAAGAACGGATGAAAATTCGTGATATATATGATTGGCCTATTGTAGCTACCGCATTGGTATTAAATTGCCCAATTTGGACAGAAGATAAAGATTTTTTTGGCTCTGGAATGTCAATTTGGACCACTGACAGGGTTCATATTTATCTTGAGGAATTTCAAAATCAAGAAACTAAAAAAGCAGTCCAAGAGGCTGATGATGGTGTATTTTCTTCAGAGCAAGACGTCCAGAATGTGCTTAAAAAATGGAATTAGATTTTTTTAATACTAAAAAAATTAATTTTAATATTAAAAAAATTATTTTAAATTTATCTGATCTAAAAAATGGTTTTTATGAGCATAAAAAATTCTGTTCGGAGAAGGCTTTTTAAAAGCGCTGTTAAGCAATCTAAGAACGCTAGTTCCAATTTAACAGGAAGCCAGATAACAGAATTAATTGATGAGGCTGTTCAATGGGCTCGTATTACAAATAAAGAACCCTCTAGGAACATGGACGATTGTTATCTTTCCTCAGAAGTGTTAGCGCGTACTCGGAAAGGGCAATAGAAAATCTATTCTTCTGAAAAAATAAGAAAAAATCTTGAACTAGATAAAGAAGAGCAGGATATTTTAAGTACTTTTGAAACAGGAAAGTTAGAACCAATTCCAAATAGCAAAAAAGAAGTTACCAGATTAACCCGAATTTTTAAGGCAGCAGAAAATAAAACAAGCCGTGTTAGTGGGCAACTCACGAAACGAAAAAAATAGTACCCGCCTGTGCAATCTCTCCTCCTTAGAATTTAGCCCCCTGACGGCAAACACTTGTTTAACGACAGGGGCGCTACCCGCCTCAAAAAAGACCAAAAAACACCCATAACACGATACGGAAAACTCTGTCGCTATGTTAAGGTGTGCGGAAAGATGGCTAGAGGGGTTTTGCGAATGTTAGTGGGTTATATGCGGGTCTCTTCAGAATCAGATCGTCAATCGACAGATCTCCAAAGAGATGCACTCATTGCCGCAGGGATCGATGCCAGACATCTTTTTGAAGATCATGCCTCTGGCGCTAAAGATGATCGACCAGGGTTAGCCAAAGCATTAGCTTTTTTAAAACCAGGCGATGTTTTAGTTGTCTGGAAATTAGACAGACTTGGCAGGTCTTTATCGCACCTATTGACCATCATCACTTCCTTGAAAGAAAAAGAAGTCGCCTTCAAATCTTTAACAGAAGGCATGGACACAACGACACCATCAGGTGAGCTGTTATTTCATATGTTCGCGGCCTTAGCCCAATACGAAAGATCTCTCATACAAGAGCGGGTCATTGCCGGATTAGAAGCTGCCAAAAAACGAGGCCGAGTAGGTGGTCGTCCGCCGGCTATTACAGGTGAAAAATTAGAAGCCATTTTGGAAGCGCTCAAAAATGGGATGTCTAAATCAGCTGTTTGCAGGAATTTTGGAGTGAAAAGAACAACGTTGATTGAGACGCTTTCTAGGACAAAAGAACTTGTTTGAAAAAGTGTTCGCCGTGCCAAAACTACTAATTATTTTTTCTTAGTAGGACATGGTTTGTTGATTTTGATTGTCTCAACAATCGTTGTTTTAGGACGATTATGAGCTGCTTTAACAGTAATAAATTTCCCTGTTATCGCATCTCTACCAATTTTAAATGTACCTTTTTTCACAAAAAATACCCCTTAAGCTGAATAACAGGTTAAAGCCTGTTGCCCAACAGTGCTTTATTGCAACTGCCATCTTAATCAGCGGCAAAAAAGCTATGAAGAATGGAACGGCGAACACGAGTCAATTTATACAGTACGCATAAATTAAAATCAGTAGAATCATTAAATAAATAATGCAATGAACATTTTGTGTATGTTTTGTTATTACAACAAGGCGATAATTTTCAATACATGGTGAAATGATGTGGATACTGATTGTTATTGATTTTAAATTACATGATAATTACAGGAGAGGTGTGTCTGTTTTTCATGTTAAGTTACAATGGATTTTTAAATTATGGATGTTAATTTAGTTAATGATATGAACGTTCTTCAAAAAATGAAGAGCGATTTTGAATACAAAATACAAGAGCTGACAAAAAATTATCAGGAGAGTGTTAAGCCTTTTGAATCAGCAATAGCAGGACTTGATATTGCTATAAAATGTAAAAACATTGAGCCATCTAAAAGTTTTGATGAATTTAAAGATATTGAATTAAGTCAAAACTGGACACTAAAGGTAGTTAGATGTTTAGATTCTGGTGAAGGTGTCTACATTAGAGAGATAGTAAAATTCTATTCTGATAAGAACATCAATACGAATAATAATTGTATAAATTCACATCTTGAAAAACTAATGAACAAAAAACAGGTTTTTCATATAAATAAGGAAACAAACCCACAGAGATTCAAAAGATTCTCCACCATATCAAATTTAAATGTAAACTGATCTTACCAATCCCCCCGGTCACTGATCGCCATAAAACGAATCAAGGGACCGGGGGGATTTTTACTGGTGAATAAATTTACCGCCCCCGCCCACCCCTACTCCGAGATTGTGGCTGGATCTCCTGTGATACAGATTTTGACAAAGTTTGACTCTTTTCAGGTGCTTCTTTTTGAGGCTGTTTAACCACTGTCAGCTTGCCAATGTCTTTGCCTTTTGCGTGTTTTTCGATCATGACCTCTTGAGATTTACGATGCGATCCCATTTTTTCAGAGGGCACGAATAAACATTTCTTTGGATCCTCTGGATTGGCGCTTTCCAACCTGATCACGCCATAATTTCTGCCAGCGATTTCCTGTAATCCGACATACGTCCCTTTGTCGCCTTCTTTGGGCTCCATGCTCACAGACACGCCCTGTTTTTTTTCATAAGCCCGTATCTCAGACTTCATCACCTCTTGGTATTTTTTCTGCATCGGGTCTTGCTGAAGCGTTTTTGTTTTAACTTTAGATTTTTGTAATTTTTGAGAATCCTCTTTTTCAAACCCACGTCGATTGGAATAATCCGCGCTGACGTCTTTTAAGCGCTCTCGGTTGAGCTTATCTTTAAGTTGATCGAAGTTTTTAAATTCGGCCTTGCTGACGTAAACATCGGCACTCTCACGATGCCGACTCATCCCAACATAGGTACTGTGCCGATCAAAATGCTCCGAGGGTAAAAGATGCGATCTATCAACGGTCACACCTTGGGCCTTATGAACCGTCGCGGCATAGCCATGATCGATGTCGTTATAGTTTTTTAAATTAAATTCAACAGTCCGAGGCTTCTCTTGGCCATTGGCATCCAGCCTCACACTGACCTTGTCTCCATTAATCTTTTCGATGGTTCCCAGCGTCCCATTTTTGACTTTCAAATTTTTATTGTCATTGCGTAAAAAATAAATACGATCTTGCTCTGAAAAGTTTTTCTCGCCTTTGGCGGTTTTTAATTTGGCCTCAGCACCAAGCTCTCCACTTTCCAGGCGAATAGAACGGGCTTGATGATTTAAATTTTTAACGTCTTCCCGGGTGTAAGCCAGCATCAACTGCGTCTTTTGAGGATGCTCAGATCGAACGCCGTTCCATTGTTGAATCATGCCATGAATGGCCGATTCTTTATCGTCAAAAAAGTGGATCTTTTGATGCTGCTCATAGGCACTCAAACCTGCTTTAGTTTTGGCCCGTGCAAAGTCTCGGGTAGCCTCCTGCTGCCAGGATTCTGTCTGACGCCGAACATCGGTCATTTCCACAAAGCCAATGCGTTCGGAAATCGCTCGATAGGCCGCGCCCGCTTGAATGGCTTGTAGTTGTTCTGGATCCCCTACGAAAACCACTTTAGCACCTGCCTTATGCGCCTCCTCCACAATGCGACCTGTTTGGCGAGAGCCCAACATCCCCGCTTCATCCACCACTAAAATATCTTGGCGACCCAGGGGTTCATGGCTGGATTCCCAGACCATCATTCGATTCGCCACGGTATAGCTATTAATCCCAGAGCCTTTTTGTAAATTCTCAGCGGCAATACCGGATAGGGCCATGCCTTGAACGCGATAGCCTTCCGCTTCCCAAGCTTCACGAGCCGCGCCTAACATGTAGCTTTTCCCAGTACCCGCAAAACCAGAGACACAGGCCGCGTCGCCCTCTTGGGTTAAATGCTTGAGTGCCACGATTTGCTCACTGCTTAAATTTTTAGAGCTCAATGCTTTGCTAATTGAAGAATCTGAAACGGCATGATGTTTTATTTTTGAAAGCTCTTCAGATTGAGCAATCATTTTGGACTCAATCTCCAGCATTTCTTGGGTCGTAAATCGCTCTCGTCGGAACTCATCTTTCCCTAAAAAAACAAGTTCATGATGGGATTTGATGGTTGAATAAACCGCATCAAACTGTGCTTTATTCTCACTATGCCGATTTGCAAAACGGGCCATATCATTGTGAGTAAAAGTGGACTTCTCCTGAGTCAAAGCTTTAAGCGCAATCTCAGGATTTTTTAAAATCCGCTCTCCATTTTGACGAGAAATTTCTTGATGCTCAGCAAACTTCGCCATCTGCTCTCTTGCTGCCGTCGGCCCGATTTTATTTTGAGGTTCTAGGTTAATCCCCTGGGCTTCTAAAGTTCGATGATCGACTCGAACATCATGACCGTTTTTTGCTAATTCCAGATTGCTATATTCAGCCCATTTCTCACGCCATGTATTGAGCAAAGCTTTGCTATTCCACTCTCTGACTTTTTTGCCAAAACCTTCTTCGTTCACTTCGCGCATGGTTAACATGACATGGGCATGAGGCTGGGCGACGCCCTTATCATGTCCGGCATGAAAATTAACATCCGCAACCATGCCTTTATCGACAAATTCTTTTTGAACAAAGTCTTTTATCAGCTTCCAGTTTTGCTCATCCGTTAATTCAGTATGCAAAGAAATATTAACATCACGAGCTAATTGGGCATCTTTTCGTTTTTCAGATTCTTCCACAAAATTCCAGAGCTTTTCTCGATCAGCCATCCACGAAGGCGCCTCTTTCGGTAACAAGATTTCGCTCTCAATGACATCTGATTTTCTGGTGAAATCATGTCGCTCTCCCGTTCGTTGATCAGTGAGACATTCTCCAGATCGATAAGCCGCCGAGGCGACACTCGATGCCCCACTACTTCTGGAAATTGCTTTTGCTGAAAAATGATAAATGGCCATGCTTAATCTTAAAATTTAAAAAATAGATCTATCTAAATCAAAAACTCAGGATTGTCACTCTTGTGACGCGCACGTTTCGCAGAAACGTATAAGCGCGCATTCATTCGCCTTGAGGCTTTTCGGGTCGCTTCGCTCCAATGTGACAAGCTGTCGCTTGTTTTATTTTTTATTTGAAGTTCGTAGTATCCGACAGCCATTGCTTACGGAGGATAGAAATCATGGTTGCTCTCTCAACAAAAATCGAAAATCTCAAAAAGAAACAAGCTCAACTTCGCTCTAAAATTATCTCATTAGAGGCCTCAGAAAAATCAAGAGAAAGAAAAAGAGAAACTCGAAGAAAAATTTTGATTGGTTCTTATTTTCTTGAAAAAGCTAGAGCTGAAAATTCTTATGACGATTTGGTAAAAAAAATGGATGAGTACCTCTCCAGAGAATCCGATCGTGAATTATTTGATCTCAAAACACTGGAGAGCACTCATGGAAAAAATTCTTGATGAATTTAGAAAACTAAGATCCAAAGGTTATCGACAAAAAAAGTCTTATGGAGCAAAACCAGAGGTCAGTTTTTCTAACTACGAGTGGTTGCATGGATTAGCTGTTTTTCTGTTTTCTGGTCTGATTTCTTTTTTTGTTTTATGGATCGGCTTAGATTGG
>CAMCUU010000057.1 GCA_945879065.1 Francisella tularensis subsp. holarctica
AAAAATAATCATGCAAAATTCGGAAACTGATTTCATTTAGAACATAACATTATTTGCCACTTCCCTATTAAGCAGGGACGAATACAAGATTCGCCCCTACACCTGATCCTTAAGTAAGTGCCATTGAATACAAGATTCGCCCGTACACCTCTTTTAACCTGGAGCTATGAATTAACTTCCATGAAAATCAACCATCCATTTTTATTAATCACTGCTTTTTTATTCAGCCTCTTACTCACCGCCTGCGGGTTTCACTTAAGAGGCCTGGAAAAAATTCCGAATAATATCTCTCATATTAATTTACAAACCAATATTCCAGCGCCGT
Organism: Francisella tularensis subsp. holarctica; assembly: GCA_945879065.1. Classification (GTDB taxonomy): domain Bacteria; phylum Pseudomonadota; class Gammaproteobacteria; order Francisellales; family CACEW01; genus CAMCUU01. The sequence continues at coordinate 326 of CAMCUU010000057.1, forward strand.
ATTTATGGCCCGCGCTTCAAGAAGACTTAAGAAACAATGGCGCGATTTTATTAAGTCAAGACAATCTATCCCAAGCCCAGGCTATTTTATTAATACAAAGTTTTAGTAACTCTAATCAATTATTAAGCTCCACTGGCGTTGCTGAAGCGGGTCTTTATCAAATCACCAGCACGGTTACTTTTGCATTATTAAACCCAGATCAAAATAAAAATAAAATCTTACTAGGCCCCATCACCCTCTCTGCAGAACGCCAGTACAGCTCCAATGCTATGCAAGTCTTATCTAATCAATCGATTCAAACCAGACTCTCGAAAGACATGGCGCATGACTTGGCTAATCAAATTATTCATCGCCTGGCGACTTATCATGAGTGATTTTTAACATGAAAATTTACTTTAAAGATCTAGCCCAGATACTTAGTAATCCTAAACTTCACTTTTCTATTTATTTTATTTTCGGCGATGAGCTTTTATTAAAACAAGAAGCTTTAAATTTAATTTTCAAAAAAATAAAAAATAACCCAAATACCCCGCCCGAAATTATTTATTTTAATATCGACAAAAATTTTACTTCTGGGACTTTAATTCAGGCTTTATCTAATAACAGCTTGTTTTCAAACCAGCAGCTCTTTCGAATTAATCTCGAAGAAAATCTAAACAATCTATTTATTCAAGAATTAACCCAATGGGTGGGGCATTATTTATCTCAAAAAGATTTTTTAAACCCACCAGAATTAATTATTACCGCGCCCAAAATACCTCAAGCAAAACTGCAGGAAGCCTGGTTTAAACTCTTAGATCCTCATACTTTATTTATTCCCGTTTGGCCCATCGAGCCCTCTCAGCTTCCTCATTGGATTAGTCAAAAAGCTCGGGAGTTAAATTTAAAATTTCATCCTACCGCTTTACATGACTTAGCTAGACTCACCGAGGGCAATTTACTAGCGACCTCACAAGCTTTAGAAAAATTAGTTTTACTAAATCTTCCAGAAATTAAGTTATCAGACATTGAAAACTTACAGAACGACATGGCGCATTTTGAGCCTTCCAGCTTAATCGACGCCTGGTTCATGAATGATACTCCTAAAGCCCAGCGCGTTTTTTTATCTTTATTATCTCAAGACACAGAATTAACTTATATTTTATTTATCCTGGCTCAAGAGATCAGACTTCTTGCCAATTTACACAGAGATTTAAATAATCTGGATCAAACTAAAAATTTAAATTTAAACTTAAGCCCAGATTTATTAAAAAAATACAAAATTTACGACAAGAAAAAATTATTAATCTCCCAGGGTTTAAAAAAATTTAATTTAAACCACTGCTATTCACTCCTACAAACTTTTGCAAAAATCGACCGCCAAATTAAAGGCCTGGAATTACATCAAGGCGGACCAGAATTGGCTTTGAGGGCAGTGCTTAACTAAATGCTTATTCAAATTATTTCCGTCAATCATAAATTACCCGACTGGGTCAAAGTCGCCTGCGATGATTATTTAAAAAGATTTGGCAAAGAAATAACTATAAAAATAGAGACCCTGACTCCAAAACCTAGAACTAAAAATACAAGCCCTGCTGAGATTAAAAAACTAGTTCAAGAAGAAGGCTTAGAAATAAAAAATAAGTTATTAAAAAATACTTATTTGATTGCTTTAGATGTTTTGGGTAAACATTTTTCTACAGAAGATTTATCTAAATATTTAAACCAATGGATGCAGTCTGGAAAAAATATTAGCTTTGTTATTGGCGGCGCCGATGGCTTAAGTCCAGAAATTTTAAATCAGGCTGATTTGAAATTGTCTTTGTCCCAGCTCACTTTTCCGCATCATCTAGCCAAAATTATTTTAATAGAGCAGCTCTATAGAGCCCACAGTATTTTAAAAAATCATCCGTATCACCGCGTGTAAATTCTTAATTATTTTTATTTGATTTCTTATTTGATTTTTCCCAGCAAAATTTTTGGTAAATTCCGTGAGCTTTAACTTAATTTAAAAAACTCAGTAAGATTAGTCAGGATAGAAACCATCAGGGTTCTTTTAGAAGGTGGCGCTCATGATCATCTTACCTGCGATGGCAAGACACCCGCCGCTCATCATCCATAAGCTAAAAATAGGCCTTTAGCCTCGCAAAAAACCCGGTATACTCGCCGGGTTTTTTACATCTAAAAATATTTAAAAAAATTACAAATATTAAAACATCAGGAACCTTCAATAATGACCGCTGTATTATCCACTCTCTCCGAATTATCTATGCCCGTTTTAGACTTTGCGCTGGCCAAATTAGAAGATCTTAAAGCGAAAGAAATAATAGTTTTAGATGTCCGAAATCAAACATCAATGACTAATTACATGGTCATCGCCACTGGAACCTCGACTCAGCATGTTAAATCTCTGGCTCAAAATTTAATTCAAGAATCCAAACAAAAATCTCTAGATATCATTGGCCATGAAGGTGTGGTCTTAGGTGAATGGGCTTTAGTGGATCTCAACGAAGTCGTTGTGCATATTATGCTCGGCCCTGTTCGTGAGTATTATCAGCTGGAAAAGCTCTGGTCTGTCGAGACAGAACCTGCTTTGAAAAATTTAAGAAAAAAAGAAATAAAAAATTAAGAAGCAAGATAAAACATGCAAGATCTTTTTGAATTCCCCTGCGTATTTCCTATTAAAATTATGGGCGAGAAAAATCCTGAATTAAAAAATATTGTTCATGAGATTTTAAAAGCCCATGTTGAAGAAATTTATATTCCAGAGATTACTATTTCTGAACGTGAGAGTTCAGGCGGAAACTATTTGTCTATTACCGCTAAATTTACGGCGAGTTCTAAAGAGCAATTAGATAATATTTATAAAGCGATTAGTGCTCATGAGGCTGTAAAATTTGCTTTATAAAAATTTAATTTATAAAAATTTAGGCCTGCAAGATTATTTAATTACTTTAAAAAAAATGCAGGAATTTACCCAAGCTAGAAATAATCAAACCCCTGATGAACTATGGATCACTGAGCACCCTTCGGTTTTTACTTTAGGAAAACATGCAGATCCTAGCCATTTATTAATCCACCCATCTAATACATCCATCCCGATTATTAATACAGATAGGGGTGGAGAGATTACTTATCATGGGCCGGGTCAGCTGATTCTTTATTTTTTATTAGATTTAAAAAGAACGAAAATGGGTCCCAAAGAATTAGTCTGTTTAATAGAATCCAGCGTGATTAATTTTTTAGATAAATTTTTTAATATTAAAGCCATTAGAAAACCTAAAGCGCCTGGAATTTATGTATTAGATAAAAAATTAGATAAAAAAATTGCGTCTTTAGGTTTAAAAATAACTCGAGGCTGTTCTTACCATGGCTTAAGTTTAAATATAAATATGGACTTGAATTTTTTTAAATTAATTAACCCTTGTGGGTATAAAAATTTAGAGATGACACAAGTGATAGATTTAATGGACACATCCCCTCTCTGCCCTTCGGTTTCACCTTCAGGTCTGTCTCTCCCACAAGGGGAGAGACGAGATCAAATCATTCCCTCACTGCTAACCCTGTCTGAACTAGGAATTTTATTAGCCCAAGAGTTTGCTTTACTTTGGGAATCTAGATCTTCAAAATCTGCCGCTTGTTAATTTGGGATAGCTAAAAAATATGGAAAATAATATAAAAACAAGAGCTGAAGATAAGCTCTCTAGAATCCCCATTAAAATAGATAAGACAGAGCATTCTGAAAGATTAAGATTACCTAAATGGCTTTATACCCCCTTACCTAAAGCATCTGAAGGGTCGAAAATTTTTGAAATCAAAAAAGAATTGAGAGAGAAAAATTTATACTCTGTCTGCGAAGAGGCTTCTTGCCCTAATCTTCCAGAATGTTTTAGCAAGGGCACCGCGACTTTTATGGTCATGGGTGATTTGTGCACACGGCGTTGTAGTTTTTGCGATGTGGCTCACGGTCGGCCCGAAGCACTGGATCCTTTTGAGCCGATTAAGCTCGCCCAGTCTGTGAAAAAAATGGGTTTAAAATATGTAGTCATAACCTCAGTAGATCGCGATGACTTAAGAGACGGCGGCGCGGCGCATTTTGCTCAATGTATTCGAGCCACGAGACATGCTAATCCCAGTATTAAAATAGAAATCTTAGTCCCTGATTTTCGCGGTAAAAATAAAATTAACTTGGCTCTAGATTTATTAACAGAAACACCTCCCGATGTTTTTAATCACAATGTCGAAACTGTCCCTAGCTTATATGCCCAAGCACGCGCGGGGTCAGACTATGACTGGAGCTTAAAGTTATTAAAAAACTATAAAATTAAAAATCCCCATATACCTACTAAATCAGGACTTATGCTGGGCCTGGGTGAGACTAATGAAGAATTAATTCAGACGATGAAAGATCTGCGAGATCATCAGGTGGATATGCTCACCCTGGGTCAATACTTAGCCCCCAGTGCGTACCATTTAAAAGTTCAGCGCTATGTCAGCCCAGAAGAGTTTAATCAGCTAGGTGAGATTGCAAGATCCCTAGGCTTTACCAATGTTGCGTCTGGTCCCCATGTGCGGTCTTCTTATCATGCCGATGAACAAGCAGCTGGAAATTTAGCCAAATAATTTTTAAACTTTTTAAACTTTTTAAATTGACATGGGAATTTACTTTTTAGATAATGCCGGCCGGTTTTGGCTATGTAGCTCAGTTGGTTAGAGCGCAGCATTCATAATGCTGATGTCGGTGGTTCGAGTCCACCCATAGCCACCATGATTTCAGATCAAATCAATAGGTTGAGTAAAATTACATATTTTTTATACCCCCTATTTAAAAAAATCTTATTTTTATTCCCTCCAGAATTTTCCCATGATTTAAGTTTTAAAATTTTAAAAATCTTAAATCAATTTTCGTCTCTCCCCTGGCGGGAGAGACAGTCCGAAGGCGAAGCCAAGGACAGAGAGGGGGAGAAAATCACCATCGCTGGCTTAAATTTTATTAATCCCATTGGCCTCGCTGCTGGTTTAGATAAGAACGGTGAATATCTAGATATCTTATCTAATTCCAGATTTGGTTTTAATTTTGGTTTTATAGAAATAGGCACCGTCACGCCCAAAGCTCAATTAGGCAATAAAAAACCGAGATTATTTAGATTAGTTAAAGACCAGGCTTTAATTAACAAAATGGGATTTAATAATTCAGGCATCGACCAGCTGATTATTAATTTAAAAAAATCCAATTTTTATAAACATAAATTAAATAAAACCAACCCTATTATTTTGGGTATTAACATTGGTAAAAATTTAAATACGCCCATAGACCAGGCTATTAGTGACTATTTAATTGGCCTCGAAAAAGCTTTTAATTATGCCGACTATATAACTATTAATATTTCTTCGCCGAACACTCAAGATTTAAGACAATTACAGACTGAAAATTATTTAGATAATTTCTTAAAAAATTTAAAAATAAAACAAGCAGAACTAGAAAAAAAATATTCTAAAAAAACGCCCTTATTTATAAAAATCGCCCCTGATTTATCAGACCAAGAAATTAAAACCATGTCTGAAATTTTTTTAAAAAATAAAATAGAAGGCTTAATCGCGACGAATACTTTGTTAAATAGACCGCCGCTTAAAACAAAACATACAGAAAAATTACTAGGCGGATTATCTGGCGCGCCGATTTTTAATCAGTCTTTAAAAACCATTCAAGCTTTTAATTTATATTTAAATCATCAGATACCCATGATTGGCGTTGGTGGAATCCATAGCCCAGAACAGGCTGAATTAGTTTTAAATTCAGGCGCTGATTTAATTCAAATTTATACGGGATTGATTTACGAAGGCCCGGGCTTGATCTCAAATATTATCCAATCGCTCCGCCGCCTCTAAAGTATTCTCCAGCAACATCGCAATCGTCATGGGCCCTACGCCTCCTGGCACTGGACTAATCCAGCTGGCGACTTCACTCACGGCTTGAAAATCCACATCGCCGACTAGTTTTTCCTGATTATTTTTAATCAGCCTATTAATACCAATATCTATGACGATGGCGCCTGGCTTAATCCAATCCGCTTTGACCATTTCAGGCTGACCCATGGCTGAGATTAAAACATCCCCTGTTTTTACGATCTCTGGAATATTGTGACTTAGGCGATGACAAGTCGTCACAGTGAGACCTCGCATCAATAATTCTAAGCCCATGGGCCGACCGACAATATTCGACGCGCCTAAGATCACGGCATGTAGGCCGGTGAGATCTTTATTTAAATACGAATCTAATAATTTTATAACGCCCTTAGGTGTGCATGGCCTTAAACCAGGGCGTCTTTGTGCCAATAACCCTAGGTTATAGGGATGAAACCCATCGACGTCTTTTTTAATATCAATGGCATCAATAATTTTCGAAGTATTAATATGTTTAGGCAGTGGCAGCTGAATTAAAATCCCGTGGATATTTTTATTATTATTTAAATTACTAATTAAATTTAATAATTCCTGCTCTGAAATTAAGTCATTTTCAAAATCATAATTAAAACTTTCAAAGCCTACTTCTAGGCAAGCCTGTCTTTTATTTTTGACATAAATTTTCGACGCTGGGTCAGAGCCTACTTGAATCACGGCTAAGCCCGGAGCGGCTAAGCCCAATTTTTTTCTTTCTAAGACTTTATTTTTAATCTCTAAAATAATCTCACGCGAGAGACTACGGCCGTCTAATATTTTTGCCTGCATCAATATAAAAATCCCCGCTAAAAAATAAGCCGGGGATTTTATACTGCGGGTGATCAATAACTCAATTTAAAATTATCTCAAATCAAGAAGGCCAGACCCTAGACATTAATTGTTCTCTCTGGGACTTTTTATTTTCTGCCTCCCAATCAATCATGAAAGCGTCTGCCATGAGCGTCGCAAAGTTCATTTTTTTAATCTCTCTAGTCCCTCTGACAGCACTAGGAATCTCTGAGACTGCAACACGAGTCGCACAAATACTGCGACATGCAGGCACTTCTGTTGTTCGTGGAATATCCAAAAGCCCTTTGTCCTTCGCATAGTCAGGACCATAATGCATTAGCATGACGACCCCAGGCTCCAGCCCTTTTTGAGATAAAAGAAAACCTTCTTTACTGAGATAACTCATATTGCCCTGCAAAAAATCAGGGTGAGAAGAAAGACCTGGGCTATTCACCAAAGCCCAAAACTGCATGTGCGTATGAACCCCATCAAAATGAACAGGAGTGAGCGATTTTCCTGCATAACCTATGTAATAGGGTAAAAAAGAATCTACGTCTTTTTTGTGCATTCTTTCTGAATATGTCACAAATCTCCCTGAAATGGGTAGACCGAAGAAAGTCAAAAAAGCAGCTGAAGAAGCAGCTTTGGATAAACCAGAATAATAAATAGGCACGCTGCCCATCCTGCTATCTTCTGCGATTAAAATTCGAACAATATGCGCGCAATTGGCCTCTGGAAGATCAATAACACGATCTTTATAGTGCACTGTTTTTTCACCCAAAGGCGACCAAAAAATAGCACCGGGTTCGGGCAAAATGGCGAGCCCATCTTGCAAAAGCAATTTATAATTAATCGCAAATCCCAGCTGAATCTGTGGCACCATTATTTTTTTATTTTTTTTAATTTTTTTCACATCAGAATTAAGAAGCTCACGCGCATCAGGACGCTGATACCAAGGCTGTTTCGGGTTGAAAAGAACCCCACGCTCTTTTGCTTCTTTTGCTTTTTGTGTGTCAAACCAAGCCTTTGAAATAGTAAAGTCAGGACCCACACAATGACCAATACCCGCCTCTCTTTCATGCCTTGGTTTAAAACTAAAAAAATCATCAGAATGGCCTAACTTAAGAAGTCGAGTCAAATCACTAAAATCAGAGAGCTTAGTGTTCAAATCTCGATAGCAAGAAAAGCCAAAACCAAGGAACAAACCCACCGACTTTAAAAAATCTAAATCGCCATGTTTACGTAAATCTAAACCTGGCAACATAAGAATAGATTTCCACGAAGATCTATCAGTTTCAGTTTCTTTTGAACTGACATAGGTCAAAAGCGTGGTATTAGAAATAAAATCCACCTCACCGTGAGCAGAGAAAAAAACTATGTTGCGCAAGGACATAAGAAGAAACTCAGCGGCCTGAAGATCTGAATTAAACACGGGCAATTCGTCTGCTACAGACAAAGGAATAAAACTTCCAGGGCAAAGTCTCATAAAATCATGAACCTTCCCTTGTAAAAGATTAATACAAGCTTGCTTTATTTTCTGGGAATTCTCATCAGCATCTTTAGCGGTACTTTGAATCACCTGAACAATCCCCCAATAGGGGATAAAAATTCCTACACGTCTTGGACTTGCGCCGCCGCTCATTTCTTAGACCTTTTATGTTTAATTAATGTTAAAAAACGGCGATCTTAACTAAAAAATTGCTAGAAAAAATAATCAAATAATAATAAATAAAAAAATAACTAGAAAAATAGCAAACCCTTAATTTAATATGCGCGGCTTCAAAAAAGATCATCAAAAAATAAATATTAAATAATAATAAAAAGAAGAAATCATGCGCCATTTTTTTCACAGTCGTTCTAGATTTATTTCACGAGTTCCATTTTTATCAAATTTATTAACTAGAAATTTTTTGACTTCAGCCTCAGGGCCAAAACCTCCTCATGAAATAATAATTATTGCAGGACCCGGGATTAAATTCGGGCCAACTTACTCCCCCAGAACCCCTCTACAAGAAACCCAAGCGGCTTTAAGAAACCAAGGCGCTCAAACTATTTTTCAAATAGGGGATGGCATTCAACCTCTAAGAAAAAAAGATTTAAATTATTTATATAGCTATCTGATTAATTATTCTCACCGACCCGTAAATTACTCAAGACTGAGTTTAATTTTGCTCGCACATGGCTTTATTGATTCGAAAGATCAGGCGCACTATTGGGTTTTATCTGAAGAGCCCAAGCAAGAGGCATTTTTTAATAGTCAGCAATTTTTTTCTGAGATTGCAAAATATTTAGGCCCTAAAAAACCGATTGATATTTTTTTTACCCCCTGCCAAGGCGAGGCAGCGCTAAGAGCAAGCCATGGGCTTTTACCTCTTGGCTCCAGCTTTACAGCGCTATCTTCTCATCATGAAGAAACTTATGGCTGCGATCTCAAGGCCCTTTGGACAAAGCTTCAAAGCCCTGCCTTAAAAAATTATCAGCTTTTAAGTTCTGAATATTTATTACTCACCTATTTACTTAACCTTTCTTCTAGAGCGACGCCTTTTATTTGCTCACCCACCATTAAAACAGATCATTCCGTCAAAAATTTATCTGATTTTTTAAATACCAAAGCGCTCTCACCTGGTTTTACTGAGCTACAAATTAAAAAAATAATCAGCCAATTAAAGCTGTTTAATACGCGCCCTTCAGAAATTTATACTTGTATTGAAGACATTCGCACCGGGCATTTTTTGATCAGCTATCCCTCTAAAAAATTAGGGGAAAGACCCTTATCTTATTCTGAAAATCCAGACCCAAAAAATATAAAAAATATAAAAAATATAAAAGATCTTCAGGGCCAATTTCCACCAAACTATGGATTAGCGCTGGCTATTTGCTTTCTCAATCAAATGAATAACACAGAAGCGGCAGATTTATTATCTTCAAGATCAGCAGACTGCCCCTAAAAAAGCTGCTCTATTGATTGGCACGCTTTGTTTCTTTTAAGATTCGCGCCTTTTCAAAAATAGGAGTGATTAAATACCATGTTTGCTTTTACTGCTTTTAAGTCTGCTGTTAGACCTATTACCGCCCAACTCTCTCGCGTCTATTTCTTAGCAGCTCCAGGAGGAGATATTTACGGTGCAGAGGACGTAAGAAGCGCCCATGAGCGAGCCTTAGCTCTCGGCGCCACAGGCGTCTATCAAATGGGTAATGGAGAAAGACCCCTCTATACAGAAGATTTAGATTTTTTTCGCGATCATGTTGTACACCAGCTCACTGCAAGCACTGATGTTTTTACAAATGCCAAGCCGCTTGTATGCATCGCGGGTCTTGGCGTTAAAGAAAATGATAGCCACGGTCTAAGACTGAGTACGCAAGATTCAAAACGGCTTTTATCTACGGGCTCTTTCTTAAGAAGACTTCTTCGCCCTTTGAAAGTCCCCGTGAATGTTGTGCTGATGTCTTCTTATGGCCACGCCCTCATGCCAGGCATTGCTTCTTGTTTACCGCCCCATTCCAGTTTTTTAACCTTCTCACAACAGGGGCTTATTGAAAGCAAAACAGATCCCGTGGGCGTATTTGCAAAAGCCGTTTGGGCAAGCAGTGGAGACTCCTCTGCGACCGCTTCTCCCTATTCTGCTGCTGAATCATGGACAGATATGGAAGCCCCTCTGCCATTTTTACGGATCAGTTCATCAAGACAAGCAGAAAGACAAGCAGAGTCACCTTCTGATTTATTTGCAGCGCGCTGCCCTTGAGGATAAACCCTTTTTGGGATCACCCCCCCTCTCTGACCTTCGATTTCATCTTCAGGTCTGTCTCTCCCGCGAGCTTCCAATTAGCCTTAAGTTTTGCTTGAAAAATCTTGAATTGTACGGGCTCGGATCAAGCTATCTAATAGGAAAGGGGTAGGGGCGAATCTTGTATTCGCCCGTGGTGTGACTGCAATTTACTTTCTGAGAATAAGCCATCTGAGGGCCATTTTTCTGGGTTGTGGCTGATGTACTCACGAATAAAATACAGCTCATATTCGTTATTAATCACATGATCCCAGTAATTGCGCTGCCACAATTTTCCAGAGAACGACGGCCAATTTTTTTGCTTTACGCCCTGAATATATTCGTGCGTGGTGATTGATTTGAAAGCCTGAAAAATACGACCAAGTTAAGTTTATTTTTATAGGTGCGAGATCCGATAGAGGGCGAATACAAGATTCGCCCCTACCCTGAGACCGTACAATTCAAAATTTTTCAAG
>CAMCUU010000058.1 GCA_945879065.1 Francisella tularensis subsp. holarctica
CCATGCAGGTGATTAGGCATCACCACACATTCGTCCATCTTTAAATTTAAAAATCTTTTTGGAAGCTCATTCCAATTTTTATGAATCATTTTTCCTGCAGGATTTAAGGCCATTTTATCTTCAGAGATTTCTCCAAAGAGGCATGCCCGGTTTTGAACACAAAGCGTGATGAAATAATAACCTTCTTGCGAGTAATCATAATGACCTAAACGAATAGACCGTCGGTTGTGAATATCAGGATCGTAAGACATAAAATCTTATTTAAATAAAAAATTTACAGCATTTAAACATGATTAAATTTATTTTTATAGGCGCGAGATCCGATCGAGGGCGAATACAAGATTCGCCCCTACACCTTTCCTATTAGATAGCTTGATCCGAGACCGTACAATTCAAAATTTTTCAAGTAAAAATTAAGGCTAATTGTAAGCCCGCCAGGGGAGAGACGATCTCAGGAGGGAAATTCAGGGCAAAAAAAACCCCGGAGGACCGGGGTTTTACAGATTTTTTATCTTTATTTTTATTCTTGAGAATCAGTGTGTTGAGAATCTTGAGCATGCTCACCATTCTCACCGTTCCCACCATTGTCAGACTCTTCTAAAAGCGCTTTGATACTTAATCGAATGCGCCCTTGACGATCTATTTCTAAGACTTTGACGTCGATTTCTTGGCCAACGGCTAAGTAATCTTCCACATGATCAACTTTCTCTAGAGCGATCTGGGACACATGAACCAGGCCATCTTTGCCAGGTAGAATAGTCACGAAAGCCCCGAAATCCGCCAATCTTGCAACAACGCCTCTATAGGTTTTACCCACTTCGGCTTCTGCAGTCACTGCTTGGATTCTGGCAATGGCTTTCTCAGCTGCGATTTTATCCGTGGCGAATATTTTGACGGTACCATCATCTTCAATATCAATGCTCACGCCTGTTTCTTCAGTGATTGATCTGATCATGGCGCCGCCTTTACCAATGACTTCACGGACTTTATCAGGGTGAACTTTGATGGTATGGATTCTGGGCGCGTATTCAGATAAAGCTTCTGGAGAAGAGATACATTCATTCATGAGACCCAAAATATGCATCCGGCCTTCTTTTGCCTGAGCTAAAGCGGCTTCCATGATTTCTTTGGTAATCCCAGTGATTTTAATATCCATTTGTAAAGCGGTGACACCAAAGACAGAACCTGCAACTTTGAAATCCATATCACCTAGATGATCTTCATCACCCAAAATATCTGTCAAAACTGCAAACTTAGAACCTTCTTTGATTAAGCCCATGGCAATACCAGCAACTGGGGATTTAATCGGCACACCAGCGTCCATTAAAGCCAAGCTCGCGCCACACACAGAAGCCATGGAGCTCGAGCCATTGGATTCAGTGATGTCTGACACAACGCGCATGACATAAGGGAAATCAGCATCTTTGGGTAACACAGGACTAATCGCACGGCGGGCTAAATTGCCATGGCCAATCTCACGGCGTTTTGGCGAACCCATCATGCCGGTCTCACCGACGGAATAGGGAGGAAAGTTATAATTCAGCATGAAGCGGTCTTCGTATTTTTCTTGCAAAGCATCAATTAATTGCGCATCTCGCTCATTACCTAAAGTGGCTGTCACAATCGCTTGAGTTTCGCCTCTAGTAAATAAAGCAGAACCATGAACGCGTGGTAAGAAATGCTTTTTAATATAAATCGGTCTGACTGTTCTGGTATCTCGCCCGTCGATTCTTAACTCGCCATTTAAAATGGACTCACGGACATGTTTAGATTCTAGAGAGGCAATAATATTTTTAATCTCGTCTTCAATACCCGCTTTATAATTTTCTGATTCTTTATTAGCTAAGTTTTCTAAAATTTTTGAGCGAATAATATCTAAACGGGCATATCTGCTTTGCTTATCATGAATTTTATAAGCCTCAGCAATATCCGCTAATCCTAGAGTTTTAATTTGATTAATTAACTCTTGATTTTGTTCTGCAGGTTTCCAGTCCCAAGCGGGTTTTCCACAAGCCGCTTTCAGCTCATTGATGGCTTTAATCGCCACTTGCATATGGGTATGGCCAAATAGAACAGCCCCAAGCATCACTTCTTCTGGTAATTGGTTGGCTTCAGATTCGACCATTAATACAGCCTCTGAAGTTCCTGCGACGACTAATTCTAAATCTGAGTTTAATAAAGCCTCGCGAGAAGGATTTAAGAAATACTCGCCATTTTTATAACCGACTTTTGCCGCGCCAATAGGACCCATAAAAGGCAGGCCGGACAAACTCAAGGCGGCTGAGGCGCCAATCATGGCAGGAACATCAGGGGAAATATTAGGGTCATAAGATAAAACAGTCGCAACGACTTGCACTTCATTAAAAAACCCTTCTGGAAATAAGGGTCTAATCGGCCGGTCAATTAATCTGGCAATTAAAGTTTCATGATCCTGAGGACGACCTTCACGGCGATTAAAACTGCCTGGAACACGGCCAGCTGCAAATAATTTTTCAATGTAATTAATAGTCATAGGGAAAAAATCAGCGCCGGGCTTAGCTTGTTTCAGCGCAACTACCGTCACTAAAACAACCGTTTCGCCCATGGTGACTAATACAGCGGCGGTGGCTTGGCGAGCAATGCCTCCGGTTTCTAAAGTGACTGTCACGCCACCAAAATCAAAAACTTTTTTAAATACTTTTAAAGCTTCCACAAAAAATGTCCTTCTTAATAAGCAAAAATCCCGCGGTGCGGGATTCTTTAAATAAAATCTAAATAATTAACGACGCAGGCCTAATTTTTCAATCAGCTGGCCATAACGATCTGCATCTTTATTTTTCAAATAATTTAATAAAGAGCGACGTGAACTCACCATACGCATCATACCGCGACGGGAGTGATGGTCTTTCTTATGCAATTTGAAATGCTCGTTTAGGTCGTTAATACGCGCGGTTAATAAAGCCACTTGTACTTCTGGAGATCCAGTATCCCCCTCCGATTTCTGATGTAATTTAATAATCTCTGCTTTTTGTTCTACGGAAATGGTCACAAGGGACTCCTTAAAATAAATATATAAAAATCCAACATTCATTATTTTCTAAATTTAAAACTAAATCTCGACACACAAGACTTAGCACCGAGGCCTTGAAATAACTAGCTTTCGCCAGTCATCTCCAGCTTATTTACCCATTTAAGGGTGAGTAAATTCGGCGCGGATTGTACGGACTTAGCCGCCGGATGGCAATCGATAATTTTTGGTAATTTTCGAGGAATTTTATCTGAATTTTTCATAGCAAAAACGTCCGCCATTTTAAAATTTTTTTCCCAGACTCTGGGGTAGATTCTGGATCTGGCCCAATTTCACCAAAGGCTTGTAGTTCTTTTGCTTTAGATAAAAACACCAAACCCTCTTGAATCTCTTCTGGAATATAAATATCCGGATTTTTGCCCTGTAATAATTTTATAAAAATCTCTTCAGATAAATTCAAAACCGGCCAGCCCAGGGCTTCTTCTGGACTTAAAATATAATTAGTTAATTTATTTAAATTATTTAAATTTTCTAAAATCTCTGACTCTGTGTGCATGTCCGCTTCTTTAAAATTGGCACAGCTCACTCTTCTTAGATTAATTAAATACCCCACTGTTCCTAAAGCTTTGGCAATATCTTCCCCCAGGGTTCTTATATAAGTCCCCGTAGAGCAAGTAATTTCCAGGTCTAAATAATTAAGCCCAGCACTGGAGTTAAACCCTAATAACTTAATTTTTAAAATATTAATATTCCTAGGCGCTCGCTCTACTTCAATACCCTCTCGTGCTAGCTGATACAAAGCCTTTCCGTCTTTTTTCAAAGCCGAGTACATGGGGGGAATTTGTGTCTGGGAACCCACGAAATTTTTTAAAATTTTTTCTAAATAATCTTGAGTTAATCCCGGGACTTCTTGGGTTTTAATAATCTCCCCTTCTAGATCACCCGTAGACCGCTGCTCGCCTAAATTAATCCTAGTTTGATAAGTCTTATCCGCTTCTAAAAAATAAGAACAAAGCCTAGTCGCTGGGCCAAAACAGAGCGGTAGCATGCCAGTTGCCAAGGGATCTAGCGTCCCCGTATGCCCCATTTTCTTAAACCCCAAACCCCGACGGATTCGTTGCATGGCTGTATTAGAAGACAGGCCGTAAGCTTTATCTAATAAAATAATTCCTGACATATATATCCAAATAAAATCAGAGAGCGGGCTCTCCATCTTCTTTCCTAGCTTTATCAATCAGCGCGGATAATTTAACGCCATAGACACTGGACTCATCGCGTACAAAATGAAGCTCTGGAACCGATCTTAAATCAGACTCTTTCGCTAATAATCTTCGCAAATAAGGCCCTGCTTTTTGTAAAGCTTCCAGGGCGGCTGGAAGCTTTGAATCATCGCCTAAATAAGCAATAAAAATTTTGGCATGGGCCAAATCTCGCGTGACTTTGACATCAGAGATAGACACTAGTTTTAAACGGGGATCATGAACTTCTTTTAATAGCTGCGAGGCTAAAGTTCGCTGAATCATATCCCCAACTCGCAGCGCTCTGGATTCACTAGCCATTATTTAATCCCCTTATTTAATCACTCTCGCAATCGTATGGGTTTCATAGACTTCGATTAAATCCCCAACCCTGACATCACTATAATTTTTAACACCAATCCCACATTCCATGTCTTTTTTGACTTCTGAAGCGTCATCTTTAAATCTTCTTAAAGATTCGAGCGCGCCTTCAAAAATCACCACATGGTCTCTTAACACTCTAATAGGATTATTTCTCTTAACAGACCCTTCCAGGACCATACAGCCTGCAATGCTGCCAAATTTTGGTGATTTAAAGACATCACGGACCTGGGCAACACCGACAATTTCTTCTCGCAATTCTGGGGTTAATAAGCCGCCCATTGCGGCTTTCACGTCGTCTAATAAATTATAAATAATGCTGTAATACCTAATATCCACACCTTCTTGATCCGCCAGCCTTTTCGCTGTCGCATCCGCACGAATATTAAAGCCCAATAACACAGCTTGAGACGCCATGGCTAAATTGACATCAGATTCTGTAAAAGCCCCGGTACTTTGAGAGACGACAGAAACAATGATTTCTTCCGTCGATAATTTATGCAAAGCATCCGCAATCGCCTCGACAGACCCTTGGACGTCCGCCTTTAAAATAATCTTTAAAGTCTTCTGTTCCACACTGTCTTTATTGGCCATGCGCTCGAATAAATTACTTAATTTTGTACTGTGAAGCTTGGCCATTTTCACATCTCTAAATTTGCCCTGTCTTAATAAAGCCAGCTCTCTTGCTTTCTTCTCATCAGAGACCCCATAAACCTCATCTCCAGCGGAAGGCGTTCCAGATAAGCCTAAAACTTCAACGGGAATCGACGGACCCGCAGCAATAATATTTTTACCATTTTCATCATGCATGGCTCTCACACGACCAAATTGCGCGCCGGCCAAAATCATATCGCCTTTTCGTAAAGTCCCACTTTGAACCAAAATAGTCGCAACAGGGCCACGGCCTTTGTCCAAGCGAGATTCCACAACGACGCCTTTGGCAGGGCCTGTCTTAGAAGCTCTTAGCTCTAAAACTTCAGCCTGTAATAAAATCGTCTCTAATAAACTATCAATTCCAGCGCCCGTCTTAGCCGACACTTCGGCGAACATATTCTCTCCGCCCCACTGCTCAGAAATCACACCATATTGAGATAATTCACTGCGCAATCTTTCAATATCTGCTTCGGGTTTATCAATTTTATTCACAGCAACTACCACAGGCACTTTCGCCGCTTTGGCATGCGAAATAGCCTCAATAGTCTGAGGCATCACGCCATCATCAGCAGCCACCACTAAGACCACAATATCCGTCAAATTCGCACCGCGAGCTCTCATAGAAGTAAAGGCGGCATGACCTGGCGTATCTAAAAAAGTCACCATCCCACGAGGAGTTTCTACATGGTAAGCCCCGATATGCTGGGTAATTCCCCCGGCTTCTCCAGCAGTCACTTTGGTCCTGCGGATATAATCTAATAAAGACGTTTTACCATGATCCACATGACCCATAATGGTCACCACAGGCGCTCTAGGTAATAACTCTTGAGGCCCCTGATCCTGATCCAACAAAGACTGCTCTAAAGCATTTTCTTTCATCAAAATAGCCTTATGGCCCATCTCTTCAACTACTAATACGGCCGTCTCTTGATCAATCACTTGATTAATGGTCACTAAGGTTCCCATTTTCATCAGGGCTTTCACTACTTCAACGCCTTTAACAGCCATCTTTTGAGCCAGATCCGTCACAGAAATAGACTCTGGAATTTGCACTTCTCGCACTTGGGGTAACATAGGCCTCTCAAATTTCTGGGTTTGAACAGGCTTGGAGCCTTCCATTTTATGACGCTTTCTAACACGCTCTGCCCTGGCAAATTCGCCCTCCGGACCTTCATCATCCACAACAGATAGGTCAATAAAACGTGATTTCTTGGCTTTTAAATCTACTTTTGGCTTATCAGTCAATGCTTTTTTAGCTTTCTTCTGACGCGCTTCTTCATCGTCATCTTCTGGCATGGCTATTTTTAAATCAGCTTTTATAGCGGGCTTAATTTCAGATTTAATATTATTTAACTCAGCAGGCGCCTGGCTTGTCTTAACTTCAGTCTTAACTTCAGTCTTAACTTCAGCTTTAACTTCTGCTTTAACCTCAACTCCAGTCTCTTGTTTTAGTTTTAACTCTAAGACTTTTTGAGCCGCCTCTTCTGCTTCACGGGCTAATTTTTCTGCTTCTAATTTTGCACTTTCTAATCTTGCAGCTTCTAATTTTTCTTTCTCTAATTTTTCTTTCTCTAATTTCTCTAATCTTTCTTTTTCTTCTTGCTCTGCTTTTTCTTTAACAGGATCTACAGGAACATAAGTTCTTTTTTTTCTGACTTCGACACTAATCGTCTTACCCTGGGAAAACCCACCAGAAAACCCACCCCCTACTTTAAGCTCTTGGGTCTGCTTTCTCTGAAGCGTAATTTTCTTAGGCGCAGTCACACTCAAACGAATATGCTCTAATAAAACTTCACGCTCTTCACCAGAAATTAAATCACTGGCTTTCTGCTGGGGCAGATTCGCTTCTTTTAGTTTTGCCAATAAGGTCTCGACATCAATTCCAACGGTACTAGCCAACTCGCTGACGGTTAATTGGGCCATGGTTACTTCTCCTCATTGTTCTTATTCTCTTGCGCAAACCATGGGGCACGAGCCGTCATAATTAGCTCAGAAGCACGCTCTTTCGTCATTCCATTGATCACCAGAAGATCATCAACGGCCTGTTCTGCCAAATCATCCATCGTAATCACCCCACGGGAAGCTAAGTCATTGGCTGTCGCTTCATCCATGCCGGCCATCGTTAATAAATCATCTGCTGGAGCGACCCCGACTGTCCGGCCCGTTAAAGCTTGAGTGAGCAGGGCATTTTTTGCACGGGTTCTTAATTCTTCGACTAGCTCTTTATCTAAGCCCTCGATCTCCAGCATTTCTTCAACGGGCACATAGGCAATTTCTTCTAAAGAACTAAAGCCTTCAGAAGCTAATAGATTCGCGAATTCTTCATCCACTTCCAGCGCTGCCATAAACAAATGAATTAATTTTTTCGCTTCTTTAGCATGCTCAGCTTCCGCATCTTCCATGCTTAATATTTTCAAATGCCAGCCGGTTAAATTACTAGCCAATCTGACATTTTGGCCATTACGCCCAATGGCTTGAGATAATTGATCTGTCTTGACAGCTACTTGCATCGAATGGCTATCTTCATCCATGACAATAGAAACCACTTCGGCAGGCGCCATGGAATTAATCACAAACTGAGCTGGATTATCATCATAGGGAACAATATCAATGCGCTCTCCAGATAATTCTTCCGAAATCGACTGAACTCTCGCACCGCGCATTCCTACACAAGCGCCCACAGGGTCAATACGCCCATCATTAGTTTTGACAGCCACTTTAGCTCTTGAGCCGGGATCCCTCGCCACACTCTTAATTTCAATCACGTCTTCAGCAATCTCTGGGACCTCTATAGTCAATAAAGCCTTGAGCATGCCGGCATCAGCCCGAGATAAAATAATTTGCGGCCCACGGATATCTCTTCGGATTTCTTTTAAATAGCATCTGACCCGATCATTATTTCTGTACATCTCTCTAGGGATCATTTCTTCTTTAGGTAACAAACCTTCTGCATGATTACCCAAGTCTACAATGACAAATTCCCGAGTCGCTCTCTTCACATTACCGTTAACTAAATAACCCACTTGTTTTTCAAAAGCCTGAATAATCTTTTCTCTTTCTGCTTCTCTGACTTTTTGAACAATCACTTGCTTGGCGGTCTGGGCGGCAATACGACCAAACTCGATCGACTCCATGGGCTCTTCTAAAATATCGCCAATCTTAGCTTTAGGATCTTTCTCTTGAGCTTGCTCTAAAGTCAGCTCATAGCCTGGGTTTTCCAGCTCTTCTGGATGCTTTTCATCTAAAACATGGAACAATCTAAAAGTCTCGTAATCTCCAGTCTGTCTATTAACCTCTACCCGAACATCAATCTGATCCGATTTTTTCTTACGAGTGGCTATAGCCAGGGCTTGCTCGAGGGCTTGAAAAATCACCTCTTCTTGGACATCTTTTTCATTAGCCACTGAGCTCACTACTAATAATATTTCTTTATTACTCACGAGATTCCCCTTTGTTCATATTCAATTATTTAAACTCTAAATAAACCCTAAAAAATATAAATTAAAAATATAAATTAAAAATTAGGCACCAGCTGGGCTTTTTGAATATTAGAAAACAAAATTTCCTGCAAAAAAATTTCTTCTTTATTTTCTTTATTCTCTTTATTTTTATTCTCTTTTTTACCTAAATTTTTATTTTCATTTTTATTCAAATTATGACTCAGCTCTAAAATTAATTTCTGCTCAAACACTGAGCCTTCTAAAAAAACTTCTTTCAAAATCCCTTTGAGATTTCGTGAGCCGCCACTACCAGAACCCAAAGTATGAATCGGCGACGTTAACTTTATAAAAATCATCTGGCCACAGAAATTTACATACTGACTGGGCTTAAAAAATTCTCGATCTAACCCAGGCGAAGAAACCTCCAGAACATACTCTCCAGAAATAGGCTCTTCGACTTCTAAGATTGCACTAATTTGACGCGAGACCTGCTCACAATCTTCAATATTAATACCTTTTTTATAATCACTGTGGTCAATATAAACTCGCAAAACACTATGCCGACCAGACGGCAAATAATCTAAACCCCAGAGCTCAAAGCCCAGGGCTTTGACAGCAGGTTCAATAAGCGTTGTTAAAACACTGACTTGGGACACGGAAAATTCTCCAAAAAATATAAATATAAAAATCACGGGCAATAAAAAAGGCCCATCTGGACCTTCTTTATTTTAATTCTTCACATCTTAAAAATTGGTAGCGGGGGCTGGATTCGAACCAACGACCTTCGGGTTATGAGCCCGACGAGCTACCAGGCTGCTCCACCCCGCAACTAAAGCGAGGCGGATCGTACGTGAGACGACCGGCGAATACAAGAGCCTAGGCTCAATATTTTTTATCTTGCTCTTTATCTTTAATAAATAAACAACAGATAACCGCTAAAAGGGCATAACCCAGTAAAACACTAAGGCCCAAATGATAAGCATGAATTGAAAAGACACGGGTATTATTAATTAATTCCCCAGACCAGTTTAAATCTAAAATTTTTCCTATCATGGGCTCTGCAAAAGAACCACAAAGCGGATCACCCATATTAATTACGCCAATCACTGTTCCAATAATTGCCAAAGAATTAATATTTCTTGCAACGGAATAGCTTAATAAAAAACTGCTGGAGCAGAAGCCAAAAAGAAAAATAAAGACGCTTAATAATAATTTTGGCAAATCTGGGCAATACAAAATCAACGCTAAAAAAATCAGGGCTAAAAAAGTTCCCATAGCCATAATCAATACTAATTTTGGGATCCATTTTGCAATTAAACCAATCAATAAACCTCCCGCAGCGAAGCCAAAAAACGTCAGTGAGGTCATAGAGGCCGCCGTCACGCGGGATAAGTTTTCTGAGGCCATGAGATAAGGCACACCCCAAAGCCCACCAAAGACAGAAGCGGGAGTGAAGGCTAGTCCACCGTAGGCAATTAGAGCCCAGTTGGACTTATTTTTAAAAATTTTAAACAAAGCACGCCAATCAAAATTTTCTGTAATATTTGAAAAATTTTGATTGTTTTTTAAATAAAAATTATTGGGCTTATCGCGAATAATCAGAAAAAATAAGCCTGTTAAAATCAAACCAGCGATAGCACAAATTAATAAAGCCCCTCTCCAGCCAAGATGACCCACCAAAAGAGCCAAGGGCCCGCCAGCACTGCCGGCGCCCAGCATACAAGCCGTACCAAAAAATCCTGAAAGAATGGGAAAGTAAGAGGCAGGGAACCAACGGCTAGCCAGCTTCATATAGCTCGTTGTCCCGAACGCCGCGCCAAAGCCAATCATCATGCGAGCAAAGCAGGCTATATAGAAAGAATGGGTCTGTGAAAAAATTAAAATCCCTAAAGCACAGAACAAAATAGCCATCGTTGAGATTTTTCTAGGCCCAAAGCGATCTAATAAAATCCCTGAGGGAATTTGCATAATTAAATAAGTACAAAAATAAGAGCCCGCTAAAACGCCTAATAAAGTTCCAGAGAGCGAGAACGTTTGCATAAGCTCAGGAGCCATCACAGACGGCGAGACCTGAAGTACATATTTATAAAACAAAAAACAGGCGGATAAGAAAAAAATGAGCCAGGGGTAAATTTTAATTCGCATTATTTTTTTAAGCATAAAAACATTGTTAATAAAAAATAAAACAATAACACAATGCCCAAGCAATTAGCCAAGAACTCTCTCAAGATAAAAAAAGCGCAATAAATGCGCTTTTTTATTTCTTATTTTT
>CAMCUU010000059.1 GCA_945879065.1 Francisella tularensis subsp. holarctica
AAAAAATAAAAAAATAATTAGCTTTTTAACCTGCTTGTTTGCAGCACCTTAATTTTTAACAATGCGCCGAATTTAAAAAAATAAATAATATTAAAATAATAAAAATTAAAAATATAAATAAATAAATAAAAAAGGATCTAGATCATGTCAGGTATGGAAACGGACTTACGTGCGCCTTTATTAGGGCGTCGCTCAGGTGATTCAAATAGCTCAGGTGATTCGAGTGTTTCTATAGGGGCAGATAATAACGGCGCTGCTTCTGGCCTTGTCGCTGGAGCTGGAGTGGGAGCTGGAGATGTTTCTGTACCAATGCCTAATTCACTCTCACTGGAACCGATTCTTGAAAAGATAAAAACAGCTATAAAAAACCAAAATCCAAAAATATACACCTTCTCTGCTGAGGATGTTGGCGATGAGCAAACGCTCCCAAAGATGCCCTGCCTTCTCAGTAAAGAACCAGGAGCTCCAGGAACTATTCAAGAAGATAAAACAATGGTCTTAGATCTCGAAGAGCTTATAAATTTCTTTAAAGACAAAACAACTGTTCGCCATATGTCGGCACTGGGATTACCAGGCTACACCCGCGCTGACATTCACCCTGCTGAAGATTACTGGAATCTAATCAAACAAACTTTAAACCCAGAAGAGCTGGCTTTTTTTATTAAAAATCATTGTGAGTTTACTGGAACTCCAGAGGCTTATTGGGCCGATGTGCAAGAAAAAATTACTCAAGCTAAAACAGTCACAGCCCCTACAAGACCTGCCGGCGCAAGAAGGACTAGAGAACGCCTATTTAACGCTGCTATTATTGCCTCTCAAGTCGGTCTTAGTGCCTACGGTGCCATCCAAGCTTTAATCATCAGTGGTGGAATGCTTTCCCTGGAAACATTGAAAAGTACAGCGACTTACCTGGCCATTAATGCAACGGCATTGAGTAATATTACTTATCAAAATACCACTTATTTTTTTAGACCTTTGTGCGCTGCTACTTTTTTAACGCATGGACAGGCTGGTTTTAATGGCACTGCCCTGAGCCTACTGATGAATAAAACCATCACACTGGGTGATACTTTTTTTACCGCTCAAGGTGTAGCGATTAGTAATCATAAATTAGCCCCAAGAGTCCCAAGCTTTAGTTACGAGTCAGAAAGCATAGGATCGACATCCGTAGTTTCAATTACTTGTATTGGAGTTGCATTACTTCCAGCGACCGTCCTAACTTATAAATTATTTCGAAAATGTGCGCGTTCTTATCCGTCTATGAAGCGACTGACTCAGCTCTCTTTAGGTGCTTTAGCGGCTTATGTTGCAGGCCCGCTCACTGCATTAGTTGGCGCTTGTCAAAATTCTTTGCTGACCATGGGCGCCATGCACGCCTGTTCTTCCTGGGCTGCCAACTCAACAGATAGCGGCAGCATGCAGTGGTTTTCTGGGCTTAATGTCGAGGCTTATAGAAATAATCAGCAGATGATAAACACCTCAGCCGAAGTTTTTTTAGGGATTGGTGGTGTTTTAGCAGCGGCAGTTGTTGTGGCAACTCTTCTCAAATCAGCAACAGCTCGTCGCCAAAACGGTGTTGTTATAACAGCTCCGCTTGGTGGATTTGGCGGCGTCTTACCAACACCGCATCATTAAAATTAATAATTAAAATTAAAAAATTAATGCGTGGTAAAGCTACAGTTAGCCACGTTATTACTAACGCAATCCAAAGCATGAGGCGCAAAAGGCCCAGACCAGCTGCTTGCATTATCTAATAAAATATAAAGACCCATTTCTTGCTCAAGATCCGGTGTTAATAAAATCATAGAGCTGGGCGCACCGCTATCCGTCACTGAGTAAGTACAAAAGGGTAATAAATAGACGTTTGCAGGATCTTGTGTATTCGTATCTTGATCTACTTCTGCTTTAGAAAACGCAATCGGCGTCGAAGGTGTTAAAGGATCAAATTCTTCTTGAGAAATATCCCAAAGGCTGATGCTTGGCTGATTTTGAATCGAGGCAGTTAAAACATCCTGTGGATTTGGGCAAGTACTGGGCAAAGCTTGCACGCCAAAAGAAAGACCTAAAGAAATAGCCAAGATACCCAAAGATAATTTTTTAATTTTCATGAGAAAGCTCCTAAAGTTAGCTGGCGCTATTAAATCACAGGCCCGTGCTTACTGATTATTATTTTTATTTTTTTTATTAAATTAATTCGAAAATTCCACAGGCGCCCATCCCCGTCCCAATGCACATGGTCACCATGCCATATCGTGATTTCTTTAAATTTAGGCCATTTAACAAAGTGGCTACTCTGATGGCCCCAGTCGCCCCTAAGGGATGACCTAGAGCAATCGCCCCGCCGTGTGGGTTTATAATTTTTGGATCTAAATTTAAAGTGTTAATAACCGCCAAACTTTGCGCTGCGAAGGCTTCGTTTAATTCAATCCAACCCATGTCAGCCAAACTTAAACCACACTTTTTTAAACAATCTGGAATAGCTAAAACCGGCCCAATCCCCATCACTTCTGGTGGCACGCCACAGACGGAATAACCCAGCATCTTCGCCAGGGGTTTTAAATTATTTAGTTTTAAATATTTCTCACTGACTAAAACAGCCATCCCTGCACCGTCTGATATTTGCGAGCTGTTTCCAGCAGTCACAGAACCGTTTTTTTTAAACGCTGATTTTAATTTACTTAAAATTTCAATATTGCTATCAGCCCTGGGGCCTTCGTCCTCAGAAAAAATAAAATTTTTACTAATCACTTCTTGTGAATTCAAATCAGGGGTTCTTGAAATTAAATTCATGGGGCTAATTTCTGATTTAAATAAACCTAATTTTTGGGCTTCAATAGCTTTCTGATGGCTTTCTAAAGCAAATAAATCTTGAGCTTCTCTGGAAATTTTATAACGCTCAGCGACGATTTCAGCCGTAATGCCCATGCCATAACCAATGGAAATATTTTCATTTTTTTCATACCAAGCAGGATTAGCTGTGAGTTTATTACCCCCCATCGGGACTAAAGACATGCTTTCGACACCACCGGCCAATATTAAATCTGCATGACCTGCAGATATTCGATCATGGGCTTGAGCAATCGCTTGTAGCCCAGAACTGCAATATCTATTAATCGTCATACCAGGAATGCTGTTGGGCAATCCTGCTGTTAACACACCCAATCTTCCAATATTTAAACCTTGCTCCGCTTCCGGCATTGCACAGCCGACAATGACATCTTCAATATCTTTAATATTTATCCCGGGCGCTTTTTTAATACTTTCACTAATCACATGCGCTAATAAATCATCCGGTCTTGTTTTACTTAACGCCCCTTTATGGGCTTTGGCGACAGGCGTTCTGGCGATACTGACCAGATAAACATTATTTTTATGGGACATAAATTTCGACTCCAGATTCTAATTTCTTAAGGGCTTTCCAGTTTTTAATAAATAATCAATGCGCTCAAAAGTCTTTTCTTGCTCAACTAAATTTAAAAATACTTGTCGCTCTAATTTTAATAACCAGGCTTCATCGACCCAAGAGCCTTGATCTAAGTCACCACCCGTCATGACATAAGCTAACTGGTCAGCAAGAAAATAATCATATTCAGAGATCTCTTCTCCAGCTCTTAAATTACTTAAAAACATCCGCACTAAAGCCCGCCCTTCACGACCCTGGACTTGAATCTTAGGGGGAAGCATGGGTCGGTAATTACTGTTAAATAAATACTGCGCTTTCTGCCTAGCCAGCTCTAAAATTTCATAAGGATTAGCCACTATAGAATCCGAGTCTTTTAAAAATCCTAAATCTCTCGCCCAATAAGCCCCTTTGCCTACACTCGCCATCGCAATAGTTTTAAAATTAGTTTGAAAAGCTTTATAGGGGTCTTGTGCTATAGACGCTCTATAAGCCAATTCTTTTGAGCCTCCAGCTCCTGGAATCAATCCGACTCCTAATTCTACTAAGCCAATATAAGACTCTTGAGCGGCGACGACGGCATCTGAGTGCAATACAAATTCACAACCCCCACCAAAAGCAAAGCCCCTAACCGCTGAGACAACGGGGATTTTGCTATACCTAATTTTTAAACAAGTCTTTTGGAAAAAATATAGATACTTATTCAGCGCCTCTGGGCCTTCCATTAGAAATTTTTCACCGGCTTCCATTAAGTCAGCACCGGCTGAAAAATGTTCGATATCTTTTTGAAAGATAACTAAGCCCTCATAGTCTTTCTCAGCTAAATCTAGACAAGCATGCATGCCCTCTAAAACTTTGGAGCTAATCGTCCCCATCTTTGTTTTTAGACTTAATACCGGGATATTATTTTTTTGATTTTTATTATCTAGCCATAAAGATACAGCCTCGTTTTCCCAGAGAATTTTAATGTGAGAATTAACTCCCCAATTAACTCCCCAATTAACTCCCGAATTAACTCCCGAATTAACTCTAGGACTAAAGCTTTGGCGCTCGTAAATTTTTAATAAACTTTTATCTTGATTTTCTTGATTTTCTTGATTTTCTTGGTTTTCTTGATTTTTAACCAAGCATTCAAAAGAGCTTTCAAAAACCCAGGCAGGTAATTCTTGATTGCTTAAAGCGTTTTTATTTTTAATATCTTGAGCAATTTCTTCTCGAATAAAATCCCAACGACCTAATTCCCAGATCTCAAAAATTCCCATTTTCCAGCCAAAGCCAAATCTCAAAGCCCAGTCAATTTGGCGAGGGTCTTCTGAAATTTCTTTTAAAACATGGGCTGAATAAATAAATAGCTCTCTAAATATGGCCCATAAGAAACCAGCTTCTGGGTTTTTATTATTTTTTAAATTAATTATTTTTTTAAATCTTTCTTCCCAGGATTTTTTTTCAAATATTTCTAAAATTTCTTTCGAGGCTGAATTATTTTTAGACCTATAAGTCTTATTTTTTAAGTCATAGACATAAATACCTTCTGATTTATTCACTCTTTTTTCATAAAAGCCTTTTCCAGATTTTTGACCCAAAGCGCCTGAATTAATTAATTCTAAAACCCAGCCTGGTAAGTCATATAATTTTTTAAAAGGGCAAGTAGGTAAATTTATTTTCAAAGTATTTAAAACATGGGAAATAATATCTAAGCCGACTAGATCCGCCGTTCTATAAGTCGCGCTTTTGGGCCGGCCCAGTAACTTCCCAGTGAGTTCATCGACTATTTCTATAGGTAAATTAAAAATTTCTGTGTAATGCATGACGGATACTAAAGAAAAAATACCGATTCTATTGGCAATAAAATTTGGCGTATCTTTCGCTCGAATAATAAATTTACCTAAATATCTCACTAAGAAACTTTCCATCTGGTCTAGTAAATTTAAATCAAAATTTTTACTGGGAATCAGCTCGACTAAATTTAAATATCTCGGTGGATTAAAAAAGTGAATACCACAAAATCTTTTTTGAATCTCAAGTGGTAAATAACTCGCCATAGTATTAATAGACAGCCCAGAGGTATTGCTTGCTAATAGGGTATTTAGATTTAAATAGGGAATTATTTTTTCAAATAATTTTATTTTTATTTCTAATTTTTCAACAATAGCCTCTAAGACTAAATCAGCCTGATTTAATAAATTTAAATCAGATTCCAGCTCTAAATTTCTAGGGGTGATATTAAGCAAAGTATTAGGGTGAGAAAGAGGCGAAGGATCTAGTTTTTCCAGATTTTTCAAACTTGATTTAATTTTATTCAAGGGGTCTTTTAGATTATTTAAATCAGGCAAGTCAAACAAATCCACTAAAATTCCAATGCTAGAAAATACACAGGCAATTTGAGCCCCCATGGTTCCAGCGCCAATGACAGCCACGCGGTTTAGATATTTAAATTTATTATTTTCTAATTCAGCCATGATGCGTAAGACCCCTGCTTTCTCATCCCAAAATACACAAGGGGGCAAGGGTATAATGCTCAATAATAATTACTAGCTGAATCACAAATTTTAAAAAATGCCGACTATATTCAGCCGAATTTTTTTGAGAGAGATTTTTAACTATGCGCGCACACAGTTCTTACCATGCTTCTAGTTCTTCTATAAGACCCGAATACGACGACTTGATTTTAAATATTATTAATTATGTCTATGACACGCCCGTTTTAAATTCAAAACTCGCCGTAGAAACCGCAAAATATTGCTTATTAGATTCTATCGGCTGTGCTTTATTAGCTTTAAATTCTCCCGCCTGCACGAAGCTACTGGGCCCTTTAGTTCCTGAATCTTCGATGCCCAATGGCTCCAGAGTCTTAGGGACTGATTTTGAATTAGACCCCATAGAAGCCGCTTTTAATAATGGCGCCTTGATTCGATGGCTGGATTTTAATGACACCTGGGTGGCAGCTGAATGGGGCCATCCTTCTGATAATTTAGGCGCTATTTTGGCTTGTTTAGATTATTTGCATCGCAGTAAAAACATTAAAATTCACAAAAAAATCATGATTCAGGCTCTCATAGAAGCCATGATTAAAGCCCATGAAGTTCAAGGGGTCTTGGCTTTAAATAATAGTTTTAACAAAGTCGGTCTAGATCATGTCTTATTAGTCCGAATAGCATCCACTGCTGTCTCTTCTTGGCTTTTAGGAGCAACTAAAGAGCAAGCTTGTGCGGCACTTTCTCAAGCCTGGATTGATGGGTCCGCTTTAAGAACCTACCGACACGCGCCTAATGCTGGCCCTCGAAAAAGCTGGGCTGCTGGAGATGCCTCTGCAAGAGCAGTGCGTTTGAGTTTATTAAATTTAAAAGGCGGACTGGGCTGCCCATCGGCGCTCACAGCAAAACGCTGGGGCTTTCAAGCGGTTTGTTTTGAAGGCAAAGAAGTCAGCTTAGAGCGCGCCTTAAGCAGTTATGTGATGGAGAATATTTTATTTAAAATTTCTTATCCCGCTGAATTTCATGCCCAAACAGCCGTGGAAGCTGCGATTCAATTACACCCAAAAATTATTAATAAATTAGATCAAGTGAAAAATATTGAAATCGAAACAACAGAAGCTGCAATTCGAATTCTGGATAAAACAGGGCCTTTAAATAATCCAGCGGATCGAGATCATTGCTTGCAATACATGGTTGCCATTGCTTTGCTCTATGGGAATTTATCTGCAGATCATTATGAAGATTATCTCGCTGTTGATCTTAAAATAGATGCTTTAAGAACCCTGATGCTCGTGCGTGAAAATAGAGAATTTACTCAAAATTATCTGGACCCTGAAAAAAGAGCGATTGGGAACGCCATTACTATTATTTATAAAGACGGTTCCCGATCTGAAAGAATTTGTATTGAATACCCCTTAGGGCATCGCGCAAGAAGACAAGAAGCACTGCCTTTATTAATGGAAAAAGCACGAAAAAATATCAGCTCACGTTATGACCATGAGCGGACGGAAAAATTAATGGATTTGTTTACTAATCCTAATTTTTTATTTCAGCCGATTGATTGTTTATTTGAATAAGAGAATTAATTTATTTTAAACCCCCTCTCTGTCCCTCAGATAAATCTGAGGTCCTGTCTCTCCCGCAAGGGGAGAGACGAAATCCAAAAGAAGAATTACTCTTTCATTAAATTAATCAAAACGGTCTGCAAGATCCCGCCATTATTAAAATACTGAACATCAAATTCCGTATCTAATCTGGCTTTGGCCATAAATTTAATAATTTGCCCATTGGTTTTCTTAGCTTCAACTGGGACTAATTGACCCACTTTCAGCTTTGAAACCCCCAAGATATTAAATTGCTCAGCGCCATTTAAACCCAAAGATTGCGCAGATTCGCCTTCTTGATATTGCAAAGGCAAGACACCCATGAAAACTAGATTAGACCGATGGATGCGCTCATAACTTTCAGCAATAACAGCTCTGACGCCTAATAAGAAAGTTCCTTTGGCGGCCCAATCTCTAGAGCTACCAGTGCCATATTCTTTACCGGCTAAAATAACTAAAGGCGTATTGGTTTCTTTGTATTTCATGGCGGCATCAAAGACATACATGATCTCACCCGTTGGGTGATATTTAGTCAGACCCCCTTCTTGCCCACCAGCTAAGATATTTCTCATGCGTGTATTCGCAAAAGTCCCTCGCATCATGACTTCATGGTTACCTCTTCGAGCACCGTAAGAATTAAAATCTTTTTTCTCTACGCCATGTGCTTTTAAATATTGCCCAGCAGGATAAGCCTCAGGAATACTACCCGCTGGAGAAATATGATCCGTCGTTGTGCTATCGCCCAGGACTAATAAAGTCGGCGCTGAGAGAATATCTTGCTGGCCTTTGAAATTCGCAAAATTCTCAAAGAAAGAAGGACACTGGATATAAGTTGAATCTTGATCAAATTCATAAAGCTCTCCCGTAGGTATAGCTAACTTTTTCCAGTCCCCCGTTCCTTCAAAAACAGTGCTGTAGCGATCCTTGTACATCTTAGAATTAATCACGGAATCAACTACGGCTGAAATTTCATGATTCGATGGCCAAATGTCTTTTAAATACACATTATTTCCAGCTTGATCCAAACCTACTGGATCTTGCTCTGGATCAAAATCGACCGTCCCTGTTAAAGCGTAAGCAACGACATGAATAGGCGAGGCTAAATAATTAGCTCTCACCTGGGGATTAATTCGCCCTTCGAAATTTCTGTTACCGCTTAATACAGCCGCTGCGACTAAATCTTCTTTTTGAATCGCCTGAATAATCTCATCTGATAAAGACCCGCTATTACCAATACAAGTGGTACAGCCATAGCCTACGACGTCGAATTTTAATTTTTCTAAATAGGGTAATAAGCCAGATTGGATTAAATATTCTGTGACTACTTGAGAACCTGGGGCCAAAGAAGTCTTAACAAAAGGCTTTACAGACAGGCCTTTTTCTACGGCTTTCTTAGCCAATAACCCAGCGCCAATCATCACATAAGGATTAGAAGTATTGGTACAAGAAGTAATAGCGGCTATCACTACCGAACCATGAGAAAGCTCAGCGTCCATGCCTTCTATTTTGATTTTGATATCTTGCTTAGATTTTTCAATTCCAAAACCACGCAAGCCTGCTGGATTATTTAAAGTCTCTTTAAAATCAGCTTTTAATTTTCTCATAGGCACACGATCTTGAGGTCTTTTAGGTCCAGCTAAAGTCGAATCGACTGTACTTAAATCTAATTCTAAAACCGCTGAATACTCGGGCTGCTCTGCGGCATCTTCTCGGTATAACATCAATTCACGCATTAATAATTCAACCCGCTCAGCCGCTTCAACGCGATCGGAAGATTTTAAATAACGGACGGTTTCAGCATCGACTGGAAAAAATCCCATCGTCGCACCGTATTCAGGCGCCATGTTTGCGATAGTTGCGCGATTAGGTAAAGAAAGATGGGTAACACCCTCTCCAAAAAATTCGACAAATTTATTAACCACGCCAAATTTTCTTAATTCTTGAGTGATCCTTAAAACTAAGTCTGTGGCAACGACACCCTCTTTTAATTTGCCAGTTAATTTCATACCAACAACATCTGGCAAGACCATATAACAAGGCTGACCCAATAAAGCCGCTTCCGCTTCAATACCACCGACACCCCAACCCAAAACACCTAAGCCATTAATCATAGTGGTATGGGAATCCGTGCCGACTAAGCTATCGGGATAAGCCAAAATATTTTTATTATCTTGATTATTACTATTTTCAGTCATTAAGACTTGAGACAAATATTCAAGATTAACCTGATGAATAATCCCCATGCCTGGCGGGACGACTTTAAAATTATTAAAAGCCTTTTGGCCCCACTTTAATAATTTATAACGCTCAGAATTTCTCTCAAACTCAAGATCGACGTTTTTCTGAAAAGAATCTTTCGTTCCAAAAAAATCAACCTGAACAGAGTGATCAATGACCATGGCTGTTTCGACTTGAGGATTAATTTTCGAAGGATCTCCACCCGCTTTTTTAACCGCTTCTCTCATAGAAGCCAGGTCTACAACTGCTGGAACCCCTGTAAAATCTTGCATGACCACACGGGCAGGCTTAAACGGAATCTCAGGCCTGTTTTGATCATTTGCCTGCCAATCTAAGACTTTATCAATATCGTCCAGGCTCACCTGACTCGGGGAAGACACCGCGTGTCTGGCCATATTTTCAACTAAGACTCTTATAGAATAAGGCAGTCTTTTAATATTTTTATTGGTATTTTTTTCCAGCTCTTTCAGGCTATAAACAAAATTTCCGGCCATGTTTTTAGGATTATTTTTACAATGATTAGCATTGGGATTAGCACTGGAAGTCATGAGGCAAGCTCTCCATAAAAAATTAAAATTGAAATTAAAAAGTGGGATTTGAAGCGGGCGTATTATTGTTTTCTGAAGCCAACCCGTCAATCAAAAAAGCGCAAAAAAGCGGACAGAAAAGCAGGCAGACCTGGGGTTATTCAAAACAGCAGAGCTCCGCTACACAAGTAGGATCAGCAGCAATACCATCCAAAAACTTTTGTTCAGCAGTAATAAGACCAAAATTCCAAAATGGAATGACAGAGTCAGAAAGCGCTTGCCTACTAAGCCTGCCACTCTCAAGTCCATCGTCTACTCCAGCGTGAGCTTCAGCTATGTACTTTACGCGATGTTCGACTTTTCCGATGATTCAAGCTGCTGGGAATTAGCCGCTTGATATCGTCTCTCCCCGGCGAGGGCTTCCAATTAGCCTTAAGTTTTTCTTGAAAAATTTTGAATTGTACGGTCTCAGGGTAGGGGCGAATCTTGTATTCGCCCTTGGGGTGACTGCAATTTATTGTCTGAGAATAAGCCATCTGAGGCCCATTTTTCTGGGTTATGGCTGATGTACTCACGAATAAAATACAGCTC
>CAMCUU010000060.1 GCA_945879065.1 Francisella tularensis subsp. holarctica
CTGAAAAACGGGAAGTCATAATTAATTATTGAAATTCGCGATCTAAATTGAAACTTTTCGCATAAAAATTCAAAAAAATGAGCATTTTTTGCCTCTATAAATTTTTTTGTTTTTATCGCGCTAAATTTCTGCAGTTTTCAACGGGGCCATGTAATGATCTTGGCTGCCTGGGCACCACCCATGTCATTCAAATCAAAAAAATATAGAAAGGAATCGAAAGTTATGTTTTCAAAATGCTCTCTACCTGTTATTGCGCCTTACTTTGCATTGGCAATCCCAGCTGGAATTTATGCCACTTTGCAAGCTATGAATCAAAATACCCAAATTCCTGGCTCAAGCTTTGATGTAGGTAATGCCATTGCCTGGGGAATTGCTACAAGTATCGTGATTAGACTGGCTGGGGCATCAGTCGAAGGCCGGAATCTCCTTCCCAGATTTATGTCTGTGGGACTGAGCATCAGCTCGGGTGCCTTGGCCTCACTCCCCACATCTGTATTCGGGATACTTGCTAGGGGGTTGACTGTGGCGGTATTTTCTCTGTTTGGCCTAGCTGCTGCTCTATGTCGCAAAGAAGCGAGTGCGCAATCTCAACCATTATTACCAGCAGCAGCGGTTCCAGTCTCTAGATGCAAGCGTACCCTTGAGTGTCTGCGCCCAGATGTCTCTACTTTGACTGCGTTTGGCACCATCGCATCTGGCGTAATTTTTAACGCTTTAAAGCACCAGTCTAACCTTGGAGTAGCATGTTTTAACGCTGTCTCCTGGGGAGTGATCAGCATGTTTGCAGTTGGACTTGCGGTTGAGATTAAAGAAAGCAATGAACTCACAGTTCTAGCCAAAAAAGCCGCTCCTGTTGCTGCAGCTTTCGTTGCAGGACTTGGGTTTGCTTATGGCGTTTTTGGTCTCTCGTTGGCAACGATGGGACCTGTGCCAAGCGCCTTAACCGGCATCGGTACTGCTGCTGTCTGTGCGATTGTATACGGAATTGCATGTCCCGCTGATCTACCTGCTCCTGTAAGAGAGGCTCATACTGCTACTACTCCTGTTTAATTGGATAAAATCTGCCAATAAAGCAGAAATAAAAAGCGCTCAAAAGGCGCTTTTTATTTGTGTGTTATTTCTTAATTTTCTAGCCTTTTAATCGCATGGGTAGTAATAAAATTTGCTCGCCTTCTGAGTGTAATTTTCTCTGGAAGTTATAAGCCATGCCATTGTGTAATAATCTTTTAAACCAGGTGTCTTTTTCAAAGCTGAGTTGACCTGCGAAGAAAATATGACTGGGGAAATCATGGCGAACCTGAATAGAAAGTTCAGCTAATTTTTCCATGACATCGGGGCCGTAGGCTGAATAGCTCATGGCTGGAAGCCCATGCTGATGGCAGTAGGTCACAAAGTAATTTAAGTTCTGCTCTACTTGTTCAGTCATGCGGTTTAAACTTTTTTCACCTTGAAAATTTTCAATATTGACTTGGCCGACGCTGATAAATACATAGTTTTTGAAATACTTTCCAAAATGTCTCATGATCCAGAAAAGCGTATGCATACCAACGGCTTTGTTAAAATCTAATAAAATTAAAGCGGTAGGATTTTGAGGATCTAAGTGGGGTGGAGTGAGGATGATATTTGTATTTTTTAAAGGCGGAGCTAGTTCTTTTTGTAAGAGTTTTAAAACAGTCCCCACTCGGTTGTAATGATGCTTAACGGCGTAGCAAAAAATAATGACCATAAGAGTAATCACTAGGCTGACCCAGCCGCCGGAAGTAAATTTGCTCGTAATAGTAATAATTAAAATACCGCCGGTTAAAATAAATCCAATCAGTGCTGTGATTAATCTGGAAACCCAATGTTTTGACCCGTGGGGTCCAGAGCGATATTTCATCCAGTGAATAGTTAAGCCCAGTAAAGTCAAAGTAAAAGTAATAAAGACATTGATGCTGTACAAGACTACTAGCCAATCGACCATGCCTTTAGATAATAATAAAACCAGGATGGCGCAGACTCCGAAGACCCAAACGCCATTGCTAGTAACTAAGCGCGAAGACAGTAATCTAAATTTTCTGGGGAGCCAGTTGTCTTGAGCCATGTTGGCCAAAACAGCGGGGCCTGCTAAGAAGCCTGTATTAGCAGCGACTAGTAAAATTCCGCCTTCAAATAATAAAGTAATGACTAAACCGGCATGTCCCCAGGGAGAGCCGCCTAGTATTTTTGAAAATACGACCGCATTGAGTGTTTCTCCTGGAGTTGGGACAGCATTCCAGAGTAAATATAAAAGCGTAATTCCTGCTGCGACAATAGAAAGTGAAATAGCAATGTAAAGCATGGTCATCTTGCCGGTTTTAACGCGAGGCTCAGCTAATTTATTAATATTATTAGAAACCGCTTCAAGGCCTGTGTACGTCCCGCTGCCTAAAGAATAAGCATGGAGGACAAAGGCTAATAAAAATAAGAGCCCCATATTAGAACTTAGAGTATGCGTGCTCTGAGCGGCTTGGTGAAACACAGCGCCTAAATTACTTTCATGAGCCCCAATGCCATAGCTGATTAAAATAAAGTGGGTGATCACAAAGCCCATAAAAATAGGTAATAAAATCTGAATAGATTCTTTCATGCCGCGTAGATTTAAAATAATTAAAATAAAGGCCATGAAGATTTCAATAGATAATTTACTGGCCTGCCAAGAGAGCGGTAAAAAACTATAAATGGCATCCGCGCCACTGGCTAAAGAAATAGCGATGGTTAAGACATAGTCGACAATTAACGCTGAGCCTGAGATCACGCCTAATTGGGGGCCCAGTAATTCAGAAGCCACACGATAACCACCGCCGCCGGTGGGGAAGAGCTCTAAGACTTGGTTATAACCCAAAGCAATAATAAAAATTGCGATGACAATGCCAATGGCGATATATAAAGACAAAGCGGTGTGGGGCCCTAAAGCTAAGAATGCTTGTTCAGGGCCGTAGCAAGAAGAAGATAAACCATCTGCGCCTAAGCCAATCCAAGCGAAAATAGAAATCAAAGCGACATGTTTAAATAAGCCAGGTTTAAACGGATCTAGATTTTTTCCAATTAGAAAGATTTTTAAAAAATGATTAAATTTATTCATAGAGATTAATAGATTTACTACTGGGGAAATAAG
This sequence comes from Francisella tularensis subsp. holarctica, assembly GCA_945879065.1. GTDB lineage: Bacteria > Pseudomonadota > Gammaproteobacteria > Francisellales > CACEW01 > CAMCUU01. The sequence continues at coordinate 3,137 of CAMCUU010000060.1, forward strand.
AGGGCGGGAGTATATAATCTTGAGCTCGAAAATTCATGAAATATCTTAAAAATTATGTCCCATCTTATTCATTCTGAAATTTTAATTAATCTAACCGCCTATGAGACTCGAGTAGCCCTGGTTGAAAATGGCTTACTCCAGGAAATCTTTGTAGAGCGAGAAGCGGATCAGGGCCTCTTGGGAAATATTTATAAAGGCAAAGTCACGCGTGTTTTACCGGGCATGCAGGCGGCTTTTGTTGATTTAGGGTTAGAACAAGCTGGTTTTTTACATGTGTCTGATTTGATGCCCTATAAAGAAGAAGGGAGTAATACCCCAGAAATCGATATGAATTCTAAAGAAGCAGATATTCGAAGATGGGTTTACGAGGGCCAAGAATTATTGGTCCAGGTGATTAAAAATTCTCTAGGAACTAAGGGTCCCAGGTTAACTACTCATCTTTCCGTGGTCTCCCGATACTTAGTCTACATGCCTGATTTAAAACATATTGGTATTTCTTTAAGGGTCCAAGATGTCGGCGAACGTGAGCGGCTTCAGAAATTAATCGGCGATGTCTTAAATCAAGTCTTAGATCAAAAAAATCCAGAGGGTTATATCGTCAGGACAGTGGCCGAAGGGGTGAAAGATCAGCCCTTGTCTGAAGATGTTTTATTTTTAGAAAAATTATGGAAAAGCATTAAACAAAAAGCAGCGAAGACTAAGAAGCCGGGTTTAATCTATGAAGATTTAAATTTGAAATATCGGGCTTTAAGAGACCTCGCGTCAGAAGATATTGAAAAAGTCTGGATCGATGATGAATCAAGCTGTATTGAATTAGCAAAATTTGCCAAAGATTTTGTGCCAAGATTGGCTGAAAAAATAGAATTCTATCGGGGGGCGGCGCCTCTATTTGAAATGTACGGTGTTGAGGCAGAAATTCAAAAAGCTTTGCAAAGAAAAGTGTTATTAAAATCGGGCGGCTATGTCGTTTTTGATCAAACAGAAGCCATGACGACGATTGATGTTAATACCGGCCATTTTGTGGGTGCGAAAAACCTGGAAGAGACCATTTTTAAAACTAATCTGGAAGCGACTTTAATTATTGGCCGCCAGTTAAGATTAAGAAATCTGGGTGGAATTATTATTATTGATTTTATTGACATGAGTTTGCCTGAACACCGTGATCAAGTCTTATCTGCTTTATCTCGTGTTTTAGAGCGAGATCCCGCTAAAACTTTTATTACAGAAATTTCCAGTTTGGGCTTAGTCCAAATGACGCGCAAAAGAACCCAAGGGTCTTTGGAGCAGCATCTCTGTGAACCTTGTCCCCAGTGCGAGGGTCGAGGCAAAGTGAAAACAGTGGAGAGCATGATTTTTGATTTATACAGAGAGATTCTGCGAGAGGCGTCGGATTATAAAGCCGAGGGTTATTTAATTTTAATCTCTGAAGATTTATTAGTGGGTTTACAGGGAGAGCATGCGTTATTACTGGCAGATCTTGAATCTAAGATTGGCGTGCCAATTAAAATTCAAGTCGAAGCGAACTATACCCGCGAGGAGTACGATATTATTTTGCTTTGAAATAATATTAAAAATAAGAGTTTGCTTTTGCTTTTCGAAGAGCCCTACAATTCACGCCCGATTTAATCTATAGGCTATAAGTCATAAAACTATGCACCATCGACATCTTGGAACTTCAACGCTTTTTCTCTCTTCTGTCAGCGCGATTATTGGGTCCGGCTGGCTTTTTGGCGCTTATTACTCAGCAAAACTTGCTGGTAATGGATCAATTATCGCTTGGGTGATTGGTGCGGCGCTTTTATTAACGATTGCGTTTTCCTTTGCGGAAATTTCTTCCATGATTCCAGTGTCTGGGTCTTCAACCCGAATCCCTTATATTTCTCATGGCACCTCTGTGTCGATGATTTTTTCTTGGATTATTTGGCTTTGTTATTTAGCCATTATGGTCTCGGAAATTCAGGCGGTGATTCAATATATTAGTTTTTATTTTCCAGCATTAACTAAAGCTAATGGGGGTTTGACAGCGCTAGGTTATTGTGTGGCGATGGCCTTGGCTTTGATGATCAGCGCGCTTAATGTTTATTCCATACGTTTGCTCATGAAGGCCAATAGTATTTTGACCGTGTGTAAAATATTTTTGCCTATTTTTATCGCCCTTGTGATTATCGTGCATTATTTCAGCTGGCCTAAAATTTCTGGGACGACAACAGGTGGTTTTTTACCTTTAGGTTGGCATGGTGTTTTTTCGGCGATTTCAACAGGGGGTATTGTTTTTGCCTTTAATGGCTTCAAGCAAGCCGCAGAAATGGCCGGTGAAGCGAAAAAACCGCAAGTGACTGTACCGCTTGCGACCATTGGATCTATCTTGGCCTGTTTGTCTATTTATCTTTTATTACAGCTAAGTTTTTTAATCTCTATGACCCCTGAAAATCTTGTGCATGGCTGGTCCAATTTATTGCTGATGGGTTCAAATAGTCCAATGGCTGGAGTGATTAATCAGGATCATTTAACTTGGTTGAGTTCTTTTTTATATGTCGGTGCTGTCATTGCTCCGATGGCCGCTGCAATTATGTACTGCGCAGTCTCCGCTCGGTCTTTATATGCCATTAGTAAAATTGGTTATGCGCCAAAAATTTTTCAAAAATTAAACCCTTCTGGAAATCCTAAAGCGGCCATTATTGTCAATTTTTTCTTAAGCCTCTGCTTTTTCGCCCCTTTTCCAGGCTGGGCCAGTATTGCCACTTTTTTAACGTCGTTGTTAGCGCTGACTTATGCCTTAGGTCCGGTTTGTTTGCTAGCTTTAAGGAAGCAAGTGCCAAATTTGAACAGGCCTTTTAAATTACCCCTCGGGACGCTTTGGGCGCTCGTGGCTTTTTATATTTGTACCTTACTGACCTATTGGAGTGGCTGGCCGATTCTTTGGAAAACGTCTTTGTTATTAATCATCGGCTATGTATTTTTCTTGTCTTACTATGCGCTCTTTGGTCGACATCGGGGAGATTCTCTTGATTTCAAAGCGTCGCTGTGGGTCTGGATTTATATTTTTGGCGTGGCTTTGATTTCTTATTTTGGAAATTTTCAAGGAACCGGCCAGCTTTCTGATCTTGTGGTTTATTTTTTACTTTTTTTAATTAGCTGCGCGAGTCTTTTTGCTTCGACTTATTTTTGCTTGGCGCCTGAAAAAACAAAGAGCCATATTCAAGCGCTGAATTTGAATTTGTAGCTGTTGTTAATCCTGGACCCCGGCCTCCGCCGGGGCGACGGAAACCTGGAAAAATTGATTCACCCCGTATTTTTCATCCCTGCTGAAATGCCTGTGAGAGACAGCATGAGTGCTTCTGACAAATCAGGATTATCTCCCAAAGTTTTCATTCTTTTGAGCACTTCGATTTGAATTAAATTAATTGGATTTACATAAGTATTTCTTAAAAATAAAGTCTCTCGAAACTTGTCCATTTTTTCAGATTCTTTGGTTTTAATAATTAATAATTCAATGGCTTTTTGAGTATTAAATAATTTTTGTCTTAAACCCTCGCCATAGGATTTTAATTCAGGAGGGGCGAGCTCCCGATCATAAAGACTGGCGATAGGCGCATCGACTTTGGTTAAGACCATGTGTAATAAGTCAATTAAAGAAAAGAAAAAGGGCCATTGAGAAAGCATCTGTCTTAAACTATCTAAATAACCTTGATTGATGGCTTCTTGAATGCCTTCTCCGACTCCTAGCCAAGCCGGTAAAATTAATCGGGTTTGAGTCCAAGCAAACATCCAGGGAATAGCTCTTAGACTTTCAACACCGCCTGTCGCTTTTCTTTTAGCCGGCCGTGAGCCAATCATTAATCGTCCTAGTTCTGGCTCTGGGGTTACTTCTCTGAAATATCTTACAAAATCAGATTGTTCTTTCACTACCGCTCTATAAGCCTCACAAGATTTTTCACTCATGAGATTCATGATGTCTATCCATTCTGGCTTGGGTTGAGTGGGGGGTAGTAAAGTCGCTTCCAGGACCGAAGTGGTATAAAGCATTAAATTATGGCGCGCCAAAATAGGCATGCCGAATTTTTGCTCAATCACTTCGCCTTGTTCTGTGATTTTCATGCGGCCATTAACAGACCCTGGAGGTTGAGACAGCAAAGCATCTCGCACGGGTGCGCCACCCCGACCGGCAGAACCGCCTCGACCATGAAAAAAAGTGAGTTCAATGCCAAATCTTTCAGCCAGTTCTGATAAAGCCGCTTGTGCTTGATATTGGGCCCAGCTGGCGGCTAATTTCCCAGCATCTTTTCCAGAATCTGAATAGCCAATCATAATCTCTTGATGGTTTTTAATGCGCTGGCAATAAGCAGGAGATTCAAATAAAGACCTCATGATTTTAGGTGCGTTCTCCAGGTCCTCTAAAGTTTCAAATAGAGGTACAACAGGCATGGGTTCCTTAACATCACAGATTTTTTGCAAGAGCATGACTTCGAGAATATCTGAAGCACTTTTGGCCATGGAAATAATATAAGAGCCCAAATAGTCCGGATGTGTATTTTTAATAATCTTAAAAGTCTCAATGACATCTTGACTCAAGCCTTCCAGCTTTAAACCATGAGGCAAAAGGGGTCTGGGGTTTTTTAATTCTTGAATGCAAAACTCGATTTTTTCTTCTTCTAGCCAAGTATCATACTCACCCATACCTAAGGCTCTTGTAATTTGTGACAGTGCCGTACTGTGTTCTATCGACTCCTGACGAATATCTAACTTAGCCAGATTTAATCCAAAAACATGGGCCCGTGTAATCATGTCCTGGAGGTGGCCTTGAGCAATGGCGCGACCCTTGCAGTCTAATAAAGACTGTCTGCAATTTTCCAAAGGAATTAATAGTTGTTCGAGATCAGTCAAAATAGGGTTATTAAAATAATTTAAATTATTTAAATTTAACTCAGCCTCTAACTGGGCTTCGCAATAATTTTTAGTATTTACTAATAAATCTCTGAGCGGTCTTAAATACACTCGATAGGGCTCATTAGTGTTTCTAATTTCTTTATTTTCTTTATTCTCTTGAGCCAATAATTCTCGTAATTTTAAATTGCAGTTTTGCATGGATAAATTTTGAATTAACTCTTCCGTGTCTTTTAAAAATAAATCCGCCGCCATCCATCGACCCAGTAATAAAACATCTTGAGTTACTTTCGATGTCACATTGGGGTTCCCGTCACGATCTCCGCCCATCCAAATACCCATGCGAATCGGGGTGATATCTAAAGGCAAGTGATAGCCCGTGTGATTAAACAAAGCAGAATCCAGTCTTCGCATATAGCTGGGAATAGCCCGCCATAAAATTTTTTCTATGACTGCGAAACCCCATTTAGCTTCTTGCTGGGGTGTGGGGCGTTGCCTTCTAATTTCATCCGTTTGCCAGATAGCAGTAATTAATTGATAGAGCTGATTTTGAATCGATTTTTTTTCATTACTAGTCAAAGAAGTCCGGTCTTGGCTTTCTAATAATTCAGAAATTTTGTGATATTGGCGTATTAAAGTCCGGCGTTTTACTTCAGTGGGGTGAGCAGTGAGAACTAAAGATATTTTTAAAGCGCAGACTTGATCAAATAATTCTTTTGAACTCAAGCCAGATTTTTTTAAAAGCTCTGGAAATAAAGTCTCTGGAGATCCTGGGAGAATTTCTCCTGACTCTAATAGATTTTCTAATAGATTTTCTCGATGGCGAAGACTGCGGGCAAGTTCCGTACTTTCAGCCAAGTTAGTAAGATTTAAGAACTGCCCAAAAGCTCTTGCTAGTAAACATAACTCAGTATCTTTTAAGCCATGAATTAAATTAAATAATTCTTGCTCTGCTGGAATATTTTCATGAGCGCGGGTTTTTTTAGACAGCTCTCGAATTTTTTCAATTAATTCAAAGTCAGTCTGAGAGCTTTGTTCAGTGATTACTTTGCCTAAAATTTCGCCTAATACATGAATATTATTTTTTAAGTGAGTGAGGTGGGGAGGGTGGGTGGAGTGAGAATTTTGGGAATTATTTTGGGAATTATTTTGACTCATGAGAAGAACCCGCTGGCTAGTTTTAAAAATTTAAAATTTAAAATAAGACCAGCATCGTAGTGAAGTGGGGGTGCCTTGTCAGGCTTGTTATTTTATAAAAAATTAAATTTTTTCAAAACAAATCATATAGTTAGTCTTAATTTTATTTTTTGGCTTATTTAACTTAAATATTTTTTTAAATAAATCATAATTTATCTCTCGGGCTTCTATGGGTTTTAAATTAAATTGTCGGGCCATCGCGACTAGCTCTTCAGGTTTAATAAATTTTTCATAACTATGAGTGCCCTTGGGTAAAATTTTTAATAAATACTCAGCACCAATAATGGCCTCTAAAAAACTTCTTAGATTTCTATTTAAAGTCGAAAAAAATATTAATCCATTTGGTTTTAATAATTCACTAGCCGTTTTAATAATGCTTTCTGGGTCGGGGACATGTTCGAGCATTTCCATGCAAGTGATAAAGTCAAAAAAAATATTTGGGTTTTGATTATTTGGGTTTTGATTATTTTCTAGAAAATTTTCAATGCTGATTTGCTGGTAATTAATCTGAATCGGCTGAGGTAAATTTAGATTTAAATTAGTTTCTAATAAATGCAACTTGGCCGTTTGTATAGCAGACGGCGCAAGGTCAATTCCAGTCATAAGGGCGCCTTTTAAAGCTAAAGATTCTGTCAAAATTCCGCCGCCGCAGCCAATGTCTAAGCCGGTTAGAGATTTTGAATTTAAATGAAAGTTAAAATTAGATAAATGATCTTGTATAAATTCTAGTCTTAAAGGGTTAACTTGATGCAGGGTTTTAAACTCGGCTTCAGTGTCCCAAAAGCGAGAGGCTAGGGAATCAAATTTTTGAATTTCTTCAGAGGAATAGTTTTGATGATTTTGCATTGTCTTAAATAATTTTAAATAATTTTAAATCGCGAGTTTATGAAATATAGGGCTTAGGGTCCAGAAGTTAATGTTGGAGTTAATTTGGGAGTTAATTTAATTTTTTTTGAAAAAATAGGCGCTGAATTAATTTTTATAATTTTAGGAATTTATTTATCTTGCATGGATTTTAAATATTTAAGACTGCCTGATACAGCAGTTTTTTTATTATTATGGTCTGGTCTTTTTTTTAATTTAAACCACTTGTTTTCCAGCTTAAATCAAGCCGTTTTGGGCGTGATCTTGGGCTATGGATTTTTATGGCTGGTTTATTGGGTGTTTAAATATTTTACAGGCAAAGAGGGTTTGGGTTATGGCGATTTTAAATTATTAGGCGCTTTAGGGGCTTGGTTTGGGTGCGAAGAGTTATTTGAAATTATTTTAATAGCCAGTGTCTTTAGTTTAATTTTTTATGTTTTTTTAAATTATTTAAATAATAAAAATAAAATTTTAAAAATCCCCTTAGGTCCAGGTATTTTATGTGCTGGTTTTTTAGAGTTTTTTAGAGTTGTTTAGAGTTTTTTAAGATGTTTTAAGTATGTGGTTTAAGTGTGTTTTAAATAGTTTAAAAATTTTAAATAAGGCTAAGCTCGCGCGCTTAA
>CAMCUU010000061.1 GCA_945879065.1 Francisella tularensis subsp. holarctica
TAATTATTTTTTATTTAAATTAGAGTTTAAATTAGCTTGGTAATACTGGTCTGCATTATTAGCTAAATTATTTAACTGCATCGCCTGATAAGAATTAACTAAAAGCTTCATGGCTAATAAAGACGCTGGTGTAGCAGGGTATTGGCTAATCACACTTTGGGCTCTTAAAGCACTGGCTAAGTAAGCTTTCTGATTAAAATAATACTGAGCGATATCTAGATCATGATCCGCCATCGAATTATTTAAATACATCATGCGTCGACGGCAATCTTCGGCATAAATACTTTGGGGAAAGAGCGTAATCACTTGGTTAAAATTATTAAACGCCGATTGGTAATTATCGCTTTGATGCTGATCCATGGCATAAGGTAAATATTTTTCTAAGAAGCCGCGGCCGTTATTAAACTCAATCACTCCAGCCATGTAATAGGCATAATCCGCATGAGTGTCTGTTGGATATAATTTTAAATAGCGAGCAGAAGACGCTAAGGCTAAAGCCGAATCTCCAGAAAGATAATACGCATAAATTAATTCTAGATCGCCGTTTTTGCTGGGAAGGCTAAAGGGGTATTGAGAATTTAAAGATTCGTAAGCGGTGATCGCATCGTTGTAATCATTTTTTTGTAAATAATGATGACCCTTGGCGTAAATTTTATCAGCGGGCCAATTTAAATAAGGGTCTGGTTTGTCTTTCGTCGAACAGCTGTTTAATAAAAATAAAATTAAAAATAATAAAAATAAAAAAATAGGGGTTAAAAAATTTCTAATATAAAAATTCATGATCATGATGGTAATGGGCCCAAATAAATAATTTAAATAATAAAACTGGAAAAAGCCGCAAAGTGTAACAGAACTGCTGTAGCCCTTGCTAATGATTCTTGCTTCACGCTAGATTACCGGCCTTCAAAATTAGGAGTCCGGAGTTTTTTATTATTATGCCATCTCAACAAGCCCCCCAATACAGTCTGCTCGAAACACATGCCTTAGGTTCTAACGTGCCTTTTTATCATCCTGAGCGCTGGAGAGATTTAGTAACTCAAGACTCGCCAGCTATGTATGTCTTTACAGATTTTAAAGAAAAAACGCCGATTACTGTTTTTCCAGAAATCACCGTGGATAAAGCTTTAGAAGAAATGAAATTAACGCAGGTTAAATCTCTATTAGTCGTTGAAGAAGGGTCAGATCAAATCTTAGGTTTAGTTTCTTCGCGCGAGCTGCAATCTATTTTGACGGGAATTACTGCACATCAGCAGGGCGTGAGTCCCAAAGATCTCACTGTTGGAATGATGATGCGTCAGGCGGAAGACTTGCCAGCAATAGATTATAAAGACCTAAGTAATGCCCGTGTGGGGCATATAGTGAGACTAATTCATGAGCTGGGCGTCATGCATTTATTAGTCACGGAAGAGCAAGAGTCTGGCGATCTTTTAGGAGCTTCTGAGCAGGCTGATCCTTCTAGCCATCTCGAAGATATTCACAGCGCACCTAAGATTATTGTCCGAGGTATTTTCTCAGCCACCCGAATTAGCCGTCAGTTAGGTGAAAATATTGCCGGGGATTTAAGTGCGCATTCTGTCGCGGAGATTAATCGGCGTTTGTTATAAAAATATAAAAATTAGTCTTCGTAAATATCTTTGCGATGCTTAATCGCCGTAATAGTAATTATTTTTGTCTCAGGATTAATTCTATAAATCACGCGATGGTCGCCTACTCGCAAACGACGATGACCTTTGAGGCTATAACGCAGCGGTTTTCCAAAGCCTAAAGGGTCGATCATTAAGCGCTCCTCGATGGCTGTTTTAATCAAAGTCTTCATGGTTTTAGGTAGCTTCGGAATATCTTTATCAACCACAGAGACTAAATACTCAACGCCATGCGTCATCATGTGCTACTCGTTTTTTCCCAGCAGAAGTTTCTCTTTTTTCAGACAATTGAGATAGGGCGTAATCTTCGCGACGCTCTAGAGCCTCAAGGACTAACTCTTTGGCTAGGCTTGCAACGGATTTGTTTTCTTGTATCGCTAAATTTTCAAGAATAGAGAGATAAGCCGCTTCAAAAGTAAGGCTAATTCTAGGGTGTTTAGTCGGCATGTTTATTATTTCTTTGTATATTTTAAGTGGTGCACCAGTGTAGCACCCTGGAGATTCAGTGATCAATTGAGGGCCCTTAAATATTTTTTAATTCTAAAATTATCTTAAATAAAGATGGATTTAAATTATCAAAATTTATAAGTGACTTAAAGTATGTTATTCACAAAATAATTTATTTTATTTTTTCCAATTTTTCCCTCTTGCCTCGTAGCAATCTATTTGCTCCAATTTGCGCTCTAGTTTTTTTTGATTTTTTTGGTTAATTAAAAATAAATAAAAGGGAGTATTAAATTATGTCAGGATGTGGTTCCAAAGTACTGAATGTCGTGGTTAATCCAACGAGCGCTATTGTTTTATTAGCTGGCGCAGGTGAGGTTTTTTTAGGCGTCTCTCATCTACTGCACGGTCATCCTTTATACCGCTATGCCGCCATGGCGGGAACAGCGGTGGTGGCTGCTGCAGCCATTGCCTTTGCTAATAAAAAAGAACTGGTTGCACCGACTCTTTTTGCTTCCATACTCTCAGCTGGTTTTGGTGCCGGTGCTTTGGAATTATTTGCAATTACGAAGACCAGCCTACATCCAGGGATCTGGGCGGCTTCCATTGCCATTGGGTGTGTTTTTGGAGCGTTTGCAACGCTGGCCGCTTATAAGGTGGATTGGTTTAAAGGTGGTTTTTGCAGCAAGGTTTCTTCTTGCTTCTCTTCTTGCGCTAGTTCTAACGGTGCACGCGCTGAGCGAATTGTTTATTCGACGCATGAATATAGGCCATTATGAGACGAGTAGTCGCTAGCCCCCTTTTTTAATCTTTTTAATCTCTGTTAGGGTGCCTGTTTTTTTTAAGCAGGCGCCTTTTTTTATTTTTTATAGGGATTAAAGAATTTTATGAAGCTAACAGATTACCTTGCCGAATTTTTAGTCAGTCAAAATATTAAAGATATTTTCATGGTGACCGGCGGCGGGGCCATGCATTTAAATCATTCTTTGGGTTCACATTCAAAATTACATACTACTTATTTGCATCATGAACAAAGCTGCGCCATGGCTGCTGAAGCTTATGCAAGATTAAGTTTAAAAATAGCGGTAGTGAATGTGACCACCGGACCTGGAGGGCTCAATAGCCTAAACGGCGTGTTTGGGGCTTATACAGACTCTATTCCGATGCTGATTATTTCAGGTCAAGTCAAAACAGAGACTATGTCCAGATATTCTGGTTTAGAGTTAAGACAGCTGGGTGATCAAGAGTGGGATATTGTCTCGACTGTTAAGACTATGACTAAATATGCTGAAGTTATTAATGATAAAAATCAGATTAAATTTCACTTAGAAAAAGCTTTATACCTCGCCCAATCAGGAAGACCTGGCCCCGTATGGTTAGACATACCATTAGATATTCAGGGGGCAGAGATTAATCCAGAAGAATTAATCGGATTTGATGGTTTTCCCCCTCTCTGTCCCTCAGATAAATCTGAGGTCCTGTCTCTCCCTCGAGGGGAGAGACGACATCAATGCTATGACATGATTTTTCAAAAATTATCTGAAGCCCAGCGTCCTGTCATTTTAATCGGCACTGGAATAAGAATTTCAGGCCAAGCAGAAAATTTTTTAAAATTATGTGAGCTTATTAAAATCCCCGTCGTCACTGCTTTTAATGCCCATGATTTAATTCCAGATGATCATGATTTATATGCGGGAAGACCTGGAACCGTGGGGGATAGGGCGGGGAATTTTGCGGTTCAGAATTCTGATTGTTTAGTCATACTGGGCTGTCGATTAAATATTAGGCAAGTAGGGTATTTTTTCGAAAGCTTTGCGCGAGCGGCTTATAAAATAATGGTGGATATTGATCAGGCTGAATTAGATAAACAATATTTAAAAATTGATTTAAAAATAAATTTGGATTTGAAGGTTTTTATTCCTGATTTTATTGATTTAGTCTCTGGCATTTTTCCCCCTCTCTGCTCTTTGGCTTCGCCTTCAGAGCTGTCTCTTCCGCAGGGGAAGAGACGAAATCTAGAAAAATCAGACTGGCTCGCCTGGTGTAAAGCCCGAGTTAAAAAATACAAAACAGTTTTGCCTGAATATTTTCAAATAAATTCACCCATTCACCCCTATGTTTTTATGCGTCATTTATCTCAAATATTGCCCGAAGAAAGCATTACGGTAACGGCCAATGCCACGGCCTGTGTGGTCGCTTTCCAGACTTATTTAATTAAATCTAAAACAAGACTTTTTTCTAATTCAGGGTCGGCGTCCATGGGCTATGACTTACCAGCAGCTATAGGCGCGCATACTTACTCAAAACAAAAAATTATTTGCCTTGCTGGAGACGGCAGCATCATGATGAATTTGCAAGAGCTCGCCCAGATTGGATTTAAAAAATTTAATATCAAAATATTTTTAATTAATAACGGCGGGTATTTATCTATTAGGCAGACCCAAAAAGGCTATTTCGGACTGCCTTATTTAGGCTGTGGCGAAGATAGTGAATTAGGCTTTCCTGATTTTAAAATTTTATCCCAAGCCTTTGGATTAAATTATCAAAAAATAGAAAGTCTCAAAGATTTAGAAAATCTAGAAAATCTAGAATTATTTAAAAATAATCAGCCTTCTGTATTTGAAGTCATGGTCCAAGCGGTTCCATTTGCACCCAAAGCGGCGTCGAGAAAATTACCCAGTGGAAAAATGGTCTCTCAACCCTTGGAAAATTTGGCTCCTTTCTTGCCATTTGAAGAACTGATGGATAACTTGCTGATCCCCAAAATTCTAGAGCCAGACGCATGATTGAAGAGATAGAAAAAATAAAAAATAATCAAAATATTTTCGAAGATTTATTTATTTTAGAGCTGGCAAATAATCACTGGGGATGTCTTGATCGCGGGATAAAAATTATTGATGCCTACGCTGAGATTATTAAAAAAAATAAAATCAAAGCCGCGATCAAATTACAATTTCGAGATGTCCCGCATTTTATTCATGCTGATTTTTTAAATAGAGCTGATCTGCGCTATGTCCATAAAACCCAGAAAACAGCTTTAAGTTTTCAAGATTTTAAGATCTTAATTAACCATATTAAATCTCATGAAATTATCCCGATGGCGACACCCTTCGACGAAGAGTCTGTCCATTGGTGCGAGTTATTTAATTTGCCCATTATTAAAATCGCTAGTTCAGATATTAATGACTGGCCTTTGTTACATAAGATTGCTGAATTAAATAAGCCTGTTATTTGTTCAACAGGAGGCGCGGATCTAGAAAAAATAGATCTCATGGTGAAGTTTTTCGAAAAGAAAAATATTGATCTGGCTATTAATCATTGCGTGGCTTTATATCCTACGGAAGATAAAGATTTAAATTTGAATCAAATAGATCTTTTAAAATTTAGGTATAAAAATCACACCATTGGATTTTCAACCCATGAATATCATGACTGGTCCAGCTCTTTACTCATGGCCTATGCCAAGGGTGCTCGGACTTTTGAACGGCATGTGGATTTAGATTTGGGAGATTACCCCGTCTCGCCTTATTGCTCGCTACCCCATCAAATTAATCAATGGTTCGAGGCTTATAAAACCGCCAAAACTATGGCTGGTAAAAATTCAGGCCCGAGAGAAATTTCAGAGCAAGAAAAGATTTATTTAAATAATTTATTAAGAGGTGTCTATGCCAAAAGAGACTTGCCTAAAAATTACTTTTTAGATTTTTCTGATCCCAAAAAATTATTTGAAGATATTTACTTAGCCATTCCCTTAAATCCCGGCCAGCTCTCTTGTCAGGATTTGTTATTAGAGCTGGAAAATGGCCTGGAGTTGAAACAAGCAGTGTTAAAAAATCAGGGGGTTTTTTAGGGTTTGTTTTTAAGATAAAAATCCAAATCTTCTTGATTTAAACCTAAGCCCGGTAATTGATGTGGCCCCAGCGAATCTAAGTCTTCTTGAAGGTCTTCTAAAAAATTATTTCTGGCGCCTTCTGGAATCTGCTCTGAACTTGTTTTTATAAGTAAAGCTAATTTTTTAGCTGAGGGGTTATTTAAGATAATTTCTCGAAGCAAGGCTCGGCGTTCAGTGCGATAACGAACGCGAATTTCATCGAAATTAATAGAGTCAGAGATGGTTTTATATTGCTCGACGGTTCTTAAATAAGATTGGACATAAAGCATCGAAAGGGGGGCGGGTTCATTCAGCTCATAAATAGAAATCATGGCGCTGAGATACTCGTCTTTGCTGACGTCGTTGAAAGATAAGGGCGTCCAGTTGCCTTTAATCAAAGGGATATTAGCAGCCAAGCGAGAGGTTCTTTTATTCACATCAATAAAGGCCTGGAGATAGGCCAAGTGGCTTAACAAAAATAAACTTTGTTCAAAAGGATTAATAATTTTGAGCGCTTTTTCTGAAATTTTTTCCAAAATAATTTCTAAAGCTTGATGAGACTCTAAAGGGCTATAAGTTGTCCCTGAGATGCGCACCGCATTTTTTCGAACTTGTCCTGAGTCTGCTAGGGGGACTAATCCATCTGACAGTAAGTAATGAAGTGTTTTAATGGTCGAAACAGAGGGACTTATTTTTTGGGCTTGGTCCACTAAAAATCTAATCGCTTCTTTATGATTCAAGATCATGACGCGCTCTTCATCTAATTTATGTTCGCTACTGATTCCTTCGAGTAATAAGCGTTCGGTTTCTATGAGAGAGTAAGTGTTGCCTTCTAGGCGTGAAGAGTTGTAAGAAAGATCTATTAGTAAGCGATTGTAAATTTTCTTCGCATAAGTCCCTGCAGCCAAAGGGGGGGTGTTTTTATTAGCAGTAAGACTCTGCTGATCAGAATTAATTAAAATTTGAATCTGTTCAGGAGAAAAATAAGAAGATTGATTAGGTTCATAACTTTCAAGCCAATCGATCTCATAGCCTATGGGTTTTCTTTTAAACAAAGGCTGAGAAATATAAGCAATGGCGAGCTCAGATTTTTGATTTGTATTTTCTGGTTTTTTAATTCGATATTTTGTCGCTCTTTTCTGACCTGTTTTTTCTATAAGACCCTGCGCTAAAAAATCCAAAAGCCAGCGTCTTAAAGTTCTTTCTGGAATTTCTAATTGGTCTTGTTTTTTTAATAGAACCAAAAGCTCTGGAATGCTCTTAAAATCTGGTTCTAAAAGTTTCAAGACTAAGTCCTGTTTTTCTGATTTTAAGCGCTCTGGTTTTACGACTATTTTTTTTGGTGAATTTTTCAAGATATGGCCACTTTTTAGCTTATTTTTAAAAGATACGGCCATTTTATAGTATTTTTTTGAAAAATACGGCCATTTTCCAGCTAGTTTTTAAAAGATACGGCCATTTATTATATTGTTTAAAACAAAAACCCCCGAATTTTAAAATTTAAGAATTCTAAAATTCAGGGGTTGTGCGTTGTCTGAGTATTTTAATTAACAACCAGGCCCACCAGCACCAGCACCAGGTTCTCCCGCCGAAGCGCTTGCAGGCGCGGTGGCGGACCCAGCTCCAGCCCCAGCAGTGGCGCCACCACTCGAAGCTTCAGCTCCACCAATGATGTCCAAGAGAAGCGTTCTAGTCGTAGCTTTAGCAGTCTGAGCTAGTATGCGAGATTGTTTTGCTTCTTTGCTCGTTCCACGCAAAGAAGAAAATTTAGGTAGGTCGCCTTCGTAGGTTTTATTAAACAATTCACTGGCCTCTGAGTTGGCATTTAAGCGTTTATAAATTTCCAAACTTTGTGCATAAATTTCTTTAGTCATGGGTTTTGAGACATAAATAGCCATTGGTTTGTGACCGATATTTATTAATTTCAACCCTGATCCTCTTGCTGGTATTCGCCTTTCAAGAACCTCTTTTAAAAGCACTGGATCATAGTGAGGGCGTTGCATAAGAATGACACCCGGATAAATTTTTTCATCAAAAACACCTTGCTCAAATGCATTTAAAGGTATTTCTTTGCGGGCCTGGATTTTTTCCAGCTCCAGTTTCTCTTGATTCAATTCATCTCTTTGTTCCTTTGAGATTCTTAGATTAAATTCAAGTTCTCTTTCAATTTCTCTGGTACGTCGTGCGGCAGTTTCTTTCTCCAGTGGAAGTTTTTTGTTCAAGTCAAATTTTTCCGTTGCAGAAAGTCGCCCATCAAGTACCTTATCGGACCATTCTTTGGTCTCTATTACATCGTATCCAAGAGAAAAAAGTATGGTTTTATATAAAGCTGATAAAACAAACGGGGTATGCATAAAATCCATATCAAAGTTTCCAATAAATGCCTGCTCCCCTAGGATTAATCGGTATGTCAAGTCTGGGCTACTTTCAGCTATAGCTCTTTCTTCAGCTATAGCTATAGCTCTCGCTCCACGTCCAGTTCCAGTTCTAGCTCCAATTCCAGCTCCAGACATAAAAATAACCTCGCTTATTGATAGTTAATTAAATAATAAAAAACGCGACATCTTATTTTTTTTAATTGCTGGAAAGAAGGTCGAGTAATTAAATTTGAAATTAAATTTTTTGGTGAAATTTTTCTGAGAACTTCTTTTTATTAATGCATCGCATTTTTACTCAAGGTTTCTATAATCGGCCTCTTTTAAAAATAGGGGGAGTAAAAATCAATGACGATAGAAAGAGCGGGTGAGTTTCGCGTTGCTATGGCTCAAATGAATGTGACAGTTGGGGCTATTGAAGAAAATGCTGCGAGAATTATCGAAGTGATTGAGCAGGCTCGTGATGATTTTGGGGCGGACTTAGTGGTTTTCCCTGAGTTAATTATTACCGGGTATCCCCCTGAAGATTTGTTATTACGTGAAGAGTTATATCAAAGACTCGAAGTGGTTTTAGAGAAAATTGTGAACGCTTGTTCGGGTATAGATGCTTTGGTTTCTCATCCCATACTCAGTGAAGATAATTTAATTTATAACGCCGTGACGCATATTAGTAATGGCCTGGCTGTAAAGTCTTATTGCAAAAGAATTTTGCCTAATTATGGGGTTTTTGACGAAGCAAGATATTTTACCCCTATGGTGAATTCACCGATTTTTGAAATTGCTGGAATCACTTGTGGAATCATGATTTGTGAAGATGGCTGGAGTGCAGAAGTCGCTCAAGAGGCTAAAGAGACTGGCGCGCAAATTTTGATTCAGATTAATGCTTCGCCTTATAGATCTGGAAAATTTGAAGAAAGATTAGAGATTGCAAAATTAAGAGTGTCTGAGACTAACTTGCCCTTAATCAGTGTTTATCTAGTGGGTGGGCAAGATAGTTTGTTATTCGATGGACATTCGTTTGTGATGGATAGCCAGGGTGAAGTGACTCATGAGCTGCCGAGTTTTAAAGAGCAACTAGCCCTGATTTCTTTTGAGTCTCTTCCCAGTCTCTCTCCAGATATTCCCACTGCTTGGATTCCAGCGGCGCCTGAACGTCGAGTGCCTGTCTTAAGAGAAGCAGAGATGTACGAGGCTTTGGTCTTGGGCTTATTTGACTATGTGGATAAAAATAATTTTGAAAAAGTATTAATAGGTTTATCTGGGGGGATTGATTCTGCTTTAGTTCTAAGCCTGGCCTTTGATGCTTTAGGCCCTGAGCGGGTCACAGCTGTATTGATGCCTTCTAGATATACCTCTGAGATGAGTAATACAGACGCCATGGAAATGATTATTAATCTGGGTGTGAATTATAAAATTATATCTATTGAGCCTTTATTCCAAACGGCTTTGAAAACTTTATCTGAAAGTTTTGCCGGCACAGAGCCTGATATTACTGAAGAGAATTTACAGGCCCGTTGTCGGGGCTTAATCATGATGGGACTGTCTAATAAATTTGGAGATTTGGTTTTAACTACCGGGAATAAAAGCGAAATGGCCGTGGGTTATGCGACTTTATATGGCGATATGGCAGGGGGATTTGCGCCGATTAAAGATGTGTATAAAACAGATGTTTATGCCCTGGCGCATTATAGAAATTCAGTGTCTGAGATGATTCCAGAGAGAATTATTATGAGACCACCGTCGGCTGAATTAAGAGAAAATCAAACCGATCAAGATTCACTGCCAGATTATGAAATTTTGGATGCCATATTAAAATTATATATAGAAGAAGACATGGATGCTTTGTCTATAGCAGCCAAGGGTTTTGATGTGGAATTAGTGAGTAAAGTGATTGGTTTAATTAAACGCAGTGAATATAAACGCCGTCAGTCTGCGATTGGGGTAAAAATGTCTAGTAGAGCGTTTGATAAAGACTGGAGATATCCCATTACTTCGGGGTTTTAGTGGTTCTGAAGGGTGTAGGGGCGAATCTTGTATTCGTCCCTGCTTAATAGGGAAGTGGCAAATAATTTTATGTTCTAAATGAAATCAGTTTCCGAATTTTGCATGATTATTTTTCAACGAATGATCAGCAAAACAAGGAAACTGAAGGCATGAATCTTACTCAGAATGATCTGTCAACGTTTTAGTAAACAGTTAGCTAACGGATAAACGGGTTGATTAAAATAATTTTCTTCAAATTCATTAGGCGATAAATAATTGAGGGTTGAGTGCATTCTTTCTTGGTTATAAAAAAGTTCGATGTATTCAAAAATAGAG
>CAMCUU010000062.1 GCA_945879065.1 Francisella tularensis subsp. holarctica
CTGTGGGTGTCAAAAAGTGCTGGCAAAATGGAATCAGCCTATGCACAATTGGGCGCTCATCGTTTCTCAGCTTCACATCTACTTTGACGGTAGATTGAATTTAGGGCTCAAATGATGAACTGGGTGACACAGTTAGATGAACACTCTCCAATCCACACAGCATTTTGAGCCTCCCGCTTAGCAGCAGGATCTAAAAGACTAATCGCCAAAGCCGTCTCAGGCGCCCCAGCAACCACCATCTCTTGCTGTTGCGCAGCTCTTTGTTGAGCGCGATTTTTACAGCATTGATGACAAACAATAGCAAACATACAGCCCAGTGCTATAGCACCGGTGCATGCACCAATGATGATATAAATATTACTTGGGGACTCATCATTGGCCGTGGGCGCAGGATCTACTGCTCTAATCACTCGAGGCAAAGAAGCGAAAGACGCCACAGAAAAACCTAAAACAGCTTTCGCTATTTGATTAGGTTTAAATTCAAAATTAAAAAATCTAGAAAATCCTGACATATAAAAACACTCCTAGTAATAATAAAAATAAAAAAAACCGGCCGGCAAATTAACACAAGCTTCTGCTCAATCCAATTTAAAATGATCACAACCCAAGAGATTTTCTAAATTATTTAAACAAGCGTCTGAGAGCAAAATAGTTTGCCCAGAATCTTGTTCAAATAAGACTTCTGATGATTGATTTTGATATTGGATTTTTAATCTCGCAGCGCCCTTATTTTGATACTGATTTAAAATTATTTTTAATTGCTCTAATTTTTCCAGATTAATTTCATGATTTAAAAATAAAGTTAAAGATTTCACATATCTAATCCTGGCCTCTTCCAAGCTCATGATATTTTTGGCTGAAATTCTCAAATTTCCCGAGTAATCATCATGAGAGACCTGGGCTTCTATGACCACACAGGCATCTTGTTTAATTAAATTTGAAAAATTGTCTAAGACATCTGAAAACACAGTCACTTCTTGCTTAGAAACCCCATCTTCTAAAACTAGAATCATCATAATTGATCCGCGTTTTGTTTTAATTTTTCGCGTTTCAGTAATCATTCCAGCGACTTTCTGGAGCAGCTCTTTTTTATTTTTAGGCGAAGGCTTTATATCTTTGAGATTTTGAATTTTTAATAAATTTAAATCTTTTTGATAAATCTCATAGGGATGGCCTGTTAAAAACACCCCCAAAGTTTCACGCTCTTTTAGATACCTGGAAATTAATAACTGGGCGGGGTTAGTAAAAATAGGGCTAGGTATAGATACCCCTACAAATTCAGGCTGTGCCGTTTGATTCTGGGCCTGAGAAAATAAATCATCTTGACCTCTTTGCGAATTTTGCACTTGCTGATTCGCCCAACGCACTGCGCAATCTAAAGACGCAAAGATTATTTCTCGGGATGGCCCCAGCTGATCCATAGCGCCTGAATTGACTAAAGCTTCTAGGGCTCTTTTATTTATTTTTCGATGGTCTAAGCGCGCACAGAAATCAAATAGATTTTTAAAATTACCCCGCGCTTCTCGCTCTTCGACGATTAAATTAACCGCCGCTTCGCCCAGGCCTTTGACGGCCCCTAGGCCAAAAATAATGGATTGGGAATCTCCCTCACTCTCAGAAACCGTAAATCTGTAAAAAGAATGATTCACGCTGGGATTAATTATTTTTAAACCCATCTGTTTAGCATCTTCAATAAAGACAACCATTTTATCCGTATTGTCCATATCAGAAGATAAAACAGCCGCCATGAATTCAGCGGGATAATGGGCTTTTAAATAAGCCGTCTGATAAGCGACGAGGGCATAAGCGGCCGAGTGAGATTTATTAAACCCATAGCCTGAAAATTTTTCCATGAGATCAAAAATCCCTGAAGAAATATCTTCTGCAATGCCATTTGCTTTAGCCCCATCGATAAACACAGATCGCTGCTCAGCCATTTCCTCAGGCTTTTTCTTACCCATCGCGCGACGCAAAATATCCGCACCACCCAAAGTATATCCAGCCAATACTTGAGGAATCAGCATCACCTGCTCTTGATATAAAATCACCCCATAAGTCGGCTTTAAAATACTTTCAGTATCCGGATGCGGATAAGCCGTACTAGCCAGACCATGCTTACGATTAATAAAATCATCAACCATCCCTGACTGGAGCGGCCCCGGTCTAAACAAAGCGACTAGAGCAACAATATCTTCAAAACAATCGGGCTGGAGCCTTCGAATTAAATCTTTCATCCCCCGAGACTCCAGCTGAAATACAGCCGTGGTCTCACAGCGTTTTAATAACTCAAAAGTTTTCAAGTCATCTAAGGGAATTAAATTAATATCTAATATTTTATTATTATTTTTATTAATATTATTTTGATTAATATTTTTAAGCGCATAGTGAATAATGGTTAAATTTCTCAAGCCCAAAAAGTCAAATTTTACTAAACCAACGGCTTCAACATCGTCTTTATCAAACTGAGATACCAGGGCTTTTGACCCTTCTTCGCAATAGACCGCACAAAAATCAGAAAGCTTCGACGGTGAAATCACCACTCCTCCTGCATGCTTCCCAACATTACGAATCGTCCCTTCCAGCTTTAAACCCATGTCGACTAGATTTTTAACTTCTTCTTCTTGCTCATATCTTTGCTTTAATAAAACCTCGCTCTCCAGGGCTTTATTTAAAGTCATGCCGATATCATTGGGAATTAATTTCGCAATAGAGTCTACAAAACCATAGGGATGCGCCATGACTCTTCCCACATCTCGAATCACGGCTTTAGCGGCCATGGTTCCAAAAGTAATAATCTGTGAGACCGCCAATGCCCCATATTTATCCATGACATATTCAATCACACGATCACGACCATCCATGCAAAAATCGACGTCAAAGTCAGGCATGGAAACCCGCTCTGGATTCAAAAATCTTTCAAATAATAAATCATAAGGTAGGGGGTCAATATCCGTAATCCCCAAAGAATAAGCGACTAAAGACCCCGCTCCAGAACCCCGACCAGGCCCCACGGGAATATCATGATCTTTCGCCCACTGAATAAAATCAGCGACGATCATAAAGTAACCAGAAAAGCCCATTTTAATAATCACAGAAAGCTCTAGATCTAAGCGCTCTTGATAAGTATTTTTACTATTATTTTTTAAATTATTTTTTAAAATTATCTCTAATCTTTTTTCCAAACCCTGATGGGCACAGTAAGTTAAGTAAGTCTCAATAGTCTGGCCTTCTGGAACTGGAAAATCAGGCAAATAGGCTTTACCTAATTTAAATTTCACAGAACAGCGCTTGGCAATCTCTACAGTATTTTCCAAAGCCTCTGGAATATCAGCAAATAATTGGGCCATGTAATCCGGCGAGGCTAAATATTGATAAGGCGTGTATTTTTTTTCTCGACGCGGGTCTTCTAAAACCACCCCTTCATGAACACAGTGACGAACTTCATGGGCTTCGAAATCTTCAGGATTTAAAAACCGAGCATCTTGCGTTGCAAGCACTGGAATATTTTCAGACTGCGCTAATTGCAAAGCCTGATTTATATAATCCTGCTCTCCTGTCTTACCTAATCTTTGTAGCTCTAAATAAAATCTATTTTGATCAAAAATATTCAGCCAAGCATTTAAATTATTTTTAGCTTGGTCAATATGCCCCTGAGTAATTAATCGCCCTATGTCACCCTCTAAACCGCCTGACAAAGCAATCAGACCCGCACAAGATTTTAAGTCCAACCAAGACTGCTCTAAAACAGGAATACCCTGGATTCTCTCGCCTTCTAAATAAGCTCTCGAAATTAATTCTGTGAGCGACTGATAACCCTGATTATTTTGACAAAGTAAAGTTAATAAAAAAGGCGCTTCTTGAGTCTGATCTTTATTTTTATCTTTGTTTTTTATTAATACATCCGCGCCAAAAATAGGCTTCACTCCAGCACTTTTAGCG
The DNA here is from genome assembly GCA_945879065.1 of Francisella tularensis subsp. holarctica. Taxonomy (GTDB): domain Bacteria; phylum Pseudomonadota; class Gammaproteobacteria; order Francisellales; family CACEW01; genus CAMCUU01. The sequence continues at coordinate 3,940 of CAMCUU010000062.1, forward strand.
GCTTTGTATAATTTAATCACCGCATAAAAATTCATCAGATCCGTCACGGCACACGCATCCATCCCTAAAGATTTCACTGCTGGAAAAATTTTATCCACGGAAATTAACCCATCAACAATGGAATAATCCGTATGGGTTCTCAAGTGAACAAATTTTATTTCACCACTTATTTCACCAGCCATTTCACTACTCATCTTTCTCACTTTTTTATTTATTTTCTTCCACGCACCCTAAATCCATGACTAAGCCCCGACGGCAATAAGCCGCAACTTTCGGGTCATGAGTAATCATGATTAAAGTTGTTTTTAAATCTTTATTTAAATTAATTAATAAATTCAACACATCCCCGCCAATCCTAGGATCTAAAGCCCCCGTAGGCTCATCCGCCAAAATCAAGTCAGGCTCCCCGACTAAAGCCCTCGCAATCGCCACACGCTGCTGCTGCCCTCCAGACAATTCATTCGGCCGATGATGTGCCCAGGGTCCCATGCCTACTTTTTCCAGCATGGCCAAGGATTTTTTTTCTATCTCCAGCTCTTTCAAACCGCGGTATAACAAAGGCAAGCCCACGTTTTGCAAAGCATTCATTCGAGGTAATAAAAAAAATGATTGAAACACAAAACCAATTTTTCGATTTCTAATCTCAGCCAATTGATTAGTACTTAAACCAGTTACATTATCTCCAGCAAAAAAATAGTCGCCTAAAGTTGGCTGATCTAACAAGCCCATAATATTCATTAAGGTCGACTTTCCAGAGCCCGACTGACCCATGATAGAAATCAAATCTCCCTGATGAATTTTTAAATTCACCCCTCTGAGCACATGCTGTTTTTTCCCGCTTAGATCATCTACGCCCATATGATAAGTCTTATGGATATTTTTTAATTCTATTAATACAGGCATGCTTAATTTCCAGCTAAAACTTTATTAATCACTTCAAAATTATTACAGAGCAAAACATAGTCGCAGCCTGCTTTTAATGCTCTGGCAATACATTCTTCAGGCGTTTTAAAATATTTCGCTGCTTCCATGCCCATGTCATCGCTGAATATTTTTCCAGGAAATTTTAATTTTTCTCGCAAGATTTTTTGTAATAAAATTTCTGAAAAACAGGCCGGGTAACTATCTATTTCTGGGTAAATCACCCAAGAGGCCATGATATTTAAATGACTTACTTGATTTCGTCTCTCCCCTTGCGGGAGAGACAGGCCCGAAGATGAAATCGAGGGACAGAGAGGGGGATTCATACAATCCTGAAAAACCTTCAGATCTTTATTTTCTATTTCTTCCAAACTTCTGAAATCTACCGCTCTTTCTAAATGCGTATCTAAACTCACACCCCCATGACCTGGAAAATGTTTAATAACCGCCATTAAACCCAGTGAATTCATGGCTTGAATTTCAGCCTTAGCTAAGTCAATCACCGTATTAATATTTTCACTATAAGTCCTGTTTTTTAATACCTGAGATTCTTTATTTCCAAGATCTACAACCGGCGCAAAACTGAGATCTATCCCTACTTCTAATAATTCCCGCGCCATGGTTAAGCCCCGCTCACGGGCCAGATTTAATCCTGAATTTTTATCTTTGTTATAAACCTCACCAATCTCAGTGCTAGATAATAATTTACTAAACCCATCGCCTAATAATCTTTGAACCGGACCACCTTCTTGATCCACGCCAATTAAAAGATTTTTATTTATTTTTTTAATTTCTAAACATAAATTTTTAATTTGATTTTTATTCTCAAAATTTCTTTTAAATAAAATCACCCCAGCAATCTTCTCAGACTTTAATTTTTCTAGATCTTCTGGCTTTAAATCTTTATAACCCGGCAGGCCAATCCATAAATAATTTTTCATGCTTTCTTTCATGCTTTCAAAGCCGTTAATAATCTCTCATGAATATTCTCAAAGCCCCCATTGCTCATGATTAAAACATGATCTCCAGGTCGCAAATTATTTTTTAAATTTAAAACTAAATCTTCTATTTCTAAAAATACTTGTGCTGAAATATTTTCTAATTCAAAAGTCTTTTTAATATCCCATTTAACTCCAGCGCCCTGATATAAAAATACTTGATCAGCCAAGCTAAAAGATCTTGCCAATAATTCTTTCTGAAATCCTGATTTCAAAGTATTAGATCTGGGCTCAAAGACGGCGATTAATCTTCCAGATTTAATATTATTTTTTAATCTATTTTTTAAACCCTCTAAAGTCGTATTAATCGCTGTAGGGTGATGGGCAAAATCATCAAATAGATAAATATCATTAACCACGCCTTTTAATTCCATCCGGCGCTTAACCCCTTTAAATTCACACAGCGCTTTCACAGCCATTTCAGGCTGAACACCCACATGATGCGCCGCAGCAATCGCACTCAGAGCGTTATTAATATTATGCTGACCCAGTAAATCCCAGATAATTTCGCCGACTAATTTTTCCTGATAAAAAATATTTAAATTATTTAAATTATTTATTTGGGCCCAAAAACTATTTTTATTTCCAATTTTTTCCTGCTCGCTATAACAGCCCCAGCTTAAAACTTCAGAAATGGCCTGAGTATTTATATTCTCGGGGTAAATCACCCGACCATGTTTAGGCAAAATTTTTAATAAATGATGAAACTGCCTTTGGATCATTTTTAAATCATCGAAAATATCTGCATGATCAAATTCAAGATTATTAATAATCAAAGTCCTGGGCTTATAGTGAATAAATTTAGATCTTTTATCAAAAAAACTCGTGTCATATTCATCACCTTCAATCACAAAAAAATCACTGCCTGTATATCTCGCTGAGACGCCGAAATTACTGGGCAAGCCGCCGATTAAAAATCCTGGATTAAATCCTGCGAATTCTAAAATCCAAGCCAGCATCGACGCCGTCGTTGTTTTGCCATGGGTGCCAGACACACATAAAACCCAGCGATGTTTTAAAATTTTATTTTCAAGCCACTCGGGTCCAGACACTAAATCCATTGGCCGGTCTAACATTTCTTCAATCACAGGCATGCCACGACGCATGACATTGCCGATAATTATTTCTGTATTGTCTGGATCTTGTTCTTTTTGATCTAAATATTTTATAGCTTCTTCTGAAAAACCTTCTGAAATCCCAATCCCTAAATTTTCTAAATACGTACTCATCGGCGGATAACAATGCTGATCCGACCCCGTGACTTCATAGCCCATTTGTCTTGCAATGGTTGCAATACCAGCCATAAAAGTTCCTGCGACACCCAAAATATGAATTTTTTTGCTCAAGATGTTTTTCCCAGTAGTGATCACAAACCCCTATGGTATAGTGCGCGACTTTTTATATAAACCAGACATAAACCAAAATTATGCTAATCAACTCTCAAGAAATTAAATCTCATCAAGTTCAAGCCGGATTGAAAACCATTCCGGGCATTAAAAATATTATTGCCATTGCCTCTGGAAAAGGCGGCGTCGGCAAATCAACAACGGCCATTAATCTTGCTTTAGCGCTGTCTCAATTAGGCGCCAAAGTGGGCATATTAGACGCTGATATCTACGGCCCCTCTTTGCCCCTCATGATCAACGCTTTCGATGCCCCTACGAGCCAAGATCAAAAAAGCATTGATCCCATTATTAAATATGGAATCAAGACCATGTCGATTGGTTACTTAGTGGATACAAATACAGCCATGATCTGGCGCGGCCCCATGGTATCCACCGCTTTGAAACAATTATTAAACGACTGCCAGTGGGGAGAATTAGATTATTTATTAATAGATTTACCACCGGGAACTGGGGATATTCAACTCACCCTCGCCCAAAAAATTCCCGTCACCGGCGCTGTGATTATTACGACGCCGCAAGACTTAGCTTTATTAGATGTCCGACGGGCTATCAAAATGTTTAATAAAGTGAATGTTCATATCTTGGGCATTATTGAAAATATGGCGACCCATCAATGCTCAAATTGCGGCCATCTGGACCCTATTTTCGGATCTGGTGGTGCTGAGAAAATCAGCCAAGAATTAAATCTTAATTTACTGGGCCAGCTGCCTTTAGATAGCCAAATCAGACAGGACTTAGATCAGGGCATCCCTACGGTAGTTAAAAATAAAGACAATTCAGAACACCCAATCTCAAAAACTTATTTAAATATCGCCCTGAAAATTCATCAAGAACTCGCATTGCGACCCAAGAATTATTCAGTAAAATTCCCGCCCATTAAAATTCAGCATGATTAATAAAAATAGGATTTAACCCACTATGCCCGGTATCAAATCAGATCTTTGGATTCGCGAACAGTCTTTAAAAAATAATATGATCAGCCCGTTTGAACCCGGCCAAATTACTCATAAAGATAATCAAAAAATAGTCTCTTACGGCACGTCCAGCTATGGCTACGACGTTCGATGCGCCAATGAATTTAAAATTTTTACCAATATTAATTCAGCAATTATTGACCCAAAAAATTTCTCTGAACAAAGCTTTGTAGATATTCAAAGCGACGTTTGTATTATTCCGCCTAATTCTTTCGCTTTAGCCAGAACCGTCGAATATTTTAAAATCCCACGCGATGTTTTAGTCATTTGCTTAGGCAAGTCGACTTATGCGCGCTGTGGCATCATTGTAAACGTCACACCTTTAGAGCCCGAGTGGGAAGGCCATGTGACTTTAGAGTTTTCAAATACGACCCCACTACCTGCCAAAATTTATGCCAACGAAGGCGTCGCCCAAATGTTATTTATTCAATCAGATCAAATCTGCGATGTGTCTTATAAAGACCGCGGTGGAAAATATCAGGGCCAAACGGGCGTGACCCTGCCTAAGATGCTTCAGAAGAAAAACTAGGTTTTTATAAAACTAATCTGTAGGCCCTGGCGCCGCTTTGTCATCCTCGCCGAGGCGGGGATCCGACTCCAACCCTCCAGGTACTGGCGCAAAAGCAAGCGCGTCTCTTGCTCTTTTCAGCACTTTTCCAGCTTCTGTTTGCGTATGAGTCGGGTTTTTTACAAAAGCTCGATACCGCGTTCGGTTAAAACTAAGCAATGGGCTTTGGGTGGTTTTAAATTCCATTAAATCTAATAAGCCCGCGCTTATCTCGCCTCGCCCAGTTCTGCTCTCTATAAACTCTAAAATTTTCGAATAAGTCTCTTTCAAAATTTTAATATGGTCGAGCTGCTGATCACTATGGTTCAAATTACGATTTGCAAAAATTGACCCCGGCCGCCCATGTAACTCATATCGGGTTCGAGCCTGATTCCCAGTGATCAAATCAAACGCTTGCTCTAGAAAATTTAACTGCTCGATAAAAAAATAGCCATTTAAAATTCCTCGGAGAAAATCAATAGTCAATAAACCGTGATCTCTTAATAAATCTCCCGTTAAAATAGGGTTTTGAAGCGCTTTTCCAAAAAACACTGGGTCATAAACACCATAGGTTCTGAGATCATTTTCAGAAAAATTTATGCGCCCATCTTTGATTAAAGCACTCACTTTTTCTCCTGCTTTTCCTGCAAGAAAATAAGAAAAAGGAAAAAATCTAACAGCACTCATAGAACTCACAGCGGTCATTTCAGAAAAACCAGGCTCTTGATCATCCCTGGGAATTACTGGAAGTCGTTCTCTCTCACTAGAAAATCTAACCCCATGGGCTTTTAAAATGCCCCAGAGACTCAGCATTGTTTCTTTCACTTTTTTTAAAAAAGAAGCCTTCTCATGATCTTGATATAAAAACGCTATACAAAGCGCCTTTGCAGACAGATCAAGATGCTCTTCTCCAGCTCCAGCTCCAGCTCCAGCTCCAGCTCCAGCTCCAGCTCCAGCTCCAGCTCCAGCAGCCCCTCTTTCTGCTTTTAATAAAACCTCGGGCCTCAATAAAAATTTGACAAAGCAGTCTCGCTCGTAAAAAAAGGGCAATAAAGCTTCAGCAGCGGCGCATAAATTATCTCGCGTGAGCTCCAGCGCAACATGAAAAATGAGCAGATTATTATCGCCACGCAAGGGATTCAAAATTAAATAACCCTGAGGATCTAAATACTCTTCCTCATCGGTCAAAATACGATCTCGCAACCTCACATGATTAATAAGTTTTAACAAACCCTCCAAGCTCAACGGCTTTACATGCGCTACATGACCACCAGAAACTCCACTCATCCAAACCACCCTTTTTAAAATACTAAAAACCAGTAAGGGTACTGGTTTTAGTAAATTCAGATCAAGGTTTTGCGTGAGCTTTTATTTTTCGATATTTTTTTCTTTTGATTTTCGAGCTGCTGAATACTGCGCTCAGGCGATGTTCGACTTTTCCGATGATTCAAGCTGCTGGGAATTAGCTGCTTGATATCGTCTCTCCCCGGCGAGGGCTTCCAATTAGCCTTAAGTTTTTCTTGAAAAATCTTGAATTGTACGGGCTCAGATCAAGCTATCTAATAGGAAAGG
>CAMCUU010000063.1 GCA_945879065.1 Francisella tularensis subsp. holarctica
CCTGCCTTCAGTTGGCCCAATGCGTTAATCTTGAAGTCATTAAAATCAAAATTTGAAAAATCTATTTTACTGTTGTCCATGTTTACCTCTCTTTATGTTAAAAATAATAACAATTTCTAAGAGGTGACACAGTTATTTAAACACTACCACTTAGAGCGGTTTTTTAATATTTTAATGGCCTGCTGAACAAAAATTTCTGGGTCTTTATGCTCTGGAATCATTTCTGTATAGCGAGTAGCAATAAGCGGAACAGCGTTTTTTGCAGGACCATCTTCATAAACTAACCCTGCCCAATGCTGCACTTCAGGACGGCCAAATGAATCAACAACGCCCGAGAATCCTCCGCCACCGCATAAAAATTTTGTCATTCCATCAATAGCGTTCCAGCAATAAAACGGTGCATATTGATTAATAGGCGAACCATCAACACCGCGCTCCAGGATAAGATAGGCTTTCGTGTGAAGCCCAGGGAACTGATCCAATAAATGCCCCCTCTTCGCCACGCGGTCTCTGATGATCTTCATGTCATAATCTGCTGGTAAAGTGATCGCGTATTGCATGACGTACATTTAAAAGGTCTCCGTTGTTCTTATGTGTCGCCATATTATCATCATTAGTGCGACTGGCACTTTAGATCTCTTTTTTATTTTATTATTGGCGGGCTCACCACTCGTTCCGCCATTCTCTTAAACATCTAAAAATTTCTATTTCTGTCTCACAGCGCTGACCCAATTTTTTCTCTACGGCTTTTTTTATAGCCCTCTGATCACAGCGCAAAAATGGATTGGTTTCTTTCTCTATTTTTAAACTAAATGGCACAGAGGGTGTGCCATGAGCTATTAAATCTTCTGTCTCACGAATCCTGGATTTAATTTGAATATTTTCAGGTTCTAAAAATTCAGCAAAACTTAAATTTTTCAACGTGTACTCATGCGCGCAATAAATCATTGTTTCGTCCGGTAAAGATTTAATCTTACTCAGGGACTCAAACATTTGAGCCGGCGTTCCTTCAAATAAACGTCCGCAACCTGCGCCAAACAAGGTATCTCCACAAAATAAATTCGACCCGATTAAATAGGCCACATGACCCAGGGTATGACCAGGCACTTCTATGACTTGGATAGACGGCCAATGCTTAATATGGATTTCTTCTTGCTCTGAAACTGGATTCGTCATCCATGGAATATTCTCGACAGGATTAGCAAATACAGGGACATCAAATTTTTCTAAGAGCGCTTGGATTCCGCCAATATGATCATGGTGTTTATGGGTAATTAAAATTCCAGCCAGGCTTAAGCCCTGTGAATCCAGTGCTTCTAAGATTGGCTGAGCATCGCCTGGATCAACAACTAAGGCTTCTAGTTTTTCTGGATGAATAATCAGCCATAGATAATTATCTTTAAAAGCAGGAATGGCTTGGATTTGAAGATTCATTATTATTTCTCTTCTGGAAAAATATGCGATGTCACTATGACATCATCTTGGTAAAAAATTGGAAGGCATTTTAAATTTATTCATCAGGGGCGTCACTCAAAACCCGTTAGGCTGATTTTAAAAAGTTTTGATTCCAATGAATGTCTGAAGACCTTTTCAAATCAGAATATTCCGAGGTCAAGCGAGAAATTTGACCCTGTATTAGCTCTTTTTTCAAATCATTATTCTCGCTAATAACACGGGCTTTTAGTTTTCCAATTTCATTCATGATTAATAACAAATCATTGTCGTTTGTCATTTCTCGATGTTTTTTACTTTCTTCAACCTGTTCTTTTTGAACGATAGCCTCATGATATTTTTTACCAATGTCTGAATGCTTGTTAAAGCCTATGGGCGTTCTCCAGTTACCATTTTTTATAACCGAACAAGCCCGATTAACCGCATGTGCGAATGATAGTTTTTGTGTGCTAACCCAGTTTGAAACTGAAAATTTTAATTGCTCAAGAAGCTCTTGAGGATTAGAAATTTTTAATTGATCTCTTCCCATAAGATTTTTTAAAGAGCCTTCGAGATATCTAACCTGCCTTTGACTTAGATTTGTTTTAATTTCTTTAGCGTCTTGATTTAAAAAATTAATATCACTGCTTCTTTTCTCTAGGTGGTTAGTAGTGTTATTTACTTTTGTTTGCTTTGTTTGATTTATATTTTCTATATAAGGGACTTTGATTTTTGCAGGATCGATATTGCAAAGTTCTTGTGAATAAGTCGTGATTATTTTTTCTGGCGTCAATGCACGAACGGTACTTTCTGGAATATGAAAGTGAGATTGAGGAGCGCCATTCCATTTGTAAGTTCTTTTCATAAAGAGCCCTTTTCGTTCAAGATTATTTAAAAAGGTGTCCAGCGTTCTAACGCTGATGAGCGCCCAGGAAGCGAGGGTTTCTCTTGATTTTGTGAACCACTTTAATCCTTCAATCTCAATGGATGAGTGTTGATAGTGGTACAAGATTCTTAAAAAGATCATGGCCTCTTTGAGGCTGCCACATAATGCGATGGCCTGTTCTAAGACGGCAAAATTCACATAGCCGGTTTGGCAATTTGGAACACTGATATGTAATTGCCGAATATTTTGATATTTAAAACTCTTGCACGAAATAAGACCCTTCTCTTCTAAGAGTCTGAGCAAGGTATCTAGTTTTGAAGTGCTTATTTTAAACCAACTAGCCATCTCAGCTTTTTGACGAGTGAACCAGACCTTCCCTTCTCGAATAATTTTTGAATGACTGCAATGGTATTGAAGTCGTGAAAAAAGAACGGAAGCTTCTAAATTTTCGATCTTCTCAAGATAAGAATCGAAGACATTAAAATAAATAGGGAAGTGTTTAACACTAGGGAGAGTGGGCACAGCAGGCTCCTTTTTGAAAAAAAGAACCACATACGCTACATTGGCGATGTGGACGTTGTAGCGCTCTAGGGATGTGGTGTTTTTAGGGGCTCAACAAAATCCTCGGGCGGCAACCTGGGGATTTTTTTTGCCCTGATAAAAATGAAAAAACTTTGAATAAAGTTTTCGTTGGGCTTTAAATCATGCTGTTCTCTTCTGGGTCTTAGTTTTTGAGGCGGACATATAATTAATTGAATGAAGACCCCTTGTCTATAAACATAAGGATTAGTGAAAAAACATCACTTATTTTTACTTTCTTTTAATATCTGTAATCATTTGATACCAATGGATGCGTGAGATTTGTCACTCATAACCCGATGTATTGTTTAGCACTATAAAAATATAACGTATTCTGTTTTTATATCATTCCGTCACTCTAAACCCGGTAATAACGGCGGCATTAGTGATGTTCCGTCACTCTAAACCCGATAATTTATTTTTATGGGTGTCACTCATAACCCGTTATTTAAAAGGCTTTCAGGCTTCTTTTACTGAGTTTTTAGCTCCCATTGGAGCGACCCATTGCATGAATAGAGGATGAGCGTCACCCATAACCCGTTATTTAATAGGGTTAATGCAATAAGGTTCAATGATAGGCGTCACTCATAACCCGTGGATTCAGTATGTTTCTTGAATATTATTCAGGAGGCGTCACCCATAACCCGATATTTATGCCAGTTGATCTTGATAAAACTGCAAAGCGTCACCCAAAACCCGTGAATTTATAGGGTTTTCCACTGTTTTTAAGCTGTTTGTCACTCATAACCCGATATGTGAGAGGTGAAGTATTGATTCAAGAAAGCGGCGTCACTCTAAACCTGTTGCCCTGATTGAGCTTTAAAGAGGACAGCGTCACCCAAAACCCGTTAATTTACAGGCCAATTTAGAGAGGAAAATGGGTAAGTGTCACTCATAACCCGTTAGTTTTAAAGATTTTTGGACTAAGGCGTCACGCATAACCCGATATTCCATAAGATTATAAGCAAGAGAGCGTCACTCAAAACCCGTGAATCTATTGATTAGTCGCATCAGCATGCCCGTACGCCGTCACTCATAACCCGATATTTTTGAGATTATTCATTGTCCAAAACAAGCGCTTCTGGAGCTTCTTCTTTTGTTTCAACAATATTGTCTGCGCTGATTTCCCAATCTTTGATGTAACCACCATGTTTCAATTGGCCTAGGGCTGCTTTCAACTTTGCCTTGAACTGACGAATATTTTTATAGTCGTTTCCGGAAAGATGCATGTACTCTTCCACGCTTAATTTCTGCTCACAGTTTGCTTTAGTGATTTCATAAACCTTGTGAGTCAATACTGGCATTTCTTTCATGATGTCCATGCTTAAGAATGTGACATCGCCTCGTTGAAACAGTTTATAAATTTCTGGATCGAGAGAAATTTTGCTTTCAGCTGTTCGTGCTGTCGTAGCCCCAGAGATAGTGAATCGACCAATTAATGAAACAGATTTTATTTCATTTCCGGAGGTGCTCATTGCCGTTAATGCCGTTGCTTTGAGTCTTTCTAGGCACTCTTTGAGATGCGCGTAATCTTTACCGCCAGATGACCAGCCAACTTTCTTTAAAAGCTGGTAAACAGAGCACGTGAGCGTGAAGTCTGTCGTGTGAATTTTATTTTCTCTCGCTAATTCAATAATGGCCTGCCAGACCTTTCTATCATCATATTGTCTGAGCTCTTCCCCTCTATAACGAACTTCACCATGCCCTGGGGCAACTACTAGTAACTGTTGCTTGATGTGGGCGCGGGGTTGATTCTTATTCCTAGCGGTAAATAAAGAAGACGCCATGATAATTCGTGGGGCGACAAAGAGACTGGAAGTCTGACTGACCAACTCTGTTGACTCAATTACAAAGTCAAAACTTTCTTGAGTATCTTTAGGTCTTTTGCTCATTTTAACTTCCAATCCGTTAGAGTTTTTTACGAAGGCATCATTGTAGAGATTTTTAATTAATTTCTGAGGGTGGTAACACCCTCCCCTTCTAATTCTTTTTGATTAGAGATTATTTTTTTTGAAATAATCATTGATGGACTCAGTGAGAAGTTTTGCAATGATGTATCGTTTTGATCGATCCTCTCGTTTTGCAATTGCATCGAGCTTATCACTAACGCTTAACGGAAGTGTTGTTGCAACTTGTTTTTTTGTTGATGATGTTTGGCCATAAAAAGGGGTCTCATCGGCACCGTGCAATATTTCCTGCTCTTTTTCAGTGATGATTTCACTAATAGTGTCACGAGTTTTTTTAAATTTAGGCATTTTCCCTAATCTCCTTAATCAATACATCAATTTCAAATTTTGCTCTTGGGTTGTCGCCTTCCAACACGCCCGTCCCATAAAAAGAAGCATCTCTGTAGGCTTTTCTTTCAGAAATCTCAGCTCTTGATAAAGGCATGACTTTTTGAAAATCCCCTAGAAATTCTTCTGCATCAGATCTTTCAGTGACCAATTTATGGGTTGGACACATGGTTAAAAGCGAAAAAACTTTTCTTTTAGTGTTGAGATCTTGAGTTTCTGAGAGAAGCTCGGAGACATGATCTAACGTTTCTAAATCATTTTGTGAGGGTCTGATGGGGATATAGACAATATCTGCCAGCATAAATGCAGCTCTTAGCGCCCTTCCATCTCTGCCCGCAACATCCATGATTGCCACGTCATATCTTTTGGCAGCGTCATGAACCCCTTCTTTTATATTGTCAGTCTGCAGGGCAATGTGAATTTGTTTTAATTTTCCGCCTTCTTCAATGTTTGCATTGCGTCTTTGAACCCATTTTGATGCGGTTCTTTGACCAATATCGCAGTCTATGAGTATTACGTCAGCATTCTGCAATGCTAAACCTACGGCAATATTTTCCGCGATAGTTGATTTACCGCTACCGCCCTTCTGGCCAGCTACCGCAATTATTAAACCACGTTCTTCCATTTTAATCTCCATACCTAAATTGGATCAGTTTTGAAATGCTGCATAACTGACGTGAATACATTATAGATCATTTCCATTTCACAATATTTCATATTCGAAACATTATAAAACGATGCTTATCTAATTTAGAAATATTTCAAACTTGAAGTGAATCAAATTGAACATGACTCATTCTAATTCGGGTTTGATTCATTATCAATATAAAACAAATCATTTACATGTTATTCCATTCTAGAATAGAACTATTATGGAATATTCCATAATGGATGTGTTGTATATCGTTTTCGAATAGATATATGTCTGTTTTGATTTTGATGTTATTTTGAATCGATATGTGGTTGTAGTGTTTTTATATTACTATTTTGTTAGATAACTTGATGTCTATTTTGAATAAAGGGATTCATTACTTCTGGCGGGTGCTTAATTTTTCTACTGTAATTTTTAGTATTTCCAGCAATCCATCAGATGATCATTAACCATGCCAACCGCCTGCATGAACGCATAAATAATGGTTGATCCCACGAAATTCATCCCGCGTTTTTTAAGATCTTTGGATAGGGCATCACTTTCCGTAGTTTTGACTGGGGCTTCTGAAAAATTCTTCCAGTGATTTTTAATCGGCTTATTTTGAACAAAGCCCCAAAGATAAGTATCAAAAGAGCTAAATTCTTTTTGAATTTCTAAAAAAACTTTCGCATTTTGGCGGGCTGAATAAATTTTTAAGCGGTTTCTAATGATCTCTGGATTCTGAATGAGCGCCTCTAATTCTGGATCCGTCATGACGCTGACTTTTTTCGGATCAAAGTTATGAAAGGCTTTTCGATAGCCTTCGCGTCTTTTTAAAATCGTCTCCCAGCTGAGGCCCGCTTGAGCGCCTTCTAGAATCAGCATTTCAAATAAATGCTGATCGCAGTGAGAGGGGGTGCCCCATTCAGTATCATGGTATTGGGCGTATAACGTTTGATTGGGTTTATTGCCGAAGCAGCGAGTTTTGTGTGGCATGGTTTTTATAGTTCTTTTATCGCTAAAGATTAATTTGAGTTTTTTGTAATTTATCGTGTATTGGTATCGTTTTCAAAAATCACAGATCGCTCCTCTGCGTGAATCTCACCCCGAAAAAGACTTTTAAGTTGAACGCTAAAAACGACAGGAACTTGGGTTGTTTTTCCTTCGTTATATTCTCGAATAGCACGACCCAATTCCCATTGGACGCCAAATTTATTTAAAGCTTCCATAGCAACCGTTTCAAAAGATTCTTTTAAGAAAGTCTTTGTAAAGGACCTATTTCAATTTCGGATGCCGAAGAAATTCTTAAATTGCCTAGAATTTCTGCTGCAAAGATTCTGTCTAAATATGCTCAAAAAGGGTGGCTGACTCGAATAGCGCCTGGGGTTTATATTCCAGTACCTATTGAATCAAATACGGCTGATATTTCACCTGAAGATCCCATTGGAATCACCGAAAAATTATTTTCGCCTTGTTATATTTCGGGTTGGACAGCAGCTGAACATTGGGGACTCACTGAGCAAATTTTCCAATCGATTATTGTCATTATTCAAGAGCAAAGGGCAAATTACCGGCCTGTTATTCAGGGAACAGAATATTGCTTATATCTTTCGTCTAAAGATCGATTTTTTGGGCTTAAAAAAGTTTGGAGAGGTAATGTTCAAATTCATATGGCTGACCCAAGTCGATTGATGCTTGATTTAGTGTACCGGCCAGAAATGGGGGGCGGAATTCGTTCTGTTTCTGATTTTTTTCTAATTATTTATCTTCAGAAAAAAGAAATATTCCTCTTTTGTCAGAGTACCTTGAGCAATTTGATAGTGGGGTGGCTTGTAAGAGATTGGGTTTTTTAGCTGAAAAGTACTGCCCAGAAGAAAAAGCATTGATTGAACTTTGTCATCAAAAAATAACCAAGGGGTATTCAAAACTAGATCCTGGTTTGGAGTGCACGATACATTTATCTAGGTGGAATTTATTAATTCCAGAGAGTTGGCAGTCGGTAAGCGGAGAAGTTAAATGATAGAAAAATATGAGGTCATGGATTGGGCTAGGAAGCTGGGGCTTTCTCCCAATATTATCGAAAAAGATTATGTATTGAGCTGGGTCTTAGCAGGCCCCCTACTAATCAGAATTCTATGAAAAAATTAGAGAAAATCGCGGGGAAAGCACTCACTCTCAATGGCTTGTTAGCTGCAATTCGTCAGGGTGATGATCTTTCTCAGGTAATATTTGCCGAAAAATTAGTGTTTTCCGGCGGGGGTGATGTGGTACATTTTTCTTGATTATTGATTCCAATCGATATAGAGTGCGATCTATATTTATGGAGAATGAAGTATGTGGATTGTTGAAACGACTGATACTTTTGATGAGTGGCTCGGTGCTCTAGATGCTGCGGATAGAACTAACGTTTTAGCATTACTTTTAGTGTTGCAAGAAAAGGGGCCAACCCTATCTAGGCCATATGCAGACACAGTCTATGGTTCTCGATACAGCAATATGAAAGAACTACGTATTCAAAGTAAAGGTAGGCCTATCAGAGCATTTTTTGCATTCGACCCAGAGAGAAAGGCGATTGTGCTTTGCGCTGGAGATAAAGGTAAAAATGAGAAAAGGTTTTATGAGGTCATGCTGCCAATCGCAGATCGTGAATTCACATTACATCTGAATAAAAATAACAAGGGGTAAATATTATGGCGAGAAATTTAGAACAAATTTTAGCAACAGAAGATCCTAATGTTGTTGCACAAGCCAAGGTCAAAGCTGGTGAAGTGTTACTTGAATTACATTTAGCTGAGCTACGTGAACACGTATGTAAAACCCAATCAGATTTTGCTCAAGCTCTTGGAGTGAAACAACCAACCATAGCCAACATGGAAAAACCTGGGCACGATCTGAAGCTATCGTCTATTAAGCGTTACGTTGAGGCTGCTGGCGGTAGATTGCGTCTGGATGTTGAGCTTCCGGATGGGACTCATTATGGCTTTTCCGTTTAAAGATTAATAAAACTGGAATTTTGATGAGGCTTTTAGGTTTTCTCAGGAAAATATTATTGAAAAAATTTAAGAATTAACCGCCGTCATCGTCGCCACTCCAAATAACCTCGCAAACGCTCTCATGTGATTACTTTGTTTGAGATAACCACTGGGCATTGAAAACCATTGATTCGCGACGCTGATAATTACCGTCGGGTAGGGCGCTTGTAGAAACAGACTTAAAATCGGCCAGGGGACAATTTGCTCATAGCAAATCAAATAGCCGGTCTCTTGGCCTTGTAATAAAAATTTCCCCGGTAAGTTCCAGTGACGATTATCTGTTTCAGATTTCCACGGCTGCCAAAGTCCAATCGGCATAGGCTGGCGAGCAGAATAAATTTGGCCATTGCCTTGGCCTAATACGATCAGAAGATTGTTAGACGAGCCATTTTTGAGATCTTCCTGAGCGCCTACGACAATCGTCGCATTTTTATTATTGGCTTCTTGATTTAAACCTTGCCACTGGAATTGCGTCCCAGGTAGCCAATCGAGCGCGATGTTCTCTGGAAAAATAATGACTTTATAATTTTGATCTAAGGCCTGTTGAGCGAGCGAAATTAATTTTGATTCTCGAGCTGGAATCTCAAAAAGATTCGCAGGCGTTCCGCCGAGTTTTGTATTAATGGCCACCCAATCTTTAGGCGCTGAGGGTGGGAGATAAGCTAAATTCGCCAGAATGGCGGTCACTAACAAAATAGAGATAGGGGTGATCCCAACAATTTTATTTTTTATGTTTGGAGTGATAACGAACAGGAGCATTAAAATAATCGTGAGACATAAACCAGGCCAGCCAAGCCCAGGGAATAAAACGCCGGAGCTAGCCAATGGATTGAGCCAAAAGAAATAACCGAGAGGCGGAAGGGTGAGAATGATCAGCAGACTTAAAGTTCTGAGAGAGAGATTGAGCCAGTTTTTATCTTTCGAATAAAAGAGTATCCAGGGGGCTGAATATAAAATGGCCTGAGCTAGCCAAATAGCAACGCCAATCGATAGGCTGAATGGCTCGTTGGAGAAAAAGTGAGCGGTGTCTGGGATAATCTCCCAGTCGGTGAAACACCAGAAACTGACAATAAACAAACTGGACTGAAGGCGCGTTTTCCATATGAGCCAAGCAGCTGGAAATAGAACTAAAAGACCCATGCTGGGCAATGAATACCAAGTGAGTGAGAAGAGGGCGCCAATGAGAACGGGCAAAATTAAATTAAAGCAAAATTGGCGATGGGTCATGGCTGTTTTAGTCGTCATCACGCTGCTCGTTTTGATGGGTGTTTTTCATATGCGATTTAATTTCACGCCTTCTATGCCAATTGGGTTTTATTACCAAGTGGCTCAGCCAGGAAGTAAGCGTCACACCAAGTACACCCCACCCCTAAATCTAGGCAGGGTCTTTCTGAATTTGATTTTTATTTTCAGATTGTTTGATTTTCGGCAGATGTTCTTTGGCCTTGGTGGGCAAGAGTGCTGCTAATTTTTCTTCAGTGTCTGCCA
>CAMCUU010000064.1 GCA_945879065.1 Francisella tularensis subsp. holarctica
ATTTTTAATTTTATTTTTAATTTTTTTAATTTCATCAGTGGGGATCTTAATTATGAAGCAAGGGCGTGGAGATTTATTGGTCGGTATTTTTATGCTTATGGCCGCTCTGGCTTTGGCTTTTTTGGCTTTAAAAGTAAGTGGTTTGGCTTTTAGTCAAATTTTTTCTAGTGGAGGTTCTTATCAAGTGACCGCCTCTTTTAGTGATATTGGGGACTTGAAAATTCGTGCGCCTGTTCGCGTCGCTGGGGTTCAAATTGGGCAGGTGAGTCAAATCGTCCTGGATAAAAATTATACGGCGGATGTGACTTTAAGTATCAATCAAAAAATTAATAATCTTCCCCAGGATACTTCAGCCAGTATTGTCAGAAGTTCTTTGCTGGGAGATAACTATGTGAGTCTGTCCCCAGGTTATTCAGATAAAAATTTAAGTAATAACAGTGTGATTGTGACGACTTACTCCGCGACAAGTTTAGAATCTTTGATTTCGACTTTTATGAGTGGCAGTAGCAGCAGTAGCAATAAAACTTCAGGCGCTGATGCGCCAGCAAAAACAGGAGCGCTTAATTAATGAAAAAAGCAACGCAAGATCTAAAAAAATCTAAAAATTATTTGGGGCTAGTTATTTTATCAGCGCTGTTTTCTTTTAATCTCGGCTATGCCAGTACTCCAGCTGCTACTCCAGCTGCTATTCCAGCTGTTACTGCAGCTGCTAATTTAAATAACAATCCAGAATTAATACTGCAAACAACTATTTCAGATTTGCAGCAAGAGATTAATCAAAATCAGGCGGCTTTAGCTAAAGATCCTGGAGAGTTAAATAATCTAGTGACCAAGCATTTATTACCTATTATTTATATTGAGCGAATGGCGGCGATGACTTTGGGGCCTAAATGGCGAACAGCAAATGACGCGCAGCAACAGGCTTTTGTGAAGCAATTTAGCTTGCTTTTAACGCGCTCTTATTCTCGTGCTTTATTACAAATGGGGGATTATAAAATCGTTGTTTTCCCTATTCGTGGAGAGGCCTGGAAAAAATTAGGTTATGTGGCCATTGCAGGTCAGCTGCAGCCGCGTAACGGCGGTACTGCGTCTTCAGTGACTTATTATATGGAGCGAGATCAAGGCGTTTGGAAGATTTATGATTTTGCTCTAGAGGGTGTGAGTTTTGCTAAAAATTTCAGAGCTCAATTTGACCAATTTTCTGATATACAAAGTTTAATTATTAAATTAACAGAGCTTAATAAAGCAATGAGTACAGCGATGGCGACTGGTCCTAACCCTGCGACAGCGTCTGTCATTCGTCCTAATACGAATTGGTTGTGATCTTATGCAAGAACTTTGTATCCAGTCTTTTTTAAATAAAAAACTAGAAAAAACCTCTAGAACTTGGATTTTTTCTGGTCCCATGACTGTTTTTAAAATAAAAGAGATTCAGGATTTTTTAAAATTTAAAAAATTAAATCAAGAATTGGCGGGCGTTCAAGAATGGATTTTAGATTTAAAACAAGTGACTCAAATAGACACGGCAGGCTTGGCTTATTTGCTAGTTTGTATTCGAAGTAGCGTCCAAGATTTTTCTTGTAAATTAAGCATGATTTATTTTCCAGAGAAAGCCGAAAGGCTGATGGAAGCTCAGGGTGTAACTAGTTTATTTAAAAAATTCGTAAAAAATTTATAAAAAATTAGTGGGTTAAGTTAAGTAGCGTGAATTGCCAAAGGAATGCTAATAGTTGGACTAACTGGCTTATTAAGGGCCACTTGAGTTTGAGAATGAGATTTTGAGAATAAGTCATGGTGTAGATAGGCCGCTATGAAAGACAAGAAAATTAATAATGAAATGAAGAGATAAAGTCTATTTTTTTTAATAAAATATTGGGTTTTATTATTAGTTTTATTATTGGTTTTATTTTGAGATCTTGCTAATGGCCCAGTATTAAACTGGGCAATAGCTTCCACTTCTTGACTTAAAATTTGATTTAAAAGTTGCTTATTAGCAGCACCTCTGGGCTTATAATCGCGCTTCATTGTCATTCTGGGTCTTCCCAATTTTTTAAATAAATAAAAGAGCATGGACTTTAATCAAAGCCCCAAAAGGGGTCAATTTTTATATTGTAAAAAAAGTAAGAAAATGATTTTTATCAGCTTGCTGGTGTTAATTTTATTTTTATTTTTTTTAGATCTTTTTTTAACTTTAATTTTTTCTTTCTCTTTTTTTAATATTAATAATAAATTTTTTAATATTATTTTTTTAAATTCTCATATTTTTTTAATTTATAAAATATTTTTTAAATTAATTTTGCCTCATGTTTTATCCATTATTTTAGTGGGCCTTGCTTTGGGTGTGGCAGGTGCGGTGTTACAGATTTTTTTAGAAAATCCTTTGGCTGATCCAGGGCTTTTGGGGATTTCTACAGGCGGGAGTCTTGCCGGTTTTTTTGGGGCTTGGATTTTTAAATATTATTCGCTGGAGTTTGGTGTTTTTTCTTATGCTGTGAGTGCGTTATTAGGCGTTTTTTCTTTGATGTTGGTTTTAATAAAATTTTCAATCGGAGGAGTAGGAGAAAGAATAAGAAAAACAGGGCTGGCAGGCATTATTTTACTGGGCCTGGGATTAAATACCTGCTTTTCAGCGCTTATGAGTTTGTTTATGGTTTTTTTAAATCAAGAGAATTTAAATCAGCTGATGATTTGGAGTTTGGGTGATTTTCAAGCGCCTGATTTTGGAATGGTTATTTTGGCGACTTTATTAATATTTTTTGGTCTAATTATTTTGTTTTTAAACACGCAAAATCTAGATAAATTAAATTTTGGTGCACGAGCAGCGTTTAGCATGGGTGTTGATTTAATTAAGTTAAAACAAAAGATCATTATTGCCCTGTCTTTAATTTTGGGAGGCTCAGTGATCTTGGCAGGACCCATTGGGTTTGTAGGTTTGCTATGTCCTCATTTTGCAAGATTTTTTCTAGGAGCTAGGTCGAAAATATTAATCATGGCGAGCGGATTTTTTGGCGTGATTTGGCTCTTATTGGCAGATTTAATTAGCACGAGTTTTTTACAGAGTAGAGTGCCTGTAGGCGCAGTGAGTGCTTTAATTGGCGGCCCTATTTTTATTTTATTTTTACTGAAATTGGGGCGCTTGAATCAGCATGAGTGCTAAGAATTTAATTCAATTAAGTTTAATCAATGCCCTGGTCAAAATAGGTGGTCGGCATTTACTGGATCATATTTATTTAGATTTAAATCCCGGAGAGTGTGTGGTTATTTGGGGTTTAAATGGCGTTGGAAAATCTAGCTTATTAGATGTTTTGTCTGGTTGGAGGGGTCTAGATCAGGGGGCTGTTTTTTTAAATGGTGAGAACATTAAAAATTTAACTATTAAAACTAGGGCGAATTATCTGGCTTATTTAACCCAGGAATCCAAAGTTTTATTTGATGATCAAGTTTTAGAGCTATTAAAGATTTTTAAAGTTGATTTAAAAATAATTAATCACTGGGCCGAGATTTTAAAAGTAAAAAATTTATTAAATAGGTCTTTTCAGTCTTTGTCTGGCGGAGAGAAGTCAAAGATTTTTATTTTAAAAAAAATATTGCAATTAATTAAGTTAAGTAAGTTAAGTAAGTTAAATCAAGAAAATTTACGAGGCTCTTATTTGCTCTTAGATGAACCCATGGCGCATTTGGATCAGCTATATCAGCAAGAATTTTTAGAAGTTTTATTAAAGTTAAAGCAGCAGGGTTTAGGGGTTTTATTAGTCATGCATGATTTAAATCAGGCTTGGTCTTGCGCAGATCGATTTTTTATTTATTTCCAGGGGTGCTTATATTTTTGTAAAGATGAGCAAGCGTTATTTAAAAATTTTAAGGATTTTTATCAAAAAGATTTAAGTCGAGGAGAGGGCTTTGTTTTTTAAATTTTGGGCTGATTTAGCTGGTTTAAGAGACTTAATTAAAAGACTTAAAAGATATTGTGTGTTGCTTTTTCGTCCTGTATGATCGCGCCTCTTTTTGAGGTCTATAGAAATTTAAATTTACGGAAGTGACGGAAGTTATGGTAATGAAAACATTTAGCGCCAAGGCTGAAAATATTGATCGCCAATGGTTATTGGTGGATGCCGCGGGCTTAACCCTCGGTCGCCTGGCAAGTGAAGTCGCAAAGCGCCTTCGTGGTAAACATAAAGCAGAGTATACCCCTCATGTGGATACCGGTGATTATGTGATCATTGTCAATGCAGAGAAAATACAAGTGACGGGCAACAAAGCCCAGGGCAAAATTTACTATCGTCATTCTGGTTATCCAGGAGGCTTAAAAGAAGCGACTTTTGCTCAAATGATCGAGCGTCATCCTGAGCGTGTTTTAGAGATTGCGATTCAAGGCATGTTGCCAAAAAATCCTTTGGGTCGTGACATGTATCGTAAGTTAAAAGTTTATGCGGGTGGTGCGCATCCTCATGCAGCGCAAACCCCAGTTGTTCTTAATTTGAGTAAGGCAGTAAGTGAATAATGAGTAGTGCAGCACTAGAGCAATATATCGGTACCGGCCGTCGCAAAACTTCAACCGCTCGTGTTTATTTGCGTCGTGGAACTGGGAAATTCGTCGTTAATGGCGTTGATTTAGAAAATTATTTTGGTCGTGCAACGTCCAAGATGGTTGTTCGTCAGCCGCTCTCTTTAGTTGAAGCCGCTGATCGTTTTGATGTTTTAGTCAATGTTCAAGGCGGTGGGATGACTGGTCAAGCAGGTGCGATTCGCTTAGGGATTAGCCGTGCTCTAATGGAGTATGATGCTAATTTGAGACCTACCTTGCGTGAAGCTGGTTTTGTTACTCGTGATGCTCGTAAAGTTGAACGTAAGAAAGTTGGTTTGCGTAAAGCACGTAAACGTCCTCAATATTCTAAGCGTTAATTTGCTCAGATATTTTTAAATTTTTTGAGAATCTGGTAAAAGCTCCGCTTTTTGGCGGGGCTTTTTTTATTGGGGTTTATATTGAAGTTTTGTGTTGAGGTTTTCTATTGAGCCCTGCATGACAAGAACTTTGAAATCGTTATAATGGCCCGCTAATTTTTTAGAAGGACTTTCTGTTGTGAGTACTAAACGTTCTGTGATGACTTTATTTAATAATGAAACCGACCCACGTTGCCATCGAGTTAGAATTGTTTTGGCTGAAAAAGGTGTGGCGGCTGAATTTGTCAATGTAACGGGCAATAGCAAGCCAGAAGAATTATTTGAATTAAATCCTTATGGCTATTTGCCTACTTTAATTGACCGAGATTTAGTCTTGTATTATTCAGGTATTATTTCTGAATATCTTGAAGAGCGTTTTCCCCACCCGCCATTGATGCCAGTTTATCCTGTTGCCAGAAGTCGAAATAGATTGATGATGGCGAGAATTGATGAAGATTGGTATGCCTTAATGGATACGATTATTAAAAACGAAGATAAAGCTAAAGTTAAAAAAGCGCGCACTGATTTATTAGATAGCTTGGTTGCTGTAGCTCCTGTTTTTGCAGAATCGCCGTTTTTTCTAAATGAAGAATTTTCTTTAGTGGATTGCTCTTTAGCTGCTTTGTTATGGCGCCTGCCTATTTTGGGTATTCAATTACCACCTCAAGCGAAGTCCATTGAAGATTACTGTACGCGTATTTTTAATCGTGAATCTTTCAAAACTAGTTTGAGTGATGCTGAGCGTGAAATGCGAGAAGAGGATTAGTGTAAAAAATGGCGAGACTCCGTCCCTATTTAGTTCAGGCTACTTATGACTGGATTATTCAGCACAATTTAACTCCTTATCTTTTAGTAGATGCGGAGTATCCCGGCGTGGAAGTTCCTGGGGAATATATTGACGAGGGGCGGATTGTTTTGAATGTCTCTCCGATGGCGGTTCGAAATCTTCAAATAGAACCAGATTTTTTGGGCTTTGAAGCAAGCTTTTCAGGAGAGTCTTGGAATATTTACGTCCCAACAGGGGCTGTTTTGGCTATGTATTCTCGAGAGAATTCTCAGGGAATTTATGCTCGTGATGAAGGTGGCTTGGGAATGCTAGTGAATGAAGGTGAGGATGGGGAAAACCCAGATCCTTCTGTGGGGCAGGATTCACAAGAAGATTTAGAGATTGGTAATAAAGTTGAAAGCATGGCTGCACGCCGCGCTAAAAGTAAATTACGAGTAGTGAAGTAGTGATTTATTTTTAATTTATTTTTTAAATTTTTTAGTTATCAGATTTGAACAGCTGTTGGTCTATCAAGTCACATAGACAATGAGTGGTTAAAATATGGCATTCTTGAATTCGGGCTATTCTGTCTGCAGGTACTCGAATTTCAATATCATTATTAGTTAATAGTTTGGCTAATTTTCCTCCGTCTTTCCCGGTAAGGGCAATAATTTTTGCGCCTCGATGGTGGCCAGCTTCAGCGGCCTTGAGAATGTTTTGAGAGTTTCCACTGCTAGAGAATAAAACAAGCGTGTCACCAGTTTGGGCTAAGGCTTCAATTTGTTTGGAAAAAATTAAAGAATAATCCTGGTCATTGGCAATGGCTGTCATGACGGCAGTGCCACAATTAAGAGAAATAATAGGCAGAGAAGGGCGTTCAACTTCGAATCGATGGAGCAACCCAGTTACTAGTCTTTGTGCATCAGCAGCAGACTCGCCATTCCCACAGGTCAAAATTTTGTGACCCTGAATTAAAGTCTCGACTAATATTTGGGCGGCTTTGACTATTTGAGGGGCTAGATTATCTGCTGATTGAATATGGGTTTGAATATTTTCTGAGAAATGTTGACGAACTTGTTCCATAAGGTTTATAGCGGAGGGTGTATTCATCGATGATGCTTGTCCTGTGGTTATTTTTATTTTATTTTTTGATTTTAATAAGCCTCAAAAGCATCTTTAATCCATTGGATTTCAGGGTTCTCAGGGTCTTTTTCGCCAGAAATAGCAACGACATCAAAGCGGCAAGGGATTTTGTCAAACAGGTTTTTCTTTTGCAAGTAAAGCTTGGCGGTTCTAATCAGCTTTTTTTGTTTGCTTAAATTAACGGCATCTTCACTGCTGCCAAAGTATTTTAAGTGTCGATATTTTACTTCAACAAAAATCAAACTTTTTGTGTCTTTCATGATTAAATCAATTTCACCTGTCTTTGCTTGAAAATTAGTTTCCAAAAGAATCAATCCATTTTTCTTGAGATATTCGCAAGCCATGTGTTCATAAATTAAGCCCAAATTCCTGCTCATAAAATACTCCTAGTAAATTAGCTATTAAATTAGCTATTAAATTAGATAGCCAGACAGCGGGATGCTGGTAAGATTGCGGGCTATAAAAAAATTTAAAATTAAAATATTAATTTTTTAAAAATTAAATCATTATTTAAATAGGTAGTCCAGCATGTCATCAGGGTCTTTATATATAGTCGCGACGCCCATGGGGAATTTAGGAGATGTGACGCTTAGGGCTTTAGAAATTTTAAAATCGGTTGATAAAATTTTGGCAGAAGATACGCGTGAGTCACAAAAATTATTGAGTCATTATGGGCTTTCTAAGCCCATGATTTCTCTGCATGATCATAATGAATTATCCAGAATTGATTTAATTCAAGAGTTATTAAATCAAGGTTTAAACTTAGCGCTGATTTCAGATGCGGGGACGCCTTTAATTAGTGACCCTGGTTATAAATTAGTAAGTGCTTTAAAAAATAAAAATTTTAAAATTATTCCTATTCCAGGTCCTTGTGCATTGATTGCTGGGCTGTCAGTCAGTGGATTGCCAACGGATCAATTTATTTTTTTTGGTTTTATACCTGTTAAAAAAAAAGAAAAGAAAGAGTGTTTTGAGCAGTTAAAAAATAAAGATAATTTAAGCTCTGAGTTGACGGCTATTTTTTATGAATCTAAGCATCGTTTATTAGATAGCTTATTAATGTTGGAAGAAGTTTTGGGAGACCGAAAAATAGTTCTAGCTAAAGAGTTAACCAAACAATTTGAGCAGGTTATTTCTGGAACGCCCAGAGAAATTTTAAATTGGCTTGAGCAAGATTTAAGTTTTTTAAAGGGAGAGTTTGTTTTAATGGTCTCGCCGGTTTTAAAAGACAAAGATAAAGAAAAAAGTGAAAATCTAGAGTTAATAAAATTATTAAAAATTTTATTAAGTTATTTATCTCTAAAAGAAGCGGTGGCTTGTGCAGTTGAGATTTCTGGAGAGGGCAAGAATTTAGTTTATAAAACAGCTTTGGCTCTTTCTGGGTCTGGGTCTTGAGAGTTGAAAAATTTAGTTTTGAAGTAAATCTGAAGATAGTTAGAATTGTTTTTTTATTTTTATAAAGGATTTTTATTGATGTCTGTAAATCATTCGATGACTTTTACTCCAGCTGCTGCTGGACGTGTGAAAGAATTAATAGAGGAAGAAGGGAATCCTAGTTTGAAGCTGAGAGTTTATGTCCAAGGTGGTGGGTGCTCAGGTTTTGAATATGGATTTACGTTTGATGAAAATATTGAAGAAGATGATACCCAACTAGTTACTGAGGGTGTGATTTTATTAATAGACCCTAATAGCTTGGGTTATTTGAAAACGGCGACGATTGATTACGTGAAAGATGTTCAGGGTGAGCAGTTTGTGATTAAAAATCCTAAGGCTAAGACGACTTGCGGTTGCGGATCTTCTTTTTCTGTGGCGGACGAAGAGTAATTTATGAGTGTTGAAAATATAGATTTTGAAAAAAGCTTGGAAGTTTTTCGTCGGGGTGTTGTTGAATTAATTCCAGAAGAAGAATTAATTAAAAAATTAAAAGAAGGTAGGCCATTAAGAATAAAAGCCGGCTTTGATCCTACGGCGCCTGATTTGCATTTAGGTCATGTGGTCTTATTAACTAAGTTAAGACAGCTTCAAGATCTTGGACATGAAATTATTTTTTTGATTGGTGATTTTACGGGGATGATCGGAGATCCTTCTGGTAAAAACATAACAAGACCGCCTTTGAGTAAAGAGGCTATTTTAGAGAATGCTTTAACTTATCAGAGACAAGTATTTAAAGTTCTAGATAAAAATAAAACTGAAATAAGATTTAATTCAGAGTGGATGAATAAATTAAATTCAGCCGATATGATCAAATTAGCTGCCTGTTCAACGGTCGCAAGGATGCTGGAGCGCGATGATTTTCATAAGCGATTTACGGGGAATGTAGCAATCTCTATTCATGAATTTTTATATCCATTAGTTCAGGGCTATGACTCAGTGGCTTTGAAAGCCGATGTGGAATTTGGTGGAACCGATCAGAAATTTAATTTACTGATGGGTCGTGAATTACAAAAACATCATGGTATGGCGCAGCAAGTAATTGCGATGACGCCTTTATTAGAAGGCTTAGATGGTATTAATAAAATGTCTAAGTCTTTGGGTAATTATATTGGTATAGAAGAAGAGGCTGCTGAGATTTTTGGGAAGCTGATGTCTGTATCAGATGAGTTGATGTGGAAATATATTAATTTATTAAGTTTTAAATCCGTGAGCGATATTCAGGATTTAAAAAATAAAGTAGCCCAAGAAGGGTTGAATCCTAGAGATGTTAAAATTGAATTTTCCAAAGAAATAGTCTCTAGATTTTATAGTGAAGAACAGGGTCAAAAAGTTGCAGAAGATTTTTTAAATAGATTTCAAAAGGGTTTATTGCCTGATGAAATTCCAGGGTTTGAATTAAAGATAAATGGGCAAGAAATTTTACTAGCCAATGCTTTAAAAGAAGTAGGCTTGGTTTCTAGTACTTCTGAGGCTTATAGATTAATAGATCAGGGTGCTATGAAATTAAACGGTGAAAAAGTGAAGGATAGGAATGCGATCTTATTGAGTAATTCTGAAAGTTTGTGTCAGCTTGGTAAGAGAAAAATTGGAAAAGTTAAAATTATTTAAAAGTTTTGAAAATAACTATTGACTCGAAAAGTTCGATCTGTACAATGCGCTTCCGTTGAGACGCCGATATAGGCGAAACGCGAAGAGAAACGAAGGCCCGGCAAGGGTTCCGAGAGATCGAAGCAAAGATGTTTAAGAATATAAAGAACGATAAAGTGCAGGCACTCGTTAAGAGTGTAAACGTTAAATTAGAATGAGAAAGCAAGGTAAAACTTGCTGAATGCAAAAGGATTAAAACTGAAGAGTTTGATCCTGGCTCAGATTGAACGCTGGT
>CAMCUU010000065.1 GCA_945879065.1 Francisella tularensis subsp. holarctica
CTGAAAAACGGGAAGTCATAATTAATTATTGAAATTCGCGATCTAAATTGAAACTTTTCGCATAAAAATTCAAAAAAATGAGCATTTTTTGCCTCTATAAATTTTTTTGTTTTTATCGCGCTAAATTTCTGCAGTTTTCAACGGGGCCAGAATTGAATAGTCATGCTCATTGGGAAGAGAACGCAAAAATTTTATTGGGCGGCTTGATTGAATATATTTTGAAAAATAGTGACAACAACAGTCAAAAAACTTTATTGAAATTGCATGATTTAATTACGCAAGATTTGGAGCAAATGGAGAGGCTCTTAAAGATCATGCACAACCTAAAAGATTGCCCTAGAGCGCGAGCGGCGGCGGGGCAAGTGCTTAAAGTGGCTAAAGAAGAGCGAGGGAGTATTTACTCGACGACGTATAGACAAATTCAGTGGCTGGTGGACTCGAATCTTCGGAGTACCTTTGCAAAGAGTAATTTTGATCTCAAAGAGTTTTTAAAAGGCGATATGGATATTTATGTCGTCATTCCAGCGGACCAAGTCAAATCTCAAAGCCGCGTGATTCGTATGATCTTTTCAACGATTACTTCCATGTTGATTCAAACACCACCTAGCCAACTGCCTAAAACAAAAATTCTGTCGATTTTCGATGAGCTGGGGCAGCTGGGGTACAACGATGATGTTGAATGGTCCTTAGAAGTGACTCGCGCTTATGGCATGGTGAATTGGTGCGTCTTTCAAGATGTTGATCAAATCGAGCTCTATCAAAAACCGAATTTATTTAAGAACGCCAAGGTCAAACAGTTTTTCGAAATTGATGATCCCAAGACGATGGAGTGGATCCAAACCCTCGGTGGCAAGCGAACCATCCTGACTGAAAATATTTCTGAGAACTCTGGAATCAGTACTAATTCAAATCAGCTCTTTAATAAAAATAATTCTCGCGGCGAAGGCCGGAGTACGCATGAGACGGCGGCGGATTTAATTCATACCAATGAAATTCGTGAGTTGAGATCGGATGAGCAATTTGTTTTCGTGAGGGGCTATCGGGCCATCAAGTGCAAGAAGACGTATTATTTCAAAGAGAAATTTTTTGAGGGGAAAGCGGAGGGTAGTCCGTTGGAGTTTGAGAGGAAATAAATAAGTTTGAGAATCTAAATGTTTTTAGAACATATTTTTAGTAAAATTTTTTAATGAAAATCTTAGTTGTGCTTTATGAGTTGTTTAGTCGTCGAAAAATTTAAAAAATTTATTAAAAAGTCGTTGACAGAGGCCATTCCTGAGGAAGGTAAGCCATTGGAATTCGTGGGGCTTCTACTTATTGTCTTGTCTTTAATTTTTTCTATTTTTGATATTACTAGGATGCCAGCTTATTTTTTTCTTGGTGTAGGTTTAATTTTCTTTTTTAAAGACTCGTTAAAGGAATTTAATTTTTTTGGTTTGACTTTGAAGTTAGAAAAAAAGATAAAAGAGGCAGAAAATTTAATTAGAAAGCTTAGAAAGTTAGAAATGGAGCTCGAGTTTTCTAAGTTTCATTCTCTTTTATTTAGCCAGGATGGCTGTGAATCAATAATTTATTCCTTAAAAGACGGATCGTCTTCAGAATTGGGTAAAAAAGAATTTGATGAAAAAGATTTTTTTGAGAGATACATAGCTTTTTTAAAGCAGAGACATCAAATCTTGAAAAATGCATTTTATAAAAATTATTTGGAAGACAGTTCTGTTAAAAAAATGTCAGAAAGAACTGATAAATCAATTATAGGATCCGGTTTGGTCTCCTATATAGAAGGAAAGAAAAATTACGAAGAGACCAAGGAGTTGAATGAATTACTGCAGAGAGCAGAGCCTTGTTCTTTTAAAAATTTTTCTCAGAGAGTGAAGGCAGTTCTTGATAACGTAGAAACGACAACCATTCCAGGCCTAGATAAGAAGATTGTTATTTCTCTGATTGAGAAAATTTTGGATTACCATGCTAATGCCCTAAATAAATCCGATGGGTCTGATTTAGTTGCCTACCTTGAGGACCAATACAAAAAATATGAAGAGAAATTTCATGGCCATTAAAAAATATAAATTGAATAAAGAAGAGTTAGAAATCAAAAAAGCCTTTGAAAACGGCGAATTCAAAAGTGTAAAAAATCTTGAAAAAGAGCTTAAAAGATATCAAGCGATCGCAAATGCTCATGTGAATACAGATAAACGGGCTAATTTCGATGATCGATAAATTAGATTGGCTATGTATTCAAAAACTAGTCATAGGTGACCAAATGACGCAGCTCAGCCAAGCGATTCAGATTGGCGTTGAACAACTTCATAATAATCAGCACATAGGTGGACCAGCTAGCCGTGAGAAAATGAAACGGAAAATAGACGCGATAGTTAAAGCGAAGTAATGGCAGCATCCGCCGACCCATATCTCGCCATGCTATTCCCAGTTAAGTACGCCCAATAACGATCCCCATAAGAAAAATGCCAAAACTCACTGGGGTAGTTCACAAAATCTTGCTCTGTCATCACATCCAATAAAATTTGTCGGTTGCTTTGGGCTTGCGTTGAAATTAAGGGTGAATGAGTTTGAGAATATGCTGGATCCAGAAAGATCCAATCTTTTACAGCCATTCCTAAGTCCACTAAATTCCCGTCTCTATCTAGAATCTCCAGGTCTACCGCAGCGCCTGTGTTATGAACGGGGATATTAATGTCACCGTCTAAAGTCTTAAGCGGTGAGACTAGTTGGGTGATTTTTTCAAACCGATTTTTTGAATCTAGACCTGGATTTTCTCGGTCTATCTTCGCACTGATCCACTCAAATAATATTTTCTGGACTTCAAGACTTCGATAACCCTCATAAATTCTAAATGTCCAGCCATAAGGTAAGTTTTCTTGGGCCCTGCATAATTTTTCAACAATGGTCTTTCTTAATTTGGTATAGCAATTCTTGGTTGCCTCACATTCAGGGGGTGGGCCAAATTGAAGAATATTTTGATCTTTGAGATCTATTAAAATTTCATGGGATTCTTGAATGGGAATGGCGAGAACTTTGTGGTCGGCGATATTGATAAACATGCTGGAGTTTTGATTTTAATGTGAAAGATCGGAAGTGTACCATCGCCGTTGACTAAAAAAAGAAGCTCAAAAGCTCAGAAATACCAGGCGTTTTTTCTTGGTTTTAGGCAAGCGTTCATGATCCAATGTCCCATTCAAATAAAAATATTAAAACCGCCATGCAAAAAGTCTTTTGGGATAACCCCTATCAAACCGTTTTAAATACCCGAGTTAAAGAAGTAAATGGCGCTGAGGTCTTATTCGAAAAAACCATTGCTTATTCTTTCTCTGGCGGTCAAGAAAGTGACGTGGCTCATATCAATCAAATTCAAGTTTTAAATTCGCGTAAAGAGGGGACTTTAATTTATTACGAATTACCGGCTGATCATGGCTTTAAACCGGGCGATGAAGTCACAATGAAAATTGACTGGGACAGACGATATAAACTCATGCGTCTGCACTTCGCCGCTGAATTAATTTTGGAATTAGTCACCAAAAAATTAAATCTTCCAAAAGTCGGTGCCCATATTTCAGAGAGCAAATCCAGAATTGATTTTGTCTGGGATCAGAATATCTCCAGTATTTTTGAAGAAATTTTGTCTGAATATAAAAAGATCATTGAACAAGATTTGATCATTCAGACTGGTTTTTTTGATGAAGTAACCCAGCGCCGATATTGGAAAATTGACGGTTTCGCAGAAGTTCATTGTGGCGGAACGCATGTCAGATCCACTAAAGAAGTGGGCATGGTGAATTTAAAACGTGTGAATCCTGGCAAGGGGATTCAGAGAATTGAAATAAAACTAATGGAGCCCTGATGAAAGCTACACGATTATTTACTGGGGAAGACGGTCAATCCCATTTCGAAGACATAGACATCCCCATTATTTTTGGTTCATGGGGTGGGGGCTCTTCAGAGCCCATAGAAGTTCAAAATATTATTTTTGGTGAAATCGAAATCACTGAAGTCCCAAAACATAACCCGCCCTGTCCTCAGTATGTCATCATGCTGCAGGGTGCGATGGAAATAGAGATCGGGGATGGAACCCGGAGAATCTTTAAAGAAGGCGAAGTATTGTTAGCTGAAGATCTGACGGGAGAGGGGCATATCACTCGAGCGGCGAGTGATGGGTTAAGGCGATATTTAGTGATGGTGAAAAAATAGTATGAAACTGGTTTTTACGGCCTTATTTCTCATGATTTTCGTATTTTTATCCCCTCTTGGCTTTGCCGATGCGACCCAGAATTTCCAAGATTTTTTAAATCAATGGCGAGCTCAGAATCACATTACGTCAGTGGTTATTGGCATTGATGATTTAAAGTCCCATCAAATTCAAACGTATCAAAGTGGCAGCTTATTAATTAACACGAGCCAAGCGCCCACTATGAAGTCGCTCTATGGCGTTGGCAGTATCTCGAAGACTTTTGTTTCAGCGACGCTTTTACAATTACAAGAATCAGGAAAAGTTAATTTAGATAATCCTATTGGGCCTTATTTCCCAGAATATCCACGCTGGAAATTAATCACGATCAGACAGTTATTAAATATGAGTGCTGGGATTGTTAACTTCACAGAATCTCCAGACTTTAAAAAATTAGCAGCCAGTAATCCAACGCAAATTATTCCACCTAAAACTCTAATTAATATGGCCTATGCCCATCCAGATTATTTCGCGCCAGGTCAGGGCTGGCATTATTCGAATACGAATTATTTTCTTGCTGGTTTAATCATTGAAAAAATCACGCATGAATCTCTAGAGAAAAATTATCAAGAGCGATTCTTTAAACCCTTAAATTTAAACCACAGCTTTTACTCAGAGAGTTTCTATCCCAAAGATGTGTTGGCCGAGATGGCCCATGCCTATGCCAATCATCAGGACATCACGGATTTTAATGCCGGTCTTCCAGGCGCGGCAGGATCCATGCTGATGAGTACGGGGGATTTGCTTACTTGGACTGAAGATTTATTAACCCCTGGAAAAGTCTTAAATCCAAAAAGCCTCAATGAATTTTTAACAACGGTAGCAGTTCCCAACATGTCTCCAAGACCTGAAGGATCTCAGTACGGGTTAGGAATTTTTTGGACAAAATTTCAAGATGAAAATACTGGTGCTGCCTGGTGGTATACCGGGGTGATCACGGGTTACACCAGTATTTTCATGTTCATTCCTGCTGAACATAAAATCATCACGGCTCAAGTGGCGACTTATCCGGACAATAACTATGCAATTTTGTTTCCGAATCAGAGTTTGATTCAAACTTTATTGGAGAAGAGCGCCTGAAGAATCTGCAACCCTCTGTTGATTTAATTTGTTAAAGCTCACTGGAGGATGCCTATCAAATAGGTAAAATCGGCCAGTCAAACCTAAGGAACCTCCCATGAAAAAATATCTAACTGCTGTTTCAACAATCGTCTTTTTGTTAAGCCCTATTTTATCCCATGCGAGTGGTGGTGGTCTTTGTGGCTGTACGCCATACGGTCAGCCATTAAATTGTTTCCAGCCGTGTCTTGGCGAGGGTGGGAATGACCTGCGAAGCGTGGGGGAATCTGCCTGACAATACTTTTGGGCCTTGTACCCAACTGGCGCCGACATGCACAGAAGGTTCAAACAGCTGTCCTGTATTGCCACCTAAGCCTGACGAGCTTGAATGGAAAAAATTAAACATAGCGCCAAATTGATAAATTTTATTTTTTTATTCGATGAAGTTTATGTGGTATGTCGGCATATACAAAAGTCTTTTCGTATTTAAACCCCAATTTTCCCATCACCCTTAAAGACTGATGATTGGACTCAGACGTAAAGCACACAAGATTATCTAGATTAAGTTGATTAAACGCCTCATGGATGGCGAACTTTCCTATTTCTACCGCATAACCTTGGCCCCAATGATTTTTAGAAAGGGAATAAGTCAGCTCGATTTCTTCTTGGTTATCTGCAATGGCATGGTTTAAACCGCCTTCACCTATAAATTCGTGAGTGAGCTTATCAAACCAGACATAAGGCCCAAAACCGTATTGGTTCCAATAGCCCGTGTCTCGATTCAAGATTTTTTGTAGATGGGCGTCATTAAGCTCAACTCCAAAGCATTGGACAAACTCAGGGTCTTGAAACATTGTTTTGTACAAATCAAAACACTCGACCTGAGGAATAAAGCCCATCAGTCTTTGAGTTTCTGCGTCAGGGGTATGAACAGAAAAATCTATGAAAGCTTTTTTAAAGAGTTCTTGGCAAAAAGTATTTTTTCCAGAGGCATAGGGAATGGATTCTGGGAACTTCTTGGCAAGAGATATTTTTAAATTTTCATAACGCTTGGCGTCTGTTGGATAGGCGATTAAATAATCTCTAAATAGGATTAATTTTTTCCAAGCGGCAGAGGGACAATTCACCAGGTGAATTTGATGCGTTCTTTGGCCTTCAGCATTATTTTTTTGAAAATATTCCCGATGCGGAAACTCAGCTTTGAATTCGGGAACATTTCGGTAACCGAGAGATTCAATGAGGGGGATTAATTTTGCGCTTTTAAGGTTTAAATCTTCAACACCAATCAAAATATCAATGACAGGTTTTGCAATAATCCCTGGGATTGCAGTGCTGCCAATATGTTCGATTTTTAATTTTGAATTTCCAAGCAGAGATAAAAGCTTATCTCTTTCGAGATTAAATAGGGTGGGCCACTGGGGATCATAGGGACTGAGAGTGACGATCATAAGGGCGCTGAATTCTTTAAAAGTTTGTATTCGTAAATTACACAATCTAAGCCTTTTATGACATCTTTTTTGACATAGGTCATGCCTGCTTTTTGCATGACGCGTTCAGAGGCAATGTGATTGACAGGTGTGAATGCGATGATTTTGTCTTTTGGGATGTGGGTATTAGCCCAGGTCAGCAAGTCTTTCACAATTTTGGTGGCATGGCCCTGGCCCCAGTGTTTTTTTGAGAGGAGATAACCAATTTCTATCTCATCGTTTTCTATAGGCGCGAAGCCTGCTCTCCCAATAAAATCTCCAGAGCTAATATCAAAAACCATAAAAACGCCGTACTTATTTTTCGTATAAAACTCTGAGTAAGTTTTTATTTTATTTTTAATTTCATCTTCAGTTCTTGCGCCGCCTGGGAAAAATTGCATGGTTTCTAGATCGCCATCCAGGTCTAGCAAATAAGAAAGATCACTTTCAAGAATGGGCCTAAAGGTAAAGTGATCTGTTTGAAATAAATAGGGTTGAGTCATATTGGGAATTTTATATTTTTAATCGTTGGTCAGGATGATAGTTAATAAGCCAATACGCGTCATCCAAAACCCGATAGCGACCAGGTTTTATGATTCTCAAGGCGCTAAACTCCATCGCTTCTCAAATATAAGATTTTGGCCACTCATGAATTTATTTAAAACCAATTTGAATTTACTCAAAGTTTTTATGGTCCTGATGCAAGAGAAAAATACGTCTCTGGCCGCTAAGACCCTGCACATCACGCAGCCAGCCATTAGTAATTCTTTAAGCCAGTTGAGGGATTTATTCAAAGACGAATTATTTATTCGGGGGCCAAAACAAATGACCCCTACTCAGAAGGCTTTGTTACTGGCGCCCAAGATTGAACAGGCTTTAAGAGATTTAGAGTCCAGTATTTTTTATTCAGAAGAATTTGACTATCAGACATCCAACAGGCAATTTGTTTGTGGCATGAGTGATTATGCTGAATTTATTGTCTTGCCCAAGTTATATAAAGCAGTGAATAAACTAGCGCCGAATGTTTCTTTAAAGATACGAAACTTTAATGAATTTGATTCAGCTGATTTTGAAAATGGTTTATTAGATCTAGGCATCGGGCCGGAAAAAAAATTCACCAAGCAATTAAATTCTGAGCAATTATTCACAGACAAAGTCGTCTGTGTGGCTCGAGAGAAGAATCCCATCTTTGAAGAAAAATTAAGCTTAAAAAATTATTTAAAAGCGGAGCATCTAGCGGTTTGTGCCTATGCGTCACTGTCATCGAGAGTGGATGAGGCTTTAGGGAAATCTAAATTAGAAAGAAAAATAAAAATTTCTTTGCCTGATATGTTGCCGGCTTTTCAAATACTGGCGAGTTCTGATTTGTTGGGGAGCTTCTCTGAAAAAATTATTGAAGAGATTGGGAAAAACTTTCGTTTGAAATATGTGCCATGCCCAGTGGAAGTGCCTGTCTTAAATGTTGTTCAAATATGGCATCGCGGTTTTGAAAATGATTCTGGGCTGATGTGGCTCAGAAAAATAATCAAAGAGGTCTGTGATACCCAGGTTTCATAATCATTCATAGTGATAATTGATATAAGAATAATAAATTTTATTGATAATTATATTCTCGTTATAATTTTGCTTAAGTTTAATTAACGACGAGCAAGTCTCCATGAAAAATAATCAGTTTAAAGACATCTGGTACCCTGCAATTGCTGGGTTCTGTGCGTTTTTTATTGGGATTGGTCTAGGTCGATTTGCGTATACGCCCCTAATTCCAGCCTTAATTCACCAAGACGGATTTTCTGTTGGAGATACCTCTTGGTTGGGCAGTATTAACTTCATGGGTTATTTATTAGGCGCTTTTTTAGGCACGCAGCTGAAAAAATTCATGAACCCGGCACTGGGAATAAAAATTGCTTTAGTGTTGTCGGTCCTAAGTTTTGCGTTTTGTATGTTTAATTTTGGATTTATCTGGCTGGGGGCCTGGAGATTTTTAATTGGAATTACCGGGGCTGTCTTAATGATCCTGACGCCATCTCTAGTGTTGAAAAAAGTCCCTGGAATTTACAGGGGTCGCGTCGCTGGCATCATGTTTACAGGCATGGGCTTTGGCGTGATTTTGGCAGGATTCGTACTGCCCTATTTAGCCAATCTGAATTTAATTTATGCCTGGTTAGCCGCCGCAGTTTTATCTTTATTGGCCGTCTTAATTTCATGGAAAGAGTTTTCGAATTTTTCTCTAGCCCATAAAAATCAGGTTCAAAATCTAGCTATTCATTTAAATCAAAATTTTCCAAAGTGGCCGGTTATTTTATTGGCCATGGCCTATGGATTAGTGGCGATAGGAGCGGTGCCGCATAGTTTGTTCTTAGTGAACTATGTCCATCAGGAATTGAAATTAGACCTAGTGAGATCTGGATTTTTCTGGTCAATCTTTGGGCTGGGGGCTTTGATTGGGCCATTTTTGTCAGGCGTAATGGTTGATAAATTAGGCGCTTATAAAAGTTTGATTTTAATTTTTATCGCGTCTTGTGTGGTCTTACCCTTATTACTTTTTAATCAAATTTCTTTTTTATATGCCGCTTCTGCTTTTTTCATGGGGATGTTTTTCCCAGGAATAGTGACTATTTTATCCGCCCGATTAATAGAGCTGGTGGGGTCTGAGCATTATCCCAGTACCTGGGGACGGATGGCTTTGTATTACTCGCTGACACAAGCTTTGGCGTCTGGATTGATGTCTTATCTTTTAAAAACAGGCTTTTCTTATACGGGCTGTTTTTTAATCGCTGAGGGGGCTTTTTTAATCGCGAGTGTTTTAGTTTTTATGGCCAATGTTGATACACAGGAGTGATCTGATGACGCAATTTTCAATCAAGGAAATTTTGAATCTAACGAAAGAATGGATTTTAAATGGGAATTTAAATCCAGATATTTTGGCAGAGTCTTTTCAATTAATTTCGCCCTTTTGGAAGAGTAACAACCGAGAGGAAGTGATTGAAAAATTTCAAACTTCGAATGCTTATCGAGAGGTTTTGGGAAATATTGTTCACTTTGATCCAGTACTAGATTTTATAGGTCTGGATGGCGTGCATTTTGCCATTATTTTCCAGTATCACACAAAAAATTCTAGTCATGTTTTCGAGACGCTTTTATGCCGTGTTTCCAATGGGCTATTAGTTGAATTGCGCTCTATTTATGATCTAGCTGAGACCAAAGAAGCGCATGGTTTAAATTAAAATTTTTATGACTGATAGGGGATATTGTAGATGTCTAAATTATCGATACGGCCTTTAAAAGAA
>CAMCUU010000066.1 GCA_945879065.1 Francisella tularensis subsp. holarctica
ATTGTTTCGATTGAGAGAGACCCTAAGCATCCAGCGGGGCGATTGGTTCGCGCTGTCACCGAGCTCAAAGGTCATAAAGACCAAGATTTTATTTTTCAGCATTTAGCCACGATGGAGAATTGATTATGAACTTGCATAGACGTCATTCCGGCGAAGGCCGGAATCCAGGCAGATTGTTTTGGACTGGATCCCGGATCAAGTCCGGGATGACAGCGCTGCTAAAAATCTTATTGATCCTGGCGCTCACTCCTAATTTGGCTTTTGCTGCGGCTGATACTTCCACTGGATTTTTATTTTTCCTATCGGTGGTAGCGGGGTGGTTGGACAGCGCTGTTGCCCACTGGATCGCCATTATTGGCGTGGCTTTCTCTGGCTTCACCATTGCCTTTGGAGATTTCCAATCAGGCGGTGCCAGAGGATTAAAAGTCGGCGTTGGCGTGGCCATTGCTTTTGGCGCGAGCTCTTTAATTGCGACGATTTTCCCTTCAGCCGGCGCTGTGATTGGCTTCTAAGAATTTAATAGGAGAGATCTCTATGCGTGGAACCATCATCTCAGTAAATCGAGCCATCATTCGACATATTTTATTTATGGGCGTCGAACGCAAAGTCGCGGTTCTTTATACGACCTTGTCTATTTGTGTCCTGATGTCGACGAATTACAAAATTCCTGAAGTTTTCGTAGGGCCAATTTTATTTATTGCCCTGCATACCTTTTTTAGATTTGTCTCCAAGAAAGACGAGCAAATTGTTGAGTTGTACGCCCGACACATCCGTTATAAACAGGGCTACTTCCCAGCAAGAGCTTCCGTTATGGCACCTCCTGAAAAAGTTCGTCCGTCGATTTTAATTGGCAGGAAGGTTTGATCATGTTTTTTATTAAAGAGCATCAAAAAAATCCAACCGTTCAGGCCTTAGCTACGAATAGAAAGCTCTCAGGCTTTAATGATCTATTGGGCTTTGCCTTGATGTTTGATGCCAAAACGCTCATGCATAAAGACGGCGCGTTCTCATCCTATTTTATTTACAGAGGCCCTGACGTGGACTCATCAACAGGCACTTATTTAGATGCCGTGGTTGCGAGTCTCAATCAGGCTCTGAGATATACCCAAGATGGCTGGATGTTAGAAATGAATTTGGTGAGCCTCGAGGCCACAGATTATCCAGCCCCTCAAGATTTCCCGGATATTGTCTCTGCCCTCATCGATGATGAGCGAAGAGCCCAATATGAGTCTGAAGATTCTCATTTTGATACCCTGACTTATCTGACTCTCACTTGGACGCCTGACAAAGAGCTTTCCGCCAGAATTAAAAAATTTGCCATTGAGACCGACTCTGAAGTGAAGGCCACGACCTTGGATGAGATCCACGCCAAGTTTGAAAATCAGCTGACAGAAATTACAGGCGTTCTTTCAGCCTTCTTAAAATTAGAACGCATCGAAGGCCAGGATCTTCTGACCTTTTTGCATTACTGCATCACGGGGAAAAGCCAGACGCTTAAAGTCCCTCCGTCCACTTTTTATTTAGATTGTTACTTAGCGACCGAAGATTTCACGGGGGGCTTTCGACCCAAGATTGGATCTAACTTTATTAGAACGCTGACGTTCTATGAATTCCCGACGGAATCTTTCCCGACGATCTTAGACAGACTCAATAGCTTCCCCGTGACGTATCGCTGGTCCAAGCGCTTTATCTCACTCAGCCCAAGTACTGCTGAGAAATATTTAAAATCTTATCAGCGCAGTTGGTCGTCTAAAGCCTTGGGATTTATGGGTCTGATTCAAAAATCCATTGGCAGCGGCGGGGCGGTTCGCATGAATCGCGATGCAGAAAACATGCTGGAAGAAGTTCTTCAGGCTAAGTCTGACAATGAGAATGGCTTAATTCGATTTGGCTTCACCTCCAGCACGATTGTTTTGATGAGCCCCGATGAAAATAAATTGAATGACATTGTCAAAGACATGAAGTCTGAAATTCAGCAGCTCGGCTTTACCTTAAAAGATGAAGACGTGAACGCCGTCGAAG
Organism: Francisella tularensis subsp. holarctica; assembly: GCA_945879065.1. Lineage (GTDB taxonomy): Bacteria > Pseudomonadota > Gammaproteobacteria > Francisellales > CACEW01 > CAMCUU01. The sequence continues at coordinate 2,023 of CAMCUU010000066.1, forward strand.
CTTATTTAGGATCCATCCCCGGCCATGGTTATTACAATTTACGCAGGCCTTTAATGGATAGCGTGACCTTCGCGCAAATGTCACCCATCTCCAGTATTTATCAGGGTGAAAAAATTTGTCCTTGCCCGATGTATCCACGAAAATCGCCGCCCTTATTTTACTCCGCAACGAATGGCTCTCGGCCTTATCGATTTAATCTGCATGTCAAAGACGTGGGTCATACCATGATTGTGGGGATGACGGGTGCCGGTAAAACAACCTTACTTTCATTGATTGCCGCCCAGCATCGTAAATATCCTGGTTCAAGAGTGATCTTTTTTGATAAAGATAATTCCAATAAAGCAATCACTTGGGCCTTGAATGGTGAGTACTACGACCCGGGCGAGAATGAATCCATTTCGTTTGGTCCATTAGCTCATATCCATGAACCGGATGAACTCGATTGGGCCTGTACGTTTATTGAAGAAATTTGTGAGTTGAATGGCATTAAACCTAATCAAATTCAAAAGAGTTCTATTAGAGAAGCTTTAGAGGGTCTTTCAAAATCTGAACTTCAGCATCGGACTTTAAAAAATCTAGTTTTATCTGTTCAAGAAGTAGGCGTCAGAAAAGTCCTCGAAAATTTTATTAGCTCGCAAAGTATTTCAAGACTTTTGGGCGGCTACCAGGACAGTATTGAAAATGCGGACGTTATGGCCCTTGAAATGGGCTGGCTGCTTCAGCAAAAAGAGGCCCATTATGTCCCGGTGATTTCTTATCTAATTCGAAAATTGGAAAAGATGTTCAAAGACATTCGCCCCACTTTATTAATTTTGGAAGAGGCTTGGCTGTATTTAGATAACCCAATCTTTGCTCGAAAAATTAAAGACTGGCTCAAGACTTTAAGAAAACGAAATGTCGCGGCGATTATTACCACACAGTCCATGACCGATATTTTAAAATCCAGTATCAGCGAGGTTTTATCAGAGTCTTGCCCAACCAAGATTTATCTACCCAATCCCAATATCAAAGAAGATTCAATTCGTAAGGTCTATGAAAGCCTGGGGCTTAACGACCGCCAGATTCAAATCATCGCGTCGAGTATCCCAAAGCGTCATTACTATGTGACGTCGATCTTAGGCAATAGATTAATAGATCTAGGTCTTGGCGACTTGGCGATTGCGTTCTTAGGCATCAGCGACGATGAGAAAAAACATTTTTACGCGACCTATCGCAAAGATGACAAAACATGGATTCGAGATTGGCTGGTGTATAAAAATTTAGATTCTTGGGTTGAGTATTTTGACCAGCATTATGGCGGTGACGTATGAATAATAAGCGACCACTCATCCGTCATACCGACGAAGGTCGGTATCCAGAATTAAAGAACTGGACCCCGGCCTTCGCCGGGGCGACGAAACCAAAGTCTTTCATTCTTTTTGTTCTGCTTTCATTTATAGCAATACAAGCCTTCGCCGGCGGCGGTGGCATCGACACTGGCATTGAGGCCCAGAATCTAGTCGTTGATACCACGACGTCTGTTCAAACCTCTTTGGCACTGGTGGAAGAAACCCAACAAGTGGCCAATCAGCTGCAATCTTTGAGTTACCAAGTTAAAAATTTAAATGGCTTTAATAACGTCATCTGGGACAACACGTCTCAAAATCTTCAGCAATTAGCTTCAGTTGTTAACCAGGGCCAGTCCTTGTCTTATTCGATGCAAAATTTAGACGGTGTGTTTCAGCAGAAATACCCGGGCTACACCTCCACACAAAACTATGCGCAGTCGTATCAGACCTGGTCTCAAACAGCCCTGGATACTTTAAGAGGGACGCTGGAGTCAGCGGGGCTACAAGCCAAAAATTTCAGCGATGAACAAAATACGATTGATCAACTTCGACAAATGGCTCAGTCAGAAAAAGGTCGTCAGCAGGCCCTGGAAGTGGGTAATCAAATCGCCGCTGAGAACGTCAATCAAATGCAAGATCTCAGACAGTTAGTCATTAATCAAACCAATGCTCAGAACGCTTATATGGCTTATGAAGTCCAGAAGGATCAGGCCAGCGATAAAGCCGAAGAGGACTATATCAACAACGCGGATGACACGTATCCGGCTTACAAAAACAACCCAGAGTTTGGGGACATCCCGAATTTTCATCAATAGGAGCTAAATCATGAAATCTACAAAAATTAAATTAGGCATCGGCGCATTAGCGGTCATAGCTGTCGTGAGCTCTGTGGCGATTTTTTTATGGGTTCAAAATTCAAATGCGCCCCTAGAGTCCATAAAAACTTTTAAGCCGTCACATGATTACGGCCAGCCGTATTGGATCAAAGAAAAAAATGCAGATTCAAAACTTTGGAATCAGGCCGTTGCTTATTGCGATGCCACAGGAGAATCAACACCTGGGTGTCTTGAAGTTGAGGCTACTAGAGGAGGCCTGAGCATGGATGTTTATAACAAATATAAGAACACAAAGTTTTTTTAATGAATGAATAAGGCAAACGTTTATGCAGCCTGATGTATTAGATCAAATCACCAATGAGTACTTGGTTAAATTCCAAGCCATATTCGGAATGATTTTTCAGACCGCCCAGCATTTATTTTTTTACTTTGCTGTTATTGAAATAGCCGTGATTGCGATTTTTTACACCTTAAATCGAGAATCACTGGGCGATATGGCGGCAGAGTTAATTAAGAAAGGTTTGATCATCGGTGTTTTTTTAACGGCCATGAACAATGCAGGGACTTGGTTCCCCATGATTATTAATTTTTTTATTGACCTAGGAGCGCAATCTGCTGGAGTTAAATCTTTGGATCCCTCTTCAATTGTGAGTCAGGGTTTATCTATTTCAGATGGGATCTTGGTTGCTATTAATTTCTGGGGCTTTCTGAGTAATCCACTTGGAGTCTTGTTAGGAGGCGTGAGTTGCATTGCGATTCCGTTATTTTATGGGCTTATTGCAGCAGAGCTCGCCATTACTTTGATTGAGTCTTACTGCTTGATTGCTTTGAGTCCCTTATTTATGGCTTTCGGCGCCAACAAATTAACTCATGCCTATGCGATGAATTATCTCAACAGTGCAGTTTCATTGGGTGTGAAGCTTATGGTCTTGTACATCATTATTGGAGTTGGATCGACCCTTGGGAAAGACTGGGCTCAAATAGCAAAAATTGCTGCCGATAATCATCAAATTAGTGGGTTTATTGGCATCGTCGTTGCTGCTTTAATTTATTTTTTAATTGCTAAGCGGGTTCCTGCTTTTATTGCTCAAATTATCAGCGGTATGTCGATGAATAGTGGAGCCGATGCCGTCGCAGGAGCAGTAATGACGGCAGCTTCTATTGGCAATATGGCAATGAGCCATAAGAAAAATAAATCTAATTCAGATAAATCAGAGTCGGGTAAGCCTCTTTCTGCAGGTGCGTTAGCAGCTAGGGGACTTTCTACCTTGATTAATTCTGTCAAAGGATCGGGTGGAGGCTCAAAGAATGCCGGACAGGCTGCCTCGAAAAATATGGGCGGCGCCATGTCTGAGAACTTTAAATCAGGGACTCAAGGGTCATCGAATTCCAGTGGAGCTGCTCCAAAAGCAGGCTCTAAATCCAATTCATTAAAGAAATAAAAGAAAGAGAAATAGGGGAACCTTATGCAACATTTTTTAAGACACTGGCGTCAGCATTTAGAACCGCTGGTGAGGGTCTGTAAAAGAATAGATCCAACAAGATTTTTCATTAAAAAAGATCCGCTGATTCATATCGAAGAAGAAAAAATAACGTCTCAAGAAATTAAAAAATCGAGAGAGCGGATTTCAAGCTTGGAAAAACAGCTGAGTTTTATAAAACAAAAATCCCAGCGCCAGGCCAAGATTCAAGATAACCCCTATCTCAAAGGCCGTGAGGCTTGGAATGATTTATACGGCACACAAACCATCAAGTTAGAAAACGCTTACAGAATTATTGCCTTCATGGCGCTTGCCGTGGTGATTGCCATGATTGGATTTGTGGTTGTGGCGGGGCAATCCAAAGTCGAACCTTATATTGTTAGGGTCCAAGACAATCATGTTTTGGGCGTCACGCCCGCCGATCAAAAAATGCCAATCTCTACTCAGTTGGTTTCTTATTTCATGGGCCAGTTTATTACCGACAGTCGTTCAGTGAGGGCTGACAATGCAGTTCAAAAAACTTATTCCAGTACCGCTTATGCGCTTACCAAAGGCCAAGCGTCCAATACCGTCAAACAATATTTTGATGGCAATGATCCTTTTTCGTTAAATCAAAAAATCACGAGGGACGTCGAGATTAATTACACCATGCCGGTCTCTGCGCATTCATACCAGGTCGGTTGGACTGAAACGACACGAGATTTAAGCGGCGATTTGCTGACTCAAGAATCTTATGTGGCAGTGATTTCTTATGAATTTGGATCGGTGATTTCTGGTCTTGAAAACTACAACCCGTTTGGGATCTACCTCACCAATATTGCTTGGAATCACACAGCTTAAAAGGAATTTAAAAATGAAAAATTTTGCGTTGGGCGCATCTGCCCTCACTGGGGTCTTATTGCTTGCAGGATGCTCCTCTTGGTCCAAATATCCTGCTGGAGAATTCAGCTCGGCCAATAAAGTCGTGACTCAAACCGTCAAAGTACCTGCACTGCCGGATACCCAAGTGGAAGCCAGCTTTGGTTATGGCAATGATCCAGCTTTAGTGAAGGCCTACCAAGAATTTGTGAAAACCGGCAAGGCGCCGAATGTGTACACAGACGGTTTTGTCTCGTTCCCCTATGAACCTAATCAACAGCCCATTGTGGCTTGTCAGCCTTTGAGAGCCTGTATTATCCAGCTTCAAGCCGGCGAAAAAATTAATCAAAACGGCGTGGTCTTAGGCGATAGTGCCCGCTGGCAAGTGTCAGAAATTTATACCGGCGATCAATTCCCCAATGGGGCGTTTTCTCTGGTGATTAAGCCCGAGGACTATGACATCAGCACTAACTTAATCATGGCAACGAATAAGCGGACGTATGATTTGTCCTTGGTATCAATTAATCCATCAGAAGCGAACAGTGCCTGCATGGGCGATTTGAAAGCGCCAGATTGTGAGCAGACACAGACCTATGATCGCAAGGTCACTTTCTATTATCCCTATGACACCTTGGCGAAGAATTTGTACCAAGATCAGCAAAGCATGATCAATAGCAGTGCCTCGAATGATTCCAACTCTCAAGTCGTCGATTCCAGCACGACGATGGATCTCAATCATATTAATTTTAATTACAAACTCTCAGGCTCCGCGCCATGGAAGCCGGTTCGAGTTTTTGATGATGGAACGCACACTTTTATTCAGTTCCCAGGCATTGTGAGCCGCATGGATTTACCTGCGATCTTTATTTCGAAAGGGTCTGAAAAACAATTGGTGAACTTTAGGTACAAAGCACCTTATTACGTCGTCGATGCCTTATTTGAAAAAGCCGTTTTAGTCTCGAATGTTGGGTTCTCTCAGGATCGCGTTTTCATCACCAATGAAAATTTATCGTAAGGGGGTTAGCCATGGCGAATGTAAAAGATTCTCATATTCCAGTGCCTCCAAAAGGCACAAAAATTTCTAAAAGAATTTGGATTATTCTTGTCGTTTTATTTGTCTCTTCTGGAATTCTAATGGCCTATTTTGTCAGTCATAACTCGGGCGATCAAACGCCAGTGGGTCCTGATTTAAACAAGGTCAATGGCGATGGGTCAGAGACGGTCTCAAGCCTAGAGATGATCCATCAAATTAATGCTCAGTCTGTCGCTAATATGGGGGCTCAAAATTTAAGGACCAGCAACGTTGCGGTTTTAGGGGATCGTTCTGGATCTAGTTCCGGATTATCTAATTCAGCGACAACGCAAGATTTGAAACAGGCATTTACCAGTGGGCTGCAGGTTAATCTGGGTAATAATTCTCAAGAGAATTCTAGTATGCCGATAGGCCCTGTTTTTAGTCAAAATCAAAATGCCTCAGTTGCGCCTAGTGCTTCTTCTCAGCCCACGTCTTATGACCAGCAAAATATGCAGCCTCAAAAAACCGCGTTTTTAAATCAGGCGAGTACGCAAAACTCAGACTATTTAAATCAAGCGGTTCAAAATCCAGTGTCACCTTATGAGGTTCAAGCAGGCAGTATTATTCCTGCTGAATTGGTCACAGGGATTGATTCAGATTTACCGGGCCAAATCTTGGCGATCGTCAGAGAGAATGTGTATGACACGCCAACTGGGAATAATTTATTAATCCCTCAGGGCAGTAAATTAGTGGGGGCTTACGATAGCCAAGTGGCTTATGGTCAGACGAGAGTTTTAATGGCCTGGTCCCGGATTATTTTCCCCAATGGATCCTCTTTAGATTTAGAAGGCATGCCGGGTGTAGATCTCTCAGGCATGGCAGGGCTGCATGATTTGGTCGATGAGCATTACACGCGGATCTTTGGATCAGCGCTTTTGTTTTCACTCTTTGGGGCTTTAGGTCAGCTCTCGCAGCCTCAGCAATCCACCACCAATGGGGCGCTTACTAATCAGCAAATTATTGCAGCGTCTATTGGCCAAGAATTTTCACAAACAGGGGCGCAGCTCGCTCAGAAAAATATCAATATTCAGCCGACGATTCAGATCAGACCCGGAGATCTGTTTAACGTCTTTGTAACGAAGGATATGGTGTTTCCAGGGGCTTATGGGGCGCAATCATCATGAGGTTTTTAGGATTAAAGAACTGGGGTCTAGATAACCGAAAATATTCAGTTCATGAAAAGTTTATTTCTATTTTGATTAGATCAGGCTTTGTTATTTTTGGACTAATTCTTCTCTGCTTTGATCGGGCGTTAGACTCCTATCTTCAGACTGATTTTTTGCCGAATGGCCCCTTAAGTGAAAAGATCTTCTTGGGAATTTTTATTGTTTGTTGTTTAAGTTTTTCTGTCTGGGCCTATTTAAAAATTAAGACCAAAGGAAATCTGTTCGTTGTCTCAAGCATACAAGGGGTTTTTGTCAGTTCCATTGTGAGCATGGTGGCACTTTTTAGCCTGGATATGGCGACGTTAAATAATTACGCCGAGCGTTCTACTTGGAGTTTTATAGATCTGCTTCCTACATACGGCCAGGCTTATGAGTCTATTTATTTAAATTTATTCGCTGTTGTTTTAATCAGCTTCTTAGCGGGTTTTTGGCTGCGCCGAGGAAATTTAGATATTCATAAAGATATTGACCAGACTTCAAAATCGTTTGGATCAGCTGAGATGGCCAGCAAAGATTACTTGCGAGTGCATGGATTTTATAAAGAAGAGGGGAGCTTGCTGGGTAAAGATGAGAAGGGCGATTTTTTAAGATACGAATTATCTAACCGAACCATTATTTCCTCGACGGGTGGTGGTAAATCCGCAGGGCTGATTATTCCCGCACTCTTAACAGAAAATAGGCCTGTGATTGTTCATGATATTAAAGGTGAGCTTTGGGCCGTCACCGCCAAGCATCGTGCTGAAAAATTCAAAAGAAAAATTATCGCCATTGATCCCTTTGGCATTTTAAAAGACCCAGAATTCAAACAAGGTAAATCAGAGGAACTTTGTCAGACGTTTACCATCAATCCTCTGGACTACATTCCAACCGATGAAAGATTTCGAGATAGGGCTATTACAACGCTCGGAAAAAGTTTGGTGGTTCCAGAATGGGCGTGTTGAAATCTGATGCCAACTGTTCAAAAAATTATTAAAATGCAGGGCTCATAATTTTTGATTTGAACAAGAAAATAAATGCATCAAGTAGAGATGGTCAGCTTAGAAGACTTAGTCCCAGCAGCTCATAGTTATCGCCGAT
>CAMCUU010000067.1 GCA_945879065.1 Francisella tularensis subsp. holarctica
GCTTCCAAAAAGATTTTTAAATTTAAAGATGGACGAATGTGTGGTGATGCCTAATCACCTGCATGGAATTGTAAAACTTAATCAGATCAAGCCCGTTCAGTACTTAGATCAATTAAAGCCTTCTGGAACACTGGAGCATTCCATTGGGCGTATTTTTCAGGCTTTCAAATCAATCACCACGCACGAATATATTCAGGGCGTAAAGCAAAAAAATTGGCCGTCGTTCTCTGGAAAATTGTGGCAGCGCAATTACTGGGAGCATGTGATTACTAACGAATATGAGCTGTATTTTATTCGTGAGTACATCAGCCAAAACCCAGAAAAATGGCCCTCAGATGGCTTATTCTCAGAAAGTAAATTGCAGTCACACCAGGGGCGAATACAAGATTCGCCCCTACCCTGAGACCGTACAATTCAAAATTTTTCAAGCAAAACTTAAGGCTAATTGGAAGCCCTCACTGGGGAGAGACGATATCAAGCGGCTAATTCCCAGCAGGTTGCGTCATCGGAAAAGTCGAACATCGCGTTAAATCTGCAGGCGTAACACCCTTCATACCCTTCAAAACACTGCCCTCAGGCACGGGCCCAAGCCTTGGACTAGCGTCAACTCCAGCTGCTGCACTAACAGGCCGAAAAACACAAGCAGCACCCCCCGCTAGGAATGAAGGATGCACTGGCGGCTTGCCGCTATCACTGTGCCCACTAGCAGTCATGGTTTGACTGGAACCACCAGAGGGATGATGTGAAGCTGGATGATGGGTCAACAATGTAAAATCTAATTCCACAGATGCTCCTGCTGAAGATCGGCGAGAACCTGAAGTTTTTTTAGCCAACTCTGTACTCAAAATAACTGGAAGACTCACAAACAAATCTTCGTATTTAGCTTTTAAATCCACAGGAACAAGCATTAAGGCTGGTTTCCAGTTGTCTTTATCTAAGACACCAAATTCTTTTAACAAAGCCAAATGCTCAAGTAACCCTGCAATTCCAGGCGCGTCTGAATTTGTACTTTGCTCAAGATATTGACCAATAGCCACTGCCAGCATCCCCTGAACTCTTTCAAGTTTCTGGCAAGGACTTAAGAGATCCATCAAATGCTTTTGCCTAAACATTGCAAGCAACCGTTCTCTCATATCATGACTTGCTGCAAGACCACTAGAAACTCGAAGCGACCCTGCAGAGCCCGCCCCTGCTGGAGAAGGCCCAGGAGCGGCAAATAAAGAGGCATAAGAACAATCATGCAGACTTAGAAACTCTTTAAACCAGTGCGCATAATCAGGTTTTAAATGCGCCATAAGATTTGCTCTGGTAGCAGCATCTGGAACAACTGCCAAGGCTCTCTCTAAATTCATCTCTCTAAACTCTTTTATCCACCGTGGGTGCGCCTCTTCATTAGCCAGACAAAGCAACTCCAGTACAAAATAAAATTTTACTATATGGCCTGTGACAGAAAAACTTTTTCCCTTTGTGGCGACTTCTGCTTTCCGAGCTTTTAATAAGTCCGGCTTTAGCACCACAAAATCAAGCGCTGTTTCAAAAAAAGCACTAGGAGAAAAAATGTCACAAGAGGCTGCTTTCAAAGCCCGGCCACCCCAAATAGCAAGCTCATGTCGACTACTTTCAAACTCACCTGACTTACCTGAAAACAAGTTTAAAAATTCACACTGCTTAAAAGCCCCTGCCATAGATCGATGACGATAAGATAAATAGTGGCCTAAATCACGAAATTTCTTAATGGCTTCAGCCGACTCTGGATTAGGCGTTATGGCTAGCTTCAGTGCAGCATAATATTTACTTAAATTATCAGCTAAACATCTAAAAAAATTATCAGCATAATGAATTCCAGTGCTCTCGTTGATAAAGGCAGCTTGGTTCAAAAAAGTTAAATCAATTTCTGGAACAGTAATAAGCCTGCTGGGGTTTAAAAAAACAGCCAAAGCGTACCCCAGACGAGTGAAGGCCTGTTTTTTAAAAAAATCATTTAGAAAATCAGCTCTCTTTTTGTAAAACACTTTGTAATGATCATCAAAGCCCCCCGCCTCCGAAGGATCGCCGACTAAATAATAAAGCGCACTTTTTAAAATCAACGCTAAGGGAATATCCGAGGGAAGATGCGGGCGACAAGCTTTTCGTAATTGTCGAATCCCTTCTATTAAATCTTTACCCGTATTGAGCTCAAGCAAGGCTTTGACCTGTGCAATAAGGATCGCATTAATGGCTTCCGCCGCTGCGGATTTCTTGCTCAAAGACCACCCTTCAGGAAACAAACCTGGCGAATCAAGACCCACTACTCCCGCCATGAAACACACCCCTTTTTATATTTTTAATTATTTTCTTGGCATTTAAGATTTATTTTAAAAATTTATTTAATCTCAGATGTTTAATCACCCCCATAATTCACCTGATTAACATGCTGCGGTCAAGACGTAAAGAACTCTAAATCACCTATTTTTTATTAATTTTTGAATCATTTTTTTGATTACTTAAAAACAAATACACAGCTCTAAAACACCACTTAAAAAACTTCTTAAAAACTTCTTGTGGTTTCAAAACCCCTCTGTAAAATACCGCGCCTTGATGCCGGCGTAGCTCAGTTGGTAGAGCAACTGATTCGTAATCAGTAGGTCGCCCGTTCGATTCGGGCTGTCGGCACCAGATTTTAAACAAAGAGAAATCCCATGAAAAACTTTAGTTTTATTATTCTTAATTTTTTATGCTTTTCTCTCTTTGCAGATAGTTCTAATAATTCTAATACTCCCAGTACTTCTAGCACTTCTAACACTTCTAGCCCGGACGCTTGTTCTCCGGCGTATAACCAAAGAGATGCTTGGAGCAATACCCCCAGTACGATTAATGGCCCTACGCGTTGCCTCAATGGTGATAGTCATATCTCTGTCATTAATGGCCCACTCTTTGCGTCGAACACCCATTTTAAAAATTCAATCGTGATCAATGGTCCAGTACATACCAATCATGTTTTATTTGATCAAAGCCTAGTAATTAATGGCCCCGCGGATTTAATTAGCACGGCTGCCATGAATAGCGTGACTATCCAAGGGCCTTTATATGCCGCTTCAAGTACGTTTGGCACGGTGACTTTAAGTTCTCGCATGGCCAAGTTTAATCAGAGCACCCTGGCTTCTGTGTCCATGAAAGATTCTGGCCTGTCTTACAGCCTCACGCCCAGTCCCATGGAAATTTTTGTCTTAAATCACTCTAGTATTTCTGGCGCGGTTAGTTTTTCTAACAGCTCTTCTAATAAGACCAGCAGTACTGCTAATACAGCAACTAATACTCCAGCTGATAATCCTGAACTGGGCTTGGTTTATTTAGATAACACTTCGAAAATTCACGGGCCTGTTAATTCTGGAAATATTATTCTTTGGCGTGATCCGAATTTTTAATTTTTTTACGCGCAGTTGTTTCCAAAATGGAAATAGCTCAATTGAACTAATTCCACTCTTAACCCCCACTCCCTTGCGTTCCTCTAATCCGATCCAAAAGATAAATTAATTGTGGATCCAGATCTTTCTCTGAAATTTTTCCCTGGTTTTCTTCGCGCTTAACTAAGCATTCGAATAAAACCTGATCCTGGCACTCTAATAATTTTTTAAAGTCCATTTGTTCTTGCAGACTGGCATGGTCATACGCCTGATCTAAATAGCGATTTAATAAAATATCTAGCTCTAACATCCCACGGCGACAGGCCCAGGCAAGCTTGCGTTTAGACTCCAACATGAAATAATCCCGCCCTACAAAATTTAAATTTATATCTATAAAAAACTCTCATGATAACAAATACAAACTTCGCCCCGCTATCTTATTCCGCTATAAAAATTCATGGACCCGATGCTGAGAAATATCTCCAGGGCCAGCTGACCATGGATGTTAAAAACTTAACTAAAAATACGGCCCAGCTGACGGCTCACTGTAATGCCCAAGGCCGCATGGTTTCCCTGGGTTATTTAATTAAAAAAAATGATTTTTATTATTATTTAATCCCCCAAGATATTGTAAATTCGGCGCTTAAATTCCTAGAAAAATTTGTAATTAGATCCAAAGTATTTTTTGAAATTTTACCCACAGAAAATTTTAAAATTTTTAGCCTCTGGGGAGATTTAAATAATATGCTGATCTGGGAAGATATTTTTTTTAAAATAGGGCCCAAAAGATCGCTAATTTTCTGCGACGACAGCCACTATATGAAGCAAATTTCCCCAGACTTAGAACAAATGGGTCTTAATTTACTATCTGAGCCTCACTGGCTAAAAAATCAAATCGAAGAATCCACCGCATGGCTAGATAAAAACACCCAAGAAAAATTTCTCCCCGATGAAATTAAATTAGAAGCTCAAAACGGCGTGTCTTTTACTAAAGGCTGTTTTATTGGCCAGGAAATTATTGCCCGAATGCATTATTTAGGTCACTCGAAGAATCATTTACAAATTATACAAAGCCCTAATCTTTCTCTTCGCGTTTTAGACACTGAGCCAGATTCCGGCGGTAAAATTATTTGCCAGGTCATTATTAATTTAATTAATTACTGTCTCGTCTGTGTCAAAAATTAAAATTTAAAAATTTAAAAATTTAAAAATCTAAGGACTCCCCCCTCATGAATTCTTCACGCTCTCTCAATTCTTTTTTTAAGAAAAATCTTCTTGCTTTTATATTATTCATTATTTTTTACACCCTGTTTTTTAATTTTATCGACTTACCCTGTGCGAAATTTATGCACAGCCTTTCACCCCAATTATTTATTTATAAATTCAGTTTTTTGATTCAAAAATTATTCTCTCCAGCTCACTGGCTAGTACTGTCTTGTGTCTTTGTCTTAGTCGGCTTTGGCTTGTTTTTTAATAGTAAAAAAACGAGCTCTAACACTTTATTTAAAAATCCAAAAACTTACTTTCACTGGGGGTTTGCAGGGATTTTGGCTTTTATTCTCGCAGGTATTTGTAAAGTGGTTTTAGCACGCTATAGGCCGATTGAATTTTTTAATTTGAATTTATATGGCTTTCATTTTTTCTCAGATAATTATGAATTTAATTCCACACCCTCTGGGCATACCGTCATGGCCTTTGCCGTATTGGGTTCAATCGCCAGTAGCTTGAAAAAAATGGGTGGGAAATTAATTGGGCTCAGCTTTGTCTTAATCTTAATTTGCTTAGGCATTGCAGGCTCCAGATTAATTTTAAACGCCCATTATTGCTCTGATCTTATTTTCGGAATGTATGTAGGCCTGATTTCTGCGTATTGGGTGAAATATTTAATTAAGTAATTTAAAAATATAAATAAAAAAAGTGATTCATCATGAAAATTTACAATGTCTTAACCGGCCAGAAAGAACTATTTACACCCATCACGCCAGGACAATTAAATCTCTATGTCTGCGGCGTGACGGTCTATGACTATTGCCATATTGGACACGCCCGGACTTACACGACTTTTGATGTTTTAGTGCGATTTTTTAAGTTTTTAGGTTACGAAGTTAACTATGTTCGAAATATTACAGATATTGACGACAAAATTATTAAGCGCGCTGAAGAGAATAAAGAAACGCCAGAGTCTTTAGTCCAGCGTTTTATTAAAATAATGCACGAAGAATTTGCAAGATTAAATTTTCTAGAACCCTCTCAAGAACCTACAGCGACGGGGACAATTCCAGAGATTATTAGCATGGTTAATACTTTAATTTCAGAAGGTTTTGCCTATCAAGCAGCTAATCAAGATGTGTATTTCAGAGTGCGCAAATTTCATGAGACCCAGCTTCAAAATAACCAAGCAGGCTATGGCGTACTCTCAGGCCAAAATATGGAAGCCCTGCAAATAGGAGCCCGCGTTGAAATAGATGGGTATAAAGAAGAGCCTTTAGATTTTGTCCTCTGGAAATCTGCTAAACCTGGAGAGCCTGCCTGGGAGTCTCCCTTTGGATTAGGCCGCCCGGGCTGGCATATCGAATGTTCTGCGATGTCTAAAAAATGCCTCGGCTCTACTTTTGATATTCACGGCGGAGGGTCAGATTTATGCTTCCCGCACCATGAAAATGAAATCGCACAATCCATAGCGGCTAATAAAACCAATTTTGCACACTACTGGGTTCACTCCGGCATGGTCCAAATTAATAACCAAAAGATGGCTAAATCTTTAGGCAATTTTTTTATTATTCGAGATGTCTTAAAAAATTACTCAGCTGAAGTCATTCGTTATTTTTTAACCTGCTCGCATTACAGATCTCAAATTAATTACTCAGAAGAAAATTTAAATCTAGCTCAAGCCGCTTTAACTAGATTTTATACAGCGCTGAGACACATCAAGCCCAGTAAAATTTATACCCCCAGTGTCTTTACAGAAAGATTTATAAAATCCATGGAAGATGATCTAAACGTCCCTGAGGCTTTAAGTGTTTTATTTGATCTTGCGCGAGAAATTAATAAATTAAAAAATTCAAACTTAAATCAAGCTGAATTACTAGCCGCTGAATTAGTTAATTTAGGCCATATTTTGGGCCTATTAAATTCAGACCCCGAAGAGTTTTTAAAAAATTCAAATTTAAATAATCAAAATTTAGATTCTGATTTAGATTCTGATTTAGATTCAAAAATTAATTTAAAAATCCAAGAGCGCGCAGACGCTAAGAAATCTAAAAATTTTGCGCTGGCAGATTTAATTCGCCAAGAATTATTAACCCAAGGCATTATTTTGGAAGATTCAGCATCGGGAACTAGCTGGAGAAAGACTCTATAAAAACCCATTTTTGAGCCAGTATGTCTACTATTTCTAGACTTACTGGCTCGAAAAGGCTTATTTCTTTTCAGACTGTATTAAAAAAACAGAGGGAGAAATCAGATATCTGTAAGCCCCCCAAATGACCAAACTATCAATCCCATAAGCTAGTAAAATATCTGAGATAAAATGCCCACCCTGCCCTAAGCGAATCAAGCCAATCAGACCTGAAAATAAAATAATGAAAATGCCACTAGTCCACATGATTTTTTTTCTTGATCTTAATAAGGGCACGAAGGCCATAAAAATAAAAGCCCCCGCGCAATCACCGCAAACAAAAGCACAATTCGTTGGGCATTGCTTAGAAACCACCCAATCTTTCTGATAACTAAGATCTCCAGAAAATTGCTGTATTTGTACCGGCCTTGGCTGCCCCCAGTGATTTTTTAAACCCCAATTGACTAGCAAACCTGGCCCTAAAATAATGCAAATTAAAAGATAGAAAAAAATAGATTTAAGTTTTTTATTTTTTTTAAATTTTTTAAAAATAAAACTAAAAATTAATCCAATAAAAACAAAAATTCCTACTAGCCAAATTAAAATATTTAAAAATTTTCTAATCCCATTCGCCCAATTTACCCAGGGCTGGCTTAAATAAATAAAGTGACTTTTATCCCAGAAAAAACTCGAAATTTTAATATCCCACTGGGGGTAACAATAAAAAAATCCAGAAACAATTAATAAATATAAAACAATAAAAATTAAAATTAATTTCATGCTTGTCATATTTTTCATACTAATAACCCTGAAAATTATTTAATTCAAAAACATAGAAATTATTAATCTGGTGATTAATTAAAATATCCACCGAGCTCTTTAATTCATGGGATTTAAAATACTTAAAAACAAACTGCTGATTAGATAAATCAGAATCTCGCGTGATATATAAATAATCTTCGCCCTTTTTTAAACTAGTTAACAAATCATATTGATCCGCCGGAGTATCACTAGGGTTAAAGCTAAAAACCTGGGCAGGATCTAATTTTAAATAAAACAAACTTTCAAATAAGACTGCCCGGTCAGTAAATAAATAATTCGCATCAAAATTTTCTAGTCTTAAAGCCATGAGTGCATTGGCTAAGACAGGCCACGGCCGGTTTAAATAAAACGGATCTTTGTGAATTAATTTAATTCCATGCTGATAGGCCAACTCATAGCTATATAAACCCAAAGATAAAATAATATTTAAACTCAAGCCAAAGATTAAAAAATATTTCCCAAATTTTAAATTACTTAAAACAACACTCACTAATAAAATACAAGCAGCAAGATAAATAGGGGCCGCCCAATTGGCATAAGCATGAGAAATTAAAGCCTCTAAGCAAATCGCTAAAAATAAGGGGGCTATTTGCATTAATAAAATTAATATTTTTATATTTTTATATTTTTTAAAATTCTTAAAAATTAAAAATAAGCTGACTAAAAATAAAATAAAAATCACTGGCCCTGCTAAGACAAATTGCGAGCCAATAAAATTAAATAAAGCCCCCCAATGCCAACCAAAGTTTTGAAGAGCCATATTATGATTAGTCACATGCGTGAAAGTTGCCCAGTGATGTTTTTGATTCCAAATAATATTGGGTAATAAAATTAAAAAGCTAATGAATAAAGCCAAGTAAGGACCTGGTTTTTTAAAGCCCCTACAAAAAATCAGTGTTAATACAAAAGACAGAATAAAAAACAGCTCTGTATATTTAGCCAACAAGCCAAAGCCCATGGCGAGGCCACACCAAGCCCAAGATTTTAAATTATTTGAATTATTTATTTGGAGCGCTTCGATAAAATTAAATAATCCAATCGCCCAGAACATAATTAAAAACGGATCTGTTGAAATAATACTGGAAGAAAAGCTCACACCAGGTAATAAAATAAAAACCAAGGCTGAATAAAAAGCAATCGGTCGAGCATGAGTTTGACCGGCCCATAATCTCTCCGCTGAGAAATAAACCATCAGGGCAGAAATCGCATAAGTCACTGGAGATAAAAAACGAATCGCAAAAAGATTGACGCCATCCATCCAGGTTGAAAAATAAATCGCCCAGGCAATCAATGGCCCCTTGGAGTGATACCCCCAAGCAGGATCTAGAGACCATGACCAGTACTGGGCTTCATCAATGCCTAAGGGTCTTTGATTTATCCAGAGATAAATAATGCGAATCAAAGTAATACATAAAATAATCAGCCAAATAGTCAGCGGGCTATAGGTAAAAAACTTATTTTTTACTGAGGTTTTTATAGGATTTTTTAAAATATTTTTTATAGTCATGGGGATCTTTAATTCTTAATTTTTAATTTTTAATTTTTTGTAAAAAACGGGGTAAATAAAAATACTGCTCATACAGCCCAAATAAAAACCAGCTAGGACATCCGAAGGATAATGAGCCAGGGCTAAGACACGACAAGCACTGATTAAAAAAGCAAAAATTAAAAATAAAGCTTTATATTTAAAATTTTTAAATATTAAAAATAAGCCCATCCCACAAGCCCCTAAAGTGGCTGAATGCCCCGAGGGGAAAGACCAATAGAGCGCATGAAATTTAAAAAAATAAAAGCCAAATAAATTATGCTGGATTAATAACTCCGGCCGCGCTCGGCCCAAAATATTTTTTAAGAGATCCGCTATAAAACCACTGATTAAGAAACTAGAGAGTAAGTACAAGCTTTTTCTCTGTCCTTGAGCGATACCCTTCCATTTAAAATATAAAAATCCCAAGACAAAAATAATCCCAGAAACCCAGCCATTGCCAATTTGGGTGAATAAATTAAAGCCATGAATTTGAGCAGGACTGAGAGATTGGTTTATTAAAATAATTAAATTTTTATCTATAAAAAAATAAGAAAATAAAATTAGAAATAGAATAAAAAATAAAAAAATAA
>CAMCUU010000068.1 GCA_945879065.1 Francisella tularensis subsp. holarctica
TTGCAAAGAATAGGGATTGTGGGAGCGGGAATTTTATATTTATTATTTTTAATTATTAACCCTAGAAAAATATTTTTAATAAAAATTTTTGGCTTGATTTTATTAATCTTTACAGGCTTTGGTTTTTATATAGCCGCTAAGCAGATTTATCTTCAGCACTTGCCCTTAGGCCAAGCGCCAGCTTGTGGGCCGGGGGTTAATTATTTATTTCAAGCGCTACCCCTGAAAGATTTTTTCCTGGCTTTATTTCAGGGTGATGGGGATTGCGCGAAAATTAGCTGGAGTTTCTTAGGGCTTAGCCTGGCGGAATACAGCGCGGGGGTATTCCTGCTTTTGAGTTTATTTAATATTGATTTACTATCCGCCGGCTTTTTTTCCAGATTTTTTTCCAGATTTTTTTACAGATTTTTTTACAGATTTTTTTACAGATTTTATTTAAATCAAATTAAAAAATTTTTTAAATAATATTTAAATATTAAATATAAAGGACTCAGTGATGACAGAAATTTCCCCAATTTCTCCAGATAAGAATTTTAAAAATTCTAAAATTTCTAAGAAAACTATTTTTTTCACTGGCTTAATTATCTTTATCTTCGCGGCCATTTTTGGCTATAAGATTTTTATTAACATGATGATTACTAAATTCATGGCGCATTTTACTTTTCCGCCCAGCGCCGTGTCTGTGGTCCTTGCTGAAGATCAAACCTGGAAGCCATTTTTAACCGCTACTGGAAATGTCGTAGCCGTACAAGGGGTGAGTATTAGTCCTCAGGTTGCTGGGATTGTTGCTCAGATTAATTTTACCTCGGGTGAAATGGTCGAAGCGGGGCAGTTATTATTAAGTTTAAATAATACAGAGCAGCAGGGCGATTTAGCGTCTGCTAAAGCAGCGACGGATTTAGCTTTGATTAATTACAACCGTGATTTGAAATTATTAAAATCCCAGGCTGTTTCTCAAAGTGTGGTTGATACTGATTTAGCGGCTTTAGAAGAAGCCAAGGGTGCTCAAATGCAGAGCGAAGCGCAGTTGGGGTATAGAGAAATTCGCGCGCCTTTTAGTGGAAAATTAGGAATTAGGCTGGCGAACTTGGGCCAGTTTTTAAATCCAGGCGATGTGATTACGAATATTCAGACCGTTGATCCTATTTATATAGATTATTACTTGCCCGAACAGGACATTAGTAAAATTAAAGTTAACCAAGCCGTTGAGATATTAAGCACGGCTTTTCCTAGTAAAATATTCCAGGGCGTGATTGAAGCGATTGATGCCCAAGTATCTTTGGATACTCATAGTATTTTGGTTCGCGCTGAAGTAAAAAATAATGATGAAAATAATTTACTAACCCCAGGCATGTTTGTGACGGTGCATACTTTATTGCCCCAAAGGGATCATGTGATTACCTTGCCCCTACAGGCGGTTAATTACACTTTGTATGGGGATTCTGTGTATTTAATTGAGCCTGATAAATCTGGTAAATCTGGTAAATCTGGTAAATCTGGTAAATCTGGTAAATCTGGTAATACGGTCAAATTGGCCTATGTCCAGACGGGGGAACAGCTGGGTAATTTGGTTGAAATTACCAGTGGTTTAAAAGCGGGTGAGCAGGTGGTTTTACAAGGCCAGGTGAAGTTACAAGATGGTGGTCATGTGATTATTGAAAAAGATCAAAATGCTGGAGATAAAGCTGGAGATGACCCCGCTAATTTGCCTGAGTAAGAATTATTAAAAATAAAAAATATTAAAAAATATAAAGAGCAAAGCCATGAGTCATGAAGCCCCTAATTCAGAAAGTCATAAAGATTTAAATAAAAAAAGTTTTACCGATATTTTTATTAATAAGCCGGTTTTATCCACTGTTGTGAGCTTATTAATTTTAGTCGCGGGATTAGGCGCGATTTTTAAATTGGATCTTCGGGAATATCCCAAGATGACGAATACGATTATTACGGTTGTTACGGCTTATCCGGGGGCTAATGCCAGTACGGTTCAAGGTTTTGTGACCACGCCTTTGGAAAAATCAATTGCGAGTGCCGATGGGATTGATTATTTAGAAGCGGAGAGTGATTTAGGTAGCTCAACGATTACGGCGCATATTGTTTTAGATTACGACCCCAATTCTGCGCTCACCCAGGTTACTGGAAAGGTCAGTGCGGTTTTGGCGGAATTACCTCAGGGGACGCTCTCGCCGATTATTCAGGCTCAGACGGGAGATACTTTTCCGAATTTAATTTTGGGCTTTACGTCTAAGACTTTAACGCCGGAGCAGATTACGGCGTATTTAAGCAATGTGATCTCTCCAGAGATTTATGGCGTGAGCGGGGTCTCGCAGATTCTAATTTGGGGCGCTAAAAATTACGCGATGCGGATTTGGTTAGATACCCAAAAGATGGCGAATTTAGGGGTGACGCCCTCGGATGTTTCTCAAGCTTTAATTAATAATAATATTCAAGCAGCACCAGGGCAGCTTAAAGGCCACTATATTTTTACGAATATTAATTTGAAAAGTGACCTGCATGAAGTCGTCGATTTTAATAATCTAGTCGTGAAAAACGACGGTGGGAGGCTTATTAGAATTCAAGATATTGGTAAAGCTGAATTAGGCGCTCAAGATTATGACTATGGGGTGACTTATGAAGGCCAGCCGGCGATTTTTGCGGGCGTGTCCGTTGCGCCTGATGCAAACCCTCTGACGGTGATTGGGCAAGTGCGGGGCTTATTTCCAGAGATGGATAAAAAATTACCCCCAGGAGTTACACGTCATTTAGTCATGGATAGTACGGAATTTATCTCAGCGTCTATTCAAGAAGTAATTAAAACATTTATTGAAGCCATTTTAATTGTGGTCTTGGTTATTTTTGCATTTTTAGGTTCGCCCAGATCTGTTTTAATTCCTGTAGTCACTATTCCATTATCTTTGGTTGGCGTGTGTTTTGTGATGTATCTATTGGGATACTCTTTAAATTTATTAACCCTCTTAGCAATGATTTTGGCGATTGGCTTAGTGGTCGACGATGCGATTGTGGTCTTAGAAAATATTTACAGGCATCTGGAAGCCGGGGAGTCGACTTTTAACGCGGCTATTAGGGGCGCCCGTGAAATTAAAAACCCCGTGATTGTGATGACGACGACTTTAGTGGCTGTGTTTGCACCCATTGGATTTATGGGTGGAGTGACAGGCGCTTTGTTTACCGAATTTGCTTGGACTTTGGCTTCTGCTGTTTTGATTTCAGGGGTGATTGCGCTGACTTTTTCGCCGATGCTCTGCTCGAAATTAATTAGCCAAGAAGTGATTCATAAGCCCTTGGTTAAAAAAGTGGATTATTTCTTTGAGAAAATAAAATTATTTTACGGTCGAAGATTAGCCGGCGCACTGGAAGTCCCCGCGGTCGTTTTATTCATTGCGATTTTGGTTTTAACCAGCTGTTATTTTTTCGCGACGGGATCCAATAGTGAATTAGCCCCGCAGGAAGATCAGGGCTTTATTGGCATTTCAGCCCAAGCGCCCGCGCCCGCGAATTTGGATTATTTAAGTCAATATAATCCCCAGCTCACGCAGATTATGAGCAGCTTTCCAGAACAAGCGGCGAATTTCCTCGTCTCTGGGGTCTATCCCAATAGTTATTCGATTTTTGCAGGAATGAAATTAAAGCCCTGGGATCAGCGTGATAAAACCGAAATGGCTTTGGTTCCTGAAGTTCAGAAGAAAATTAGCGAAGTCACTGGACTACAAACTTTTGCCTTCGAATTCCCTTCTTTACCGGGCATTGCTTTTGGTCCGCCGTTTCAATTTATTATTAAGTCGACGGATTCTCAGCAAGCGATTTATCCGGTCTTGCAGTCCCTAGTTAAAATTGCCCAGCAAAGTGGCTTATTTATGTACGTCCTGGGTGATTTAAGATTTGATCGACCCCAGCTGGATATTAATATCGACCGTGCTAAAGCGGCGGCTCTGGGAATTCAGATGTCTGAAATTAGCGATGCTTTAAGCACCATGGCGGGCGGCGGTTTTGTGAATTATTTCAGTAAGGACGGCTATAGCTTCGAAGTGATCCCCCAGGTACACAGAAATTTAAGAGCGAATCCGCAAGATTTATCCAATATTCAGATTAAAACTCAAAGCGGCTCTTTAGTTCCTTTATCTACTTTGGTGACTTATTCAAAGTCCATTCAACCAACGTCTTTAAACCAATTTGACCAATTGAATTCAGCCATGCTGGAGGGCGGTTTGATGCCCGGAGTGTCTGTGAGCCAGGCTTATAATTATCTCAGCCAAGTCGCAGATAAATTATTGCCGCAGAGTATGAGCTATGACTCGTCTGGTGCGCTCAGACAATTTTTACAAGAAGGCAATGCGCTGGCTTGGGCGTTTTTATTCGCACTGATCATTATTTATTTAGTGCTCTCCGCCCAGTTCGAAAGCTTTAGAGACCCACTCATAGTTTTAATTAGTGTACCCATGTCTTTATGCGGGGCTTTGGCGCCGATCTATATGGGCGTCTCGACTTTAAATATTTATACAGAGATTGGCCTGGTGACTTTAATTGGCCTGATTTCCAAGCATGGAATTCTCATGGTCGAATTTGCGAATCAGTTACAAGCCCATGAAAATTTAAGTATTAAAGACGCCATTCATAAATCAGCGACTATAAGATTAAGACCTATTTTAATGACTACGGCATCAATGATCTTCGGCGTTTTTCCCTTAATATTTGCGACAGGGGCGGGCGCTGTGAGTCATTTTGATATTGGTCTTGTGATTGCAATGGGGATGTTCGTAGGCACTTGTTTTACTTTATTTGTCGTTCCCATCATGTACAGCTATTTGGCCAAGGATCATCGGGTTTCTTAAAAACCTTCTGATACTCAATTAATAAATCCTCCGCGAGTAATAAATTATTCAGGGGGATTTTTTGCATCAGGGCTTTTTTTCGGTTTAAACAAAGATCTGAAAATTCCAGGGCTTGTGTGAATTGGTATCGTCTCTCCCCTGGAGGGAGAGACAGACCCGACGATGAAATCGAGGGGCAGAGAGGGGGATTAAACAAATTATTTTTAATTTGTATTTGAATGAGCTCATATAAACCATTCACTAAAGCCAAAGATTTATCCAAAGGGTTATTCGGATTATTTAAATTATTTTGATCTCCAGAATTAGGGTTAGATCCAGTACTAGACCCAGCATATTTTTGAGCCAGAGCCAGAGGATTAAAATTAGGGGTATTTAAATCTTTCTCGAGCTCAGCTAATAAATTAGATAAATTAGAGCTGGAGATGTTGGTGTAACTATTTGAATTATTTATATTATTTAAATTTTTCGAACTTTCAAAATGAATCACCTGAGCGCGGCTTCGAATAGTGGGAAGTAATAAATGAGGGTCTTGGGTGGTTAATAAAATTAAAGAATTATCTCCAGGTTCTTCCAGAGATTTTAATAAAGCATTGGCGGCGGCCTGATTTAAATCTTCCGCTTTGAAAATTAAGACAACTCGGTAATGGCTGACAGACGGTGTCTGATGTAAAAAACTAGTGATATCTCGAATGCTGTCGATTTTAATAGAACTAGTTTTTCCCTCGCCCTGGAAATTTAAATAATCGGGATGAGAGTCTGCTTTAAATAATTCACAGCTGTGGCAAGTCCCACAAGACTGATAAGTATTATTTTTTGGGTCTTGGCAGAGTAAATATTGAGCCAAAATCTGGGAAGAATTTTTAATTAAATTCAAATCATGAGAGGTAAAGATCAGGGCATGCGGAAGTCTGTTTTTATGATGCAGCTCCAGGGTATAAACCAAAGCATCTTCGAGGGTATAGGGATTTGTCATGGGTCAGTTTTATCTTGTGATTGATCTTATGATTGATCTGGTGAAAAAAGCAGCGGGTATTGTCTGATAAGACTGCAAAAATAAAAAGCCCGTCGGGGGCGACGGGCAGTTAGGAGGAACACGGTTTAAATAAGGGGTTAAATAAGGGGTTAGATAAGAGTTATATAAAATAATGGCTAATTTTTAGTTGATAAATTATAAAAATCAATATTTTATCTCAAGTATTTCCAACAAAAAGCTTTCTTCCAGGATGTTTGTGTGGGCTTATTTTTAATTTAAAGAAAAGTTATTGAATTATCTTTTCTTTATTAAATACCTAAAGAAAAGATAATTTTTAAGATTTTTAAAAAAGCAGTGATCTATCCCGGATTTTTCTGGCGCTGAGGGGTTTTTAATAACTAGTCCCTAAAGAGTGGCTGGACCCTTCCCTACGTAAAGTACTTCTAGTTGCTCGGGCATAGGCATCCGTATGAACAACCGCAGCTCGGCCAGGTTTTCCTCCACCATTTCGTGGTAGCTGTCTTCCAGCTGGCCTTGATGCTGACGCCGCTGAATCCGCAGCTCCTGCCGTGTGAATAACCAAAGTGGTTTGCGCTGGCGGAGCAGGTGGATGAGAGGGGTACGCGCCTATTCCCATGCCAGGGTGACCTGGAGACATCATCATGACAGGAGATCCAGCTTGCCAAGTCGGCATTCCCATGCCAATCGGATATGCCGCTGGATAAGGCTGATGAGGGTATTGAGGCTGGCAAAAACCACTGGCTGAAAAACCGGGATGAGCTTGGCCTGGATGGCCAGAAAAACTAGCGCCTGTGCCCGCTCCTGCATGAACAAGAGCCGTGCTGAATGCATGAGTTTCTGGATCTGGTTCTGGCGCAGATCGCTCATCTGCACGAACGGCATCCAGGGCGATTTCGCTGGAGCTTAAGGCGGCCATCATGGCTTCAGCAGTGATTAAAGGCGCTATACGTTCTTTTAATAAAAGACCAAATTTGCTGGTTTTTCTTGCTTCTCGATCACAAGCGTCAACGATGGCTTCGTATCGAGCGATTAAATCTTGAAGTGTGTTGTCTGAGTGAGCCATAGGCCAAATAAATCGGACAGATCCAAAGGTGCAGCGATCGGATGATTTAAACCAAGACCGGGACCAAAAACCACCGGTGGCATCCAGTCTGGGAGGTTGATTAATACCTTCAAAAAAAGGCGTAAGCGCCGCCCCTCTTCCAGGGCACATTTTGTGAGGATCAGCCGTATTTAAATAGTAATCTCGAAAAGCCTGGTTGATCGCTTTAATAACAGTGTATTTAAGCGCATCGATATTGCTCAAAGCCCCATCGACTAAATCTCCTGTGAGTGGTTCTTGATAATCCCCAGACATACGCTTCTCCTCAATGTTTATAGATTTTGTAGGTGTTTAATAAGTTAAAATCCGTTGGACTATAACAAAGTAAATCTATGATTTTCTATGAGATCACAGTGGTTAAAATCTGAAGTTGTTGTGCGTGTTTAGTGAATTGGAAATAAGATAATTTTGATAAAAATTTTTAACGGACAAATATAAAACTATTATATTTGTCCGTTAAATTATAAATTTTTATTATTTATAATATTGATTTTATTGTTATTTTTTTTAATTATTTTTAATATTAAAAATAACGGACAATTATAGCTATCTTATATTTGTCCGTTAATTTATAATTTTTTATGATTAAAAATAAATCAAAAATAAGGGTGAAAATTTTCATGATTACTGGTCGGAAATTAGAGCTGCAGCGTTTAGAAAAAATTTATCAATCTAAAGAAGCCGAATTTGTCGTGCTGTATGGGCGGCGGCGCATTGGGAAGACTTTTTTGATTCGAGAGTTTTTTCAAGAGAAGCCCGGGATATTTTTTCAGGTGACGGGTTCTCAGAAAGGAAGTTTAAAAACCCAGCTTGCGCATTTTTCTGATTCTTTTTCAAAAATATTTATGAACGGTGCAGAGATTAAGCCAGCGCCCTCTTGGGATGAGGCTTTTAAAACTTTGAGTAAATTTATAAGTTTAAAAAATTTAGAAAATCTGGAAAAAAAAGAAGAAAAAATAATTATTTTCTTAGATGAATTGCCCTGGTTGGCGACCGCGCGATCAGGCTTATTAGAAGCCTTAGATTATTACTGGAACCATGAGTGGTCTCGAAATCCCAATATTATTTTAATTGTCTGTGGTTCCAGTGCTTCTTGGTTGATTAAAAATATTATTTATAACTCTGGAGGTCTTCATAATCGCTGTACGGCGGAGATGAAATTACGGCCTTTTAATTTGACTGAGACGGAAGAGTTTTTAAACAGTCGCGGCATTAGCTTAAAACGAAGTCAAATTTTAGATATTTACATGGCTTTAGGCGGTGTGCCTTATTATTTAAGTTATGTCGAGAAAGGGCTGACGGCGACTGAAAATATTCAAAAAATCTTATGCGATGCCAATGCACCTTTATTAGACGAATTTACAAAATTATTTAAATCGCTGTTTAACAATGCAGCGGCTTATCAAGAGCTGATTAAGCTTTTGGCTTCTAAGAAAGAAGGCATGGATCGAGCGACGCTGGAAGAGAAAGTGAGCTTATCTCCAGGGGGTGGTCGTTTATCTAGTCAATTAGAACAACTGGAGCAGACTAATTTTATTGTTTCTTATACGCCCTGGGGTAAAGAGCGAGGAATTTATTACAAAGTGATCGACGAATTTTGTTTGTTTTTTTTATCGTGGTTAGACAACTCAAAAGCGAAAGAACGATTGGCGGATTTCTGGGCGAAGCAAACTCAAAAACCCAGTTATCAGGTTTGGGCCGGTTATGCGTTTGAGGCGATTTGTCGAAAACATATCGCAGAAATTATTACGGGTTTAAAGCTGCGGTCCGCAGAAAGTGTTTCCAGCTGGAGAGTGAGTAAAAAAGAGGCTGAATCTGTAGGGGTAGGGGCTCAAATTGATTTATTAATAGACCGCGCTGACGATGCCATTACCCTTTGTGAAATTAAATATACAGAGTCACCTTTTGTGATTAATCAGGCTTATGCCGAGGTATTAAAAAGAAAAGTAGAAATATTTAAGCAAGTGACTAAGACCCAGAAAGAAATTTTTATGGCTTTGATTTCAGCCAATGGCGTGAAGAAAAATCAGTATTTCGATGAGTTGATGACGGGAGTTGTCACGCTGGATGATTTGTTTGGATGATGAGGTTTGGGTTTTAAATTTACATATCCAAATGCAGCTCCAGAGCTCACTGGAAAGCAAAGATTCATAGATCCGGACATCGTCTCTCCCCTTGCGGGCTTCCAATTAGCCTTAAGTTTTGCTTGAAAAATTTTGAATTGTACGGTCTCAGGGTAGGGGCGAATCTTGTATTCGCCCTCTATCGGATCTCGCACCTATAAAAATAAACTTAACTTGGTCGTATTTTTCAGGCTTTCAAATCAAT
>CAMCUU010000069.1 GCA_945879065.1 Francisella tularensis subsp. holarctica
TTTTTTATTTTTTATTTTTTATTTTTAGCCAAATCAAATCTAATAACAGGCAACATTCTAATAGGCGTAGGCGACTCTATTTCTAAAATTTTTTCCCCGCCCATTCTGAGATAAAAAGAAAGCGCATTAGGTTCTGCAATAATATTAAAAGAAGTAATGTTTCGTTTAACCAACTCTTCTTTCATAGCCTGAAACAGCTGTTTACCACAGCCTTTTCGAATAAAATCGGGCTCGACAAATAAAAATCCTCGCGTCGGTTTTTCTGCATTATTTTCAAAAGACCGACACCAAAAACCTCGAATCACTCCCTCATATTCAGCCACTAGAGAAATACTGTTTTTAATAATCTCTGGGGTAATGGTTAATCTTTCGCGCCAAAGATCCATCCACGCTTGAGGATAACCCCAAGAGCCCTGAGACCGAATCGCTAAAGCAGTAAGCTGATCGGCCTCTGAAACCTCTGCATGCCGAATCTGATAAGTAATGATCTGCTTCATTAATTTCCCCCGCCGTCCATGGCAGCCCCTAATGTCTCAAAAATAGGCATAGTCTCAGGACGAATCACTAATGGCAATTACAAAATCGGCAATTACAAGATCACTGATATCTGATTATTTATGCAGGCGTTCGTTCCGCCTCAAAACCTACCCCCAGCCCTTTCTTTTTACTGACTGGCGCCCACCGTTTAAATTCAACAATAGTTTGACGACAAGGCGAAAAATCATGGACCAAACCCAAATGACAGACTTCTGAATTCAATCTTCTCCAAGCGTTAATCAAAGGCACATGCTCCTCTTCCAAAATTTTGCCATTAAATCCTGAAGTAAAAAAATCACTCCGCATAAATATAAAAAATGCATAACCTATTTTGGCCTGATCTAAAAGACTGGGCTCTGGTAATTTGCTTTCATCCCAGAAAACCACTTTTTCTAATAAATACCCAGAGCCTTTTAAACTCTTAAATTTGCCCTTCTCTTCCTTGGTAAAAACAGGGCTCTCTTTGAAGGTTTGAAATAATTGATCTAACTCTTTTTTAAACCCTCTAAACGCTGAGACTGTCAAATCAATAAAACTAACAAAATCAACAGGAGCAGGACCAGGAACAGCAATATCTGGCCTCGCACTTGATCCTGCACCACACACATTTCCAGCGGTTGGTTTTTTCGAAGATGGACTACTAGTAGATGGAGATGGAGATGGAGAAAAAACAAAGCCAAAAGCGGTGTGATAGATCGATCGGGGCCTGATTTTACTCTCAGAGTCAGACTCAGAGTTAGACTCAGATTCAGACTCAGATTCAACATCACACTCAGAACTACTCGCTGGTGGCATGTGAACGACTTCAACAAAGGGTCTCTCTAATTCCTCAATAGACCAAGCTGGGCCTCCCTCTTTGGGCCCTAAGATTTTTCTCCAGTCCCCTGAACTTTCTCCCCCCAAGAGGGAGATCGCTAAAGTCTGAAGCGCTGCCACTAAAAACCCTATTTTGGGAGATACCACATCTATTTTTTCTTTGTGCGTTATTAATTGAACGCCATTCGAAGCCGGATAAAAAAAATCATTAATAAATTTAAGGGAAACCGTGCAAATAAGCCTCAAAGTCTCTGGATCTGGATCTTTCTTATCTTCTGGATCTCTTAAAATCACTTGCTCTAATAAAACACCCAGCCCTGGAATTCTGCTCCACTGGTTAATTAAGTGATACGGACTGCCTTTTTTAAAAACACAGCCGTAATAAGCAAAAAATACAACTTCTAATTTTTTCTTAAATACTCCAAACACAGTCTCGTCTTTTGAGTCAGGTGAAATAAAAGAATAAAAATCTTTGAAAGTTTGATCCGCTTTTTTCAGGGCATTCATCCAAGATAAAATTATCTCTGAAGGCTTATCTGAATCTTTTTTAATTTTTTCTTTTCTTTCTTCCTGAAGCTTTTTCTTCCAAAACTCATTACGAGCCCTCATCGCTTCACCGGCTTCAAAAGCACTAGGCTCTGGAACAGAGGGACCTGAATCAGTTTCACTGCCAGCCATTCCCCTGATTCTTTTTTGCGCTTCCCGAGCCTCTACTTTTCGGGATAAACGATGCCTGGTCTCAGAATCAAAACCTCTCGGCGCCTCTGCTTTTTTTACTTTGTTTTTTTTTAAAAACTCTTTTGAGTTTTTCTCATCAAAACTTAATCCATGTCCATAAAGCTGTGCGCTGGCAGAGGCAAATCTCTCCAAAACTTTTGAGCCTTGATTTTTATCTGGATGCGTTACCCGCCACAACTTCTGCCAAGCTTCTTTAATTCCGATTGGCTTTGGATCTGGGATCTCAAAAGGAGGAAATTTTGAATGCATACACTTAATAGCAATATTGAACCTACCTTCCTGCTCACCTGGAGGAAAAATAGTCACCGCCCTTTTAAATTCCGTGAAATATTTCTCAATCCACTTTAAAACTTGAATTTTTTTTGCATTAGTAAGAGCGTCATCAAAACGATGCGAGTCTAATTTTTTTAGATCAGCCAGAACTTGATTGAACTTCTTCTGATACCCTGGCCTGTCTTCAGCCCCCCCTACAACTCCAGATGCAGCTCCAGCACTCATGAATAGATCAATCCCTTTTAGTTATTTCTAGTTATTTATTTAAATAATAATTTTAAATTTTGCTCTAAACCATAATTTAAAATAATTTAAAATTAATTAAAATTACTAAGAAAAAATCCATCAAAAAATCAAACAACACTCATCCAAAGAGATGGATCCTGGCCCCTATTTTTAATAAGATGCTCCGCTTTTTAAAATCACTCAAAATACAGGTTTTATGTCTATGACTGCCCAGATTTACTCCAGCCCCACAAGCCCTTCTCCAGAAAATTTAAAATACTGTATTAAAACCCATGGCTGCCAGATGAACGTCTATGATTCCCAGAAGATGGGCGATATTTTAAATTCCGAATTTCATATGACACCGACGGACAATCCTGAAGAGGCTGAAATAGTTTTATTAAATACCTGCTCTATTAGAGAAAAAGCCGAAGAAAAAGTCTTTGACCAGCTAGGCCGCTATAGATTATTAAAAAATAAAAATCCTAAATTAATTATTGGTGTCACAGGCTGTGTGGCGTCTCAAGAAGGCCAAAATATTTTAAAACGCGCGCCTTATGTAGATTTAATTATTGGCCCCCAAACGCTGCATAGATTAGCGCCGATGATTCAAGAAATTCGAGAGAAAAGAAAACCTTTAGTCGATATTTCTTTTCCAGAGATTGAAAAATTTGATCACCTACCAGAACCCAAAGCAGACGGCGTCAAAGCTTATGTTTCTATTATGGAAGGCTGTAGCAAATACTGTTCTTACTGCGTGGTGCCTTATACCCGCGGGGAAGAAATCTCCAGGCCCTTGGATTCCGTCATTGCTGAATGTGTGTCTTTAGCCAATCAAGGTGTTAAAGAAATTACTTTATTGGGCCAAAACGTGAATCATTATTTGGGCAAGATGCATGATGGAAATACGGCTGATTTGGCTTTATTGCTTCATTATTTAAGCGCGATTCCAGGTATTGGCAGATTAAGATTTATGACTTCTCACCCGGTCGAATTTTCAGACAGCTTAATTCAGGCTTATGCCAGCATTCCAGCCCTTGCGAACCAATTACACCTTCCAGTCCAAAGCGGCTCGGACAGAATTTTAAGCTTAATGAAACGCGGTCACATGGCCCTGGAATACAAAAGCAAAATTAGAAAATTGAAAAAGATTCGCCCTGATATTTCTATATCCACAGACATTATTGTCGGCTTTCCAGGGGAGACTGACAAAGATTTTGAAGATACTTTAAATCTTGTCGCTGATATTGGCTTTGACCAGTCTTACACTTTTATTTATTCCCCAAGACCTGGAACTCCAGCGGCTGAGCTTGAAGATCTCACCCCCATGGAAACCAAAAAAGAAAGATTAAAAATTTTACAAGACCGATTAAATTTAAATTTCATGCGCATTAGTCAAAGCATGATTGGCTCTACTCAAATTATTTTAGTCGATAGTATTTCGAGCGAAGACCCCACGCATCTATCAGGCCGGACTGAAAATAATCGGATTGTTCACATAACAGGCACTGAAGCTTTATTAGGCCAATTTATTCCAGTAAAAATTACAGAGGCTTTAAAAAATTCTTTAAGGGGTGAGTTAATTTAAACTCGCCTAGTTTTTAATCAAAAAGACCCCCTATACTTTTCTTAGTATTTTGCTTTTATTTTTAATTTTTAAATTATTTTATTAATAATAAAAAACTAGGTTATTTGATTTGCAAACACTTCAATTTGAACTCAGCCCCCAGAATAAAAATCAATTATTTCATCTTTGTGGCCAATGCGACGAGCACTTGCATCTGATCGAACAATATTTAGCCGTGGATATTAATCACCGCGGTTTTGTTTTTAAAATCTTTGGACCCCCTGTCATCATCGAACTCGCGAAAGCATTCATAGAGGAGACTTATATGTCAGCCACCGATGTCCTTGAGCCCCAGTTATTAGCCACTAATTTACAAGCCAAAAGAAACCAAGCCCAAAGAGACCAGACCCAAGGCGTGCTTGAAGTTGAAGGCACTGAGGTTTTTACTATTCGAACCTCGAAAGCTTTGGTTAAACCAAAAGGCCCTAATCAAACTAGATATCTCAAAAGAATTTTTTCTCACGATGTGAATTTTGGAATCGGGCCTGCTGGAACAGGCAAGACTTATTTAGCCGTCGCTTGTGCTGCGATGGCTTTAGAACAGGGCAAAGTATCCAGAATTGTTTTAGTCAGACCCGCTGTTGAAGCCGGAGAAAATCTAGGATTCTTACCGGGTGATTTAATTGCCAAAGTCGACCCCTATCTTCGACCCATGTACGACGCTTTATATGATTTATTAGGCGCCGAGAAAGTCATGAAATTAATAGAACGCAATATTATTGAAGTGGCCCCTTTGGCTTTTATGCGTGGCAGAACTTTAAGCGACGCCTTTATTATTTTGGACGAAGCCCAAAATACCAGTCCAGAACAAATGAAAATGTTCTTAACCCGAATTGGGTTTAATTCCACGGCGATTATTACAGGCGATATTACCCAAATTGATTTACCCAGAAATAAAACTTGCGGTTTAAGACATGTCATCGATGTGCTGGGCGAAGTGCCTGGCATTAGTTTTACCTTGTTTGACAACCGAGATGTGGTTCGTCATCCTCTCGTCCAAAAAATAGTCCAGGCTTATGAAAAATATGAAGGCGGCTTCTGAAATTATTAAAGTTATTATTGAGAATAAAGCCCCTAAACTTTCTCTAACTTCCCCCAACCAAATACCAAAAAAAATTCAGATTAAAACCTGGTGTGCACATGTTTTAACTAATTTAAATAGTTTAAATAATTTAAAAAAATCAAGTGAAATTTATATTGGCTTTATTAACATTAAAACTATTCATGATTTAAATTTAACTTATCGCCATAAAGACCGGCCCACCAATGTCCTGTCTTTTCCTTTTGAATTACCGCCCGGGCTTAGCCAGCTAGACCCGCTAGACCAATTAAATCAGCCAAATCAGCTAGGCGATATTTTAATTTGCCCTGAAGTTATTCTTAAAGAATCTCAAGAGCAAAATAAATTATTTCAAGATCATTTGGCCCACATGGTTATTCATGGGACTTTGCATCTTCTCGGCTACGATCATGAAAACGACTCAGAAGCAGAGATAATGGAAGCTTTGGAAATCAAATTTTTAAATTATTTTAATATTCCCAATCCTTATTAAAATTAATAATTAAAAATATAAAAAAATTAAAAATAAAACGGACAAGTTAATCACCATGAAATGGCTAAAAAAATTATTTAATCACTCAGAAATTCATAATCGCCAAGATTTTTTCGAGGCTATTTCACAGGCTGAGACTCAAAAACTAATTGACTCAGATGCCGCCAAAATGATGAAAGGCGTCTTGAGCGTTTCTCAGATGACGGCTTCAGATATTATGATCCCGCGCTCTCAAATGACTGTTTTAAATTTAAACAGCCTTTTAGTCGACACGCTTCCAGAGATTATTGAATCCACGCATTCCAGATTCCCCGTCGTCGATGATGAAAACAAAGACAATGTCATGGGTATTTTATTAGCGAAAGATTTATTGAAATTTACTTTGAGCTCTGACTTGCCCCAGTTAAAAATCCAAGCATCGATGTTAAGACCTTCCATTTTTATTCCAGAGTCCAAGCGCTTAGATGCTTTACTAAAAGAATTTAGACTGAGCCGAAATCATTTAGCCGTTGTGGTTGACGAATACGGCAGTGTCAGCGGCTTAGTCACTATTGAAGATGTCTTAGAGCAAATTGTCGGAGAAATTGAAGACGAATTTGATTGCGAAGAAGCTTTATTAATTAAACCTCTGGAAAACCAGTGGTTTGAAGTCGATGCCCTAATTTGTATTGAAGACTTAAATCAATTTTTCAAAACCCAATTTAGCGATGAAAGAGTGGACACTTTAGGTGGTTTAATTCTTATGACTTTAGGCCAAGTCCCTCAAGAGGGCAGCCAGTTTAATCTGGCGCCTTTTGAGATTTTAATTACCAAAGCAGACACCCGTCATCTTATTCAAGTCCATTTAAAATTATTAAGCACGACGGCTTCATGAATTGGAATCGTGATTTTTTAATTTTTCTTTTAATTTTTATTGCGGGGCTACTAACCACTTTGGGATTTGCGCCTTTTGGCTTTTGGCCCATTCCCATTATCACTCTTGCTATCCTGATTTTTTTTCTAGACACCCAGTTTACTTCTCCTACTCGCGCTTTATTCAAAGGCCTTCTTTTTGGCTTGGGTCTCTTTGGCTCGGGGATCTCCTGGGTCTATATCAGTATTCATAATTATGGCGGCGCTAATTTATTAATCTCTCTATTAATTACCAGCTTGTTAATTATTTACTTATCTCTTTATCCCGCCCTGATTTGCTATGTGTATCAAAAATACTTTAAAAAAAATCACCCTATTTTAAAAACGCTTTTAATTTTCCCGAGTCTTTGGGTCATCAGTGAGCTAGTACGGGCCTATTTATTCACAGGCTTTCCCTGGCTGACTTTAGGCTACGCAGGGATTAATTCTCCTTATGCCGGCATCGCACCACTCTGGGGTGTCTATGGCGTGAGCTTATTAATGGCTTTCGCCGCCAGTTTAATCAGCTTATTAATACAAGAAATTAAAAATTTTAAGCCCCCTCAAAATCTTTCAAAACTCTCTTTGTTTATCACCCTCTTATTGGGCCTAATATTATTCACTGGCTTAATCCAAACTATAAAAAATAAATCCTGGTCGACCATCTCAAGCCCTGCAATTTCCATTGCTTTAATTCAGGGCAATATTTCTCCCAGTATCAAATGGGATGAAGGACAAGAGCTGGATACTATTCAAACTTATTATCAGCTCACTCAAGCCCAGTTAAATCAAAATTTAATCATCTGGCCTGAAGATGCTTTACCTATTTTCAAAAGTAACGCTGAGCCTTTTTTACAAATTTTAAATCAAGAGGCTATTACTCATCACAGTGCGATATTACTAGGCCTGCCCATTGATCAACCTAATCCTAATAACCCTGACAATAATCTGGCTTATAACGGCGCTATTATTTTACAAAGCCCTCAAAATTCTATTAACCAGCCAAATACTAATAATTTCAAAAATAATATTTATCTAAAAAATAATATTTATCTAAAAAGACACTTAGTCCCCTTCGGAGAGTACACCCCGTCTTTTTTTTCCCAAATTACTTCTTTATTAAATTTACCCATGTCTGATTTTTCAGCAGGCCCAGAGCATCAAGATCTTTTAGCTCTTAATAATCTTAATAATCCCATCTCTTTAGGCCTCAGCATCTGCTATGAGTCCGCCTTTCCTTTAGAATTTCAAAAACATATGCAAGGCGCTGCTTTATTAATTTCTATCAGTGATGACAGCTGGTTCGGTCAAAGTTTGGGCGCCTGGCAGCACTTGGAAATGGCCCAAATGCGCGCTAAAGAAACTGGGCGGTATTTAATTCAAGGCACTAATAGCGGCGTGACCAGTATTATTTCCCCCGAGGGAGAGCTACTAAAAACCATTCCTGAAAATAAAACTAGCGTCTTAACAGGCCAGGTTTATGCCATGAAAAATCAAACCCCCTGGATGCAAGCGGGGATTTACCCTCTTTTATTATTATTATTTTTGATGATCGCTGTTGGGGTTTGTACCAGGCGGTAATGGCTTCATTTTTCCAGCCTTTTCCAGCTCTTTAAAATAAATCTCAAAATCTTTTTCGACTTGTGTTTTTTCTTCCAGTTGCATTTTTTTAAACTTATCAAACTCAGCATGCGCATAGTTTAAAGCTTCCTGATGAGTAATTTTTCCAAAGTGTGTTAAGACCTCACGTTCTGACACCTTCAAAAAATCATCCAATTTTTTAATCCAATCTTCCATGTACATAGGCTTGCGACTTTTAGCCTGCAACTCTGCAAATTCTAAATAAATCGACACTAAACGATTTAAAACATCTATCTCATCATGCGTTAAATAATTTTTAGCAATTTCGGCGTCCGCTCGCTTAGGGGAACTTCCAGTGAAAGAAGTCAGGCCCATATATTTTTTGGACGCATCTGAACGAGATTTAATAATTTCTGCTGCCGTGTGGCCATGGGCTGCCCAGTGCATTTTGTTTTGGAAGCTTCGATGGTCGGGTCATAATCAATACTTGTTGCGTAGATAGCCAATGCTTTTCGCCAAAAGACTTTTTCAGAAGATCTGATATCTCTAATTCTGGCTAATAACTCATCAAAGTAATTACCACCGCCTGCGCGTTTTAAGCGCTCATCATCCATGGTAAAACCCTTGACCAAATATTCCCTTAAACGCCCGGTAGCCCAGATCCGAAACTGTGTTCCACGGTGAGATTTCACGCGATAACCGACAGAAATAATGACTAAAGTGGACCCCAGAGTCAAGACAGAAAATGAATTAGTTTAAGGTGCAAAGAGAGGGTTATAAATTAATTAGATAATTAAAGAATCTAATTCTGTTTGATTGCTTACTGTGGCTATTTTTTTCTGATTTTTTTCTTCTTTCGCTCCT
>CAMCUU010000070.1 GCA_945879065.1 Francisella tularensis subsp. holarctica
TTAATCCGTGGTGATCCATGACTTCGCTCGTCATGTGGGTATCTGCAATTTCTAAAGTCATCTCTATTCGTCACTGATTTTAAAGGGACGGCAGGATACCAAATTACTTATTTAAAAATTATGCGCACTAGATCGCGGGAATGTGGGATCTCAGAAAAAAATTAAAGAAATTTTAATTTTTTTTATAAATCACTTAATAAAAAATGTCCTGGTGTTTGCCTAGGAGGAGGTCCAAAGAGGGGGTCTTCATCGTCGAACAGCCAAGGATTGGGTTCTTTGGCTAGTTGATTCAGCATTTGCCAAAGCGGTGTTGAATCTACTGGGTGGAGTCTTGAGATATTTCTTCGTTTGCCAGTACCAGTATTAGACGGGTCTTTTTTTTCTGGGGGACTTGTCTTTGCCTGATCTAAATCATCTGAATCATCTGAATCATCCATTCCATCTAAATCAGCAGAGTCACGGATTAAAGCCGCTAATTCTTCTATCCAGGGATCGCCTGGTTTTTTCTGATCTAAATAAACCACCAGCTCTCTTAAAGACATTGCTCCCGTACTTTGTAATTGAATAAAAGCATCAGCAAAGAAAATATGCTGAGCGCTGGGTATTTTTTCTGAATATTGTTCAAGTAATAAAAGAATATCTTCTTTTTTAGGCTGATTAATGCGTAGAGTCACACACCTTTTTTTAAGTGCGGGGCTGAGGGGGGTTCGTCCATAGTAGGTATGTCCATTGCCAGTCCCGATCCAGATAAACCCAGGGGTCATTGCAGGATTTCGTTTCGGATCTAGCCCGGTCAAAAGCGTATTTAATAATTTCTCAAGGCCATCATCCATGCAGCAATCTGGTTCATCTAAAACAAGGGGGAAGCCCTGATGAAAAGCGTCTATTAATATTTTTTCTTTTTCTTTTAAATCCAGGCTTGCTGAAATCATGTAATAAGCGGGACGCAGATCAGCAGTGGCCCCTGCATCTGGATCACGGAAGTAATAACCTGCTTTCTTTAAGCAGTCTTGAATCATAAAACTTTTTCCAATTCCAGGGAGGCCTTCAATCCAGAGACCGTTCAAACCCATGCCTTCACTGGGTAAGCCTCCCGTTCTTTGGGCCTGTTTAATTTCCAGGGCTTGAATAATAGAAAGAACTGCTTTTTGATTAAACGGCATGCTCACAAAATCACTGGGCATGAAGGCAGTCTCTCCAGCAGTCTCTTCCATCTCGACTCTGCCTTTTTTTCGCGCACTACTTTCTGATTCAACTCGGCCTCTTTTTTGAGCACTGCTTTCTAAATCTTCTAATTCTTCTAACTCTTCTAATTCTTCTGACTTTTCTTTGGTTGCTCGCCAAAGCAATTCCAGGGCTTGCTGCTGCAAAGTACGGACGCTGATGGATTCAGGTTGATCTTGATTGGCTTGAAGATAATTTTGAATGAGTTGAATAATAGAACTTTGGTTCACGAGAGATTTTGTTTTTGGTGTGAAAATCTTGCCAAGAATGCAATGGCGAATATAACAAGGCGGAAAATCTCGTAGTTGCATCCTCGGAATGGGATGTAATTTAAAAAGCTTTTGTTCGACTCGTCCGCCACCATAGTTATTATTATTTCCTGCAAAGACAATTCGATGATGAGGGTCTAGATTTTCATAGAGCTTTCCTTGCCATAAAACAGGCTCGCCTCTGAAAAAGGGCTCTAAAAAAGTAAAGTTAATATCGTCGATATTATGCTCATCAATAAATAAAATTTTGATCTTCGAAGGGTCTGGATCTAAAGCCCAGTGTTCAAATTGCGACAGCTCACGGTAGACCGTGTGAGTCTCTGTATATTTAGTCTCTATCTCACGAATCAAACTACTTTTGCCCACGCCACTATGGCCTTCTAGGCGAATGGCTCTTGTTGAAAAACTGCTCAAACAATGAAAAAGCCGCTGGACTCGTTCTTGAATAAATTGCGCTGCTTTTTCGGGGGTTCCTAAAGACCCGCTGTATTTCTCGGGTTCATTGAAAATTAAGGGACCACAATCCAGCTGTTTTTCTTCTTGTTTGGTCTCGGGTTCTATTCTTAAATTCCCTTTTAGTTTGATCACTTGGCCATTAATTTGAATCACTTGCTTGTCTATAGGGCATTGCAAAATAGGCTCTAAGTAAGCCAGTAAATCCGCTGAGAATTTGCCTTTTAAAATAACATCTTGGCCCTTGATTAGTCTTTTTAGTAACTTGCTTCTAGAAATATAAAAATCTGAAAATCCAGTCGGATTAGTTTTAAATTTTGTGCCGTAAAATAAGTCTTCAAATTTATAGTCTTCTACATAAATAATCAGCGGCTCTAGGGGTTCTGGCTTTCTCTTTTCCGAATCAAGATCCATGGCATCATCAGCTCCAGCTCCAGCTCCAGCTCCAGCTCCAGCTCCAGCTCCAGCTCCAGCTCCAGCTAGGCTCTCTTCTTGTTTTAATTGAACACCAACGCCTTCAGGAAGTGTGATTTCTGGAGGCGCATAGAGGGTTAAATTTACCTCATAATCTTGGGCTCTTTTTAGCAAGACCCACCATTGTCCAGGGCTTAAATGGTCACTAATAAATAAAGATAAGTTCTGACCTTTTGATTTCTTAAAGAGCCCGTCAATTTCTCGATAGATGCCGGTAGATTCATCGATTTCTTTATCTCGCAGTAAGGGGTCAAATAGATAAGAACTAATAAAAAAAGCATCTTCTGGTTTTTTTTCTATGACTTTATAAATTTCAATAGGTTTTAATTTTGAGTAATCAAAAGAATTTTGAGTAATTTCAAAATCAAGATGTGCTGGAATAGGTAGCTTTTTTCCGAGATATAAAAAATAGCCGCATGCCTGAGCCAGATGGAGGGCTTTTTGAAATGAATCAATTTCTTCGGGTCTGACATGATGAAAAACTATTTTGACTCGAGTGGGGGGCTCTTCTGCTAAAACTGGCGCAGAGCTACTGCCAGCTCCAGCTCCAGCTCCAGCTCCAGCTGCTTGCTCTGGTAGAGCGCTCATGATTTGTGTGGAATGATCAAAAAAAGAACCGAACTCAAAAATCGAATTATTTTCTTGTAAAGAAACGCGACCCAAAAAAGCCTTTTCCCAAGACAGGCCCTCTATATCAATAAGTATGATTCTTGCTGGAGAGGTTTCTGATTTTTTAGAGTCTTGATCTATTGCTGGCAAAACAGAAAAGCTGACTTGATGTCTGGAAGTAAAAGAAAGATCTTTGCTAAATTCATCACTGCATAGGCCAATAATTTTTAAATTTTTTGGCAGACGGCGACCATTAATTTCTTGTCTATTAAAAAGATCATTCATCCAAGCGGTTATTTCTTGTCTTTTAAAATTATTCCAGTTGATGACAAGATAAGCTGGGATCTTGCTTGCTTCAGCCTCTGGGTCCTCTTCATCGATCATCAAGTCAGTAGCCCTAGATAATAAAAAAGCATCGACTTGATCTAAGAACCGAGATAAAGCATTGGCTTCTTGGATTTCTAGCTTAAATAATGCGGATCTGTCAGGCGTTTTTTTTCCAGCCTGTTCAGCCTGTTCAGCTTGTTCAGCTTGTTCAGCTTGTTCAAATAGAACTTGAGCTTTTCTAGTGTTTAATTCTTGAGCGCTTTGAATATAAAAAAACAGGGAGGATTGTTGTTTTAATTTTGATAATAAAACTAGAGCCAGTCTTTCAATCTCTATTGTTGAGCTGGAAATTAATAAACAAGTTGGGTGCTGATCTAATTGCTCAAAACAGGTCTCAAAATCTAAGAGGCGCTGTGATTTTTTGGCGCGCATATCTTCTTGAATGATCTTGATAGGGTTTGCTTTTTTTTGATCGCTCATGCTTTTAGGTTTTGATCTTGAAACTAGAAATTCAGGAAGAGGTAGGTAGGTCGTTTTAGCCGGTGCGCCGCCTAAGATATCCATCAGCAT
Organism: Francisella tularensis subsp. holarctica; assembly: GCA_945879065.1. GTDB lineage: Bacteria > Pseudomonadota > Gammaproteobacteria > Francisellales > CACEW01 > CAMCUU01. Next base: position 3,927 of record CAMCUU010000070.1, read on the forward strand.
GAAGTTTCCAGGGTTTATTTCGAGAGCAATAGCCACATGATTGCCATTAATATGTTCAATTCGGTGGGGAACTCCTGCTGCTCTTAATTTTGTGCTTACTGCTGAGACGCGATGAAGGCAAGAGCCTAAGCAGTCAGCATAAATTTTTTCAAACCATTGCGTATAAGCCCTTTTAATTGCTGCTAAGTTTCTAGTGTCCTGGGGTTTGAGTTCCAGTGTTGGAATCTCCAGGCTCTGAGGGGTTGCCGAAGCTTGAAACAGAGGGGAATTAATAAATCCCATCATAATTATTTTTGCTTTTTGCAGATGCGGCTGATCAGGAAAAGAAATTGCAGGATCGATCGCGGGGTCTGTAAAAATTTTTTTAAATTCTTGATCTTGTTCTGCGATGGCTTTGTTCAAGCCCAAAATATATTGAATTTTTCGAGGCGCAGGGGGTGCTGCTCCCGCTGAAGCTCCAGCTCCAGTGCTGGCAACTTTAAGAGGCTGAATTTCGCAGACATAAAAATAGCCATCGTCTCCTTTGGTTAGGCTGATTTTTTTATCAGTTTCTTTATCTTTAGACGCAATAAGGCCTACAAGATGCTCTTTAGAATGTATCGAATAAAGGCGTGTCCGTTGGCCTTGTTTGAGGGTGGTTTCCATTAAAAAATAAAATAAGTCTGATTTTTTTTCTTCGTAATGATTAAAGTCTTCGCTTGGAATCCAATGAAAAGATACGCTTCTAAGATTTGTTGGGCCTGGAGTAAAATGGCTAAGTGGTGGGTTTGGCTTATCCAAAGGCAGGCTGATTTCTATAGGGCCTCTGCTGGAAGAGCAGGGTGCACTAAAGCTACCTAAATAGGCTCCGACAGTCTCCATGAGACAGAATCCATCACTAGTTTGCTCTTTGCTCCAATGGATTAATCTTGGTTCTTTATTTTCTTGAGAGTCTGGGTTTTTCAGAGCTTGTATGAATTTTGAAACGGCCTTTGCAACTTCTGGAAAATGAACGTCTGCTGTCATCACTGTAATTTTATCTTTCAAAGCCGGGCTTATTTTTACCGTGAGCTTTTCAGTGATTGATTCTTGGGCTTGAATTAATGTTAAGTTGGGGCATAAGTCGATTAATTTTAAAAGAAGAGCCACGAGATCTTCTAAAGATCCTTTTATGTCTTTTAAGAACGGATAGACCTCGATGCATTGAACTTTTTGAAAACAAGCCGGGGCTTCGATCAACGCATGAATCCAGCTCCATCTTTTATCTGTTATTATTTTCAATACGATCGGCTGGGATGGATGCTCTGTTGTTTTAGGCAGTTTTTTCGCTGATCGAATGGTCAAAGGCTGAAGGTTAGGTGCCCATTGGATGTTTCTGATAGTGACCAATTTCATAAAGTGGGGGTTTGTATGGGTCAAATGAAGATTTAGTGGATTTTCGTTTGCTGGCATTGGGAGCCTGGGCAAAAAAGTTTGATCAGAGGAGGTCAGTCTCAGAAGTTTTTGAGTCTCTTCCTGCCCTTCAAAGACGGTTATGACTCGTGTTTCCGATTGATTTATTTTGTCCAAGATTTTTTCTAGGCAAGAAAACTCTTCAGGGTGTTCTTCCTGAAAGTAATAGGTGATGTGGGTATGAATGTCAGATTTAGTGCCTAGATAGATTCTATTGTTTGTTTTTTGTAAATAAACACCGTCACTGATCACATAGACCATGTTGACATCATAAATTTTATTTAATTTTGCACCTAATGGCACTAAGGGGGTGACAGAAAGAAGCATGAGATGTGCGCTCATCCTTTTTTCAGCACCTTCGAGTTCCATTCTCTGGTGGCTAAATAAATTCCAAAGGACAAATTTTCCTAGGAAATCATCAGGTATTTCTTTGTAAATTTTTAAAAATAAATCCTCTGGGAGGGGGCGAAATACAAGAAGTTGATAAAACGGTAAAATTTTTAAAAAATAAATAAAGTTTTTTTTGAATTCTGGATCTGAAAAAGCAATATCATAGGTGATGTCAGAATCGGACTTATGTAAAAATTCTGAATATAAACTCCAGCGGCGTTTTTCATGATCTGTTTCTTTTAATATTTTTTTGAGTTTATCAATCCAGGCACTGGGATCTTTTTGTATCAATGCTGTTTTTTGTTTTAGCTTAAGATAGGCCTCTGGTTCTTTGTTTATTTTTTTGTTTGAAACTCTGGAGTCAGAAGCTCTTGATTGTTCCAGCGCAGATCTGGGAATTCGTCCCCCATGCTGAATGTTGAGTATTTCAATAGATCGGTTTCTCTTGGGCAAAAGGCATTGTAGTTGTCTAAGTCATGAAATAATTTAAAGCTCATTTTGGTGTCTAGGCAAAGAGCGTGCTCGGGTTCACCGCCTAGTCCTAGTGTTTCTGTTTTTGGGTCGAAGTAAGTCAATCTTGAAAAAATTGTTAGCGCTTCTTTAATGCTCATGCAGGGCGCATCTTCTGGGAAAATTTCGGCCTTGCCATTGATCCAGAAATAAATTTTAAATTTTAATTCATGTAAAAGTGCGATGAGTGCAAAAAGCTGGGCACTTGAAGCGCATTGCCAGGTATGAAGCGTGATGACAATTTTTTTGGGAATAGGTGTTGCGCGAGGTGAAGTGCTCGAGGCAAAAGGTGTGCCTGATAAAGCGCCTGCTGGATCAAATAAGGCGGTCGGTGGGGTGCTTTTTGTTTGTGACTCTTGGCTTGTGTAATACAGATAGTGGGGGGCTGCTGTGTCCCCTTGAAATAGAAAGGTCTCTGATTTTTTTATAACTTGCCCTGACATGGTTTTTGCTACCTGAAGTTATTAATTTAAATAGTTTATTTATTTGATTTTTTTGATTTGTTTGGAGACAAAACCAGCAGGTTTATCCGACCCAGGTCCAAATAAAAATTTCTCGCGTTCAGTGCTTAAAAATTTTCGAGCTTCTGGGTTAATTAAACTTAAGCGATATTCGTTGATTAACATGGTTTGATGGCTTAACCAGTCAGTCCAGCAATTGGAACAAATAGAGTTAAAAATTTTCTCGCCGCTGGGGCCAGGCATGGGGGGTGTCTCTAATGCTGGAGCATTTTCTTGGTGCTTGTGGCAGAAAATCATCTCTGAAGTCATGAATTGGGATCCTGTGTTAATTAATTTATTTAAAAAAATTATTTAATAAAGTCTTGATGGGTGCTGGGAGCGCGAGTTTATCAAGGCTATTTATTGGGTGCCATGAATTTGAATTTGGGTTTAAGTTTGAATGAGGGAAAGCTTGATTAATTTTTAAAAAGTAAGCGTCATAGATTAAATCAAAATGGGTAAAGACATGTTTCTGTTTGTCTATATATATATGTATAGAAGGATCGATTGGATCGGGTAGTAGCTCTGGGTGATTTTCTAGGAGAAGAGGGGTAAATAATCCGCCCCAGATGCCTGTTAGAGGATTTTGATTAAGAAGAATATGGGTGGGGGTGGTGAAAATTAAAAAAGTTTGGTGTTTAGTTTTTTTAACTAATGGTTTTTTGGGGACTGGGTAGAGGGTTTGGGTATTAGTTAAATAGGCTTGGCAAATAGAATTTAATGGGCAAATAGAGCAGCTGGGTTTTGATTGGGTGCAGAGAGTGGCTCCAAGATCCATGATGGCTTGAGAATAATCAGCGCAATTTTTTTCAGGCATGTATTTTTTAGCCAGATCCCAAAGGATTTTTTCAGTATTGGATTGATTCAGTGGAGAATTCACGCAGTGAAGTCTGGAAAGAACTCTTTTGACGTTGCCGTCGCAAATCGCTAAAGGCTGATTTTGTGAAATAGATAAGATCGCAGAGGCGGTAGATAGGCCGATTCCAGGGAGATTTAATACTTGATCTAGTTGATCTGGAAATTGGCCTGCGTGATTTTCTTGAATTTTAATAGCGGCTAGATGCAAATTTCGAGCTCTGGCGTAATAACCTAAGCCAGCCCAATGAGATAAAACCAAGTCTAAAGAGCTGCTGGCGAGGTCAGCGATAGTGGGAAATTGATTCATGAATTTTAAATAATAGGGAATAACGGTGCTGACTTGAGTTTGCTGGAGCATGATTTCAGAGACCCATACTCGGTAAAGGGTTTTATCTTTTTGCCAGGGTAAATCTTTTCGTCCATGGCTTGAAAACCAAGCTAGTAAAGAGTCTTGGAGTTTTTTTATCTGAGAATTTGAGGGGCTAGAACAAGAAATTTCTGTAGTCATGATTTTGATTTTTTATAGCTATATAGATGGGCGGAAAAACGCGATGCTAACAGAGCTAATTAGAGAGCTTAAATAGTTTTAAAAAAGTTTTAAAAAAGTGTTGACTCGAAAAGTTCGATCTGTACAATGCGCTTCCGTTGACGCCGACAAATAGGCGAAAAGATGAGAGCTGATAAGGCTTTCAAGATGTTTAAGAATATAAAGAACGATAAAGTGCAGGCACTCGTTAAGAGTGTAAACGTTAAATTAGAATGAGAAAGCAAGGTAAAACTTGCTGAATGCAAAAGGATTAAAACTGAAGAGTTTGATCCTGGCTCAGATTGAACGCTGGT
>CAMCUU010000071.1 GCA_945879065.1 Francisella tularensis subsp. holarctica
TAAAAATATATAAACCTGCTGCCGCCCCTAATGCCTGCCCATTTTGTACAGAGGGTTTCCAGGGCCGAACGGCTTGTTTTGAAGTGATTCCCATGACGGATCCTCTGGCTGAATTAATTCTAAGCGGCGCCAGTATCTTAGATTTAAGGGCCTATGCGAATTCTCAGGGCTATTTAAATTTACTCGAAGCAGGTCTTGAAAAAGTATTGCAAGGCGAGACGGTTTTAGAGGAGGTTTTGCATGGTGTGCTATAGCTACAGCGGCTTTGATCAGCAGGGGAAAAAAATACGAGGAGAGATTTTTTCTGAGAATATGAAACAGGCTCAAAGTGTTTTATTAGATTTAGGGATATTAATTAAATTTATAAAAATAAAAAAAATTATTTTTTTAAAATTATTTTTTAAAAATTTATTTAAAAAACTAGTTAAATATAAAGATAAAAATAAAATCAAAATTTTAGAAATTCATGATTTTTTAAAATCACTTTCTTGGCTCTTATCTTCAGGGCTTTCTTTGGGCAAGGCTTTGAATTTATTAGAGAGCCAAAAGCTAGTGAGTAGTAAAAAAAGTAATAAAAATAAAAAAATTAAAGAAAATAAAGTGGGTCTTTTAATTCAAGATTTAAAAAATCAAATCGAATCAGGGCTGTCTCTGGCGGATGCTTTGGCTCACTATAAAAATTATTTTTCCCCTGAAGTGATTGAATGGATTCGAGCGGGTGAGTCTTCAGGGTCTTTAGGGCCTGTTTTATTAAAAATTATTCAGTGGCAAGAGGCTCAGTATTTAAGAATTAAAAAAATTAAAAAAGCGCTGGCTTATCCTGTTTTAATGATGGGTGTCATGTTGGCTGTTTTAATATTAATGATGGTTTTAGTGATTCCAGAGTTTGAAAAAATGTTCGCGTCTTTTAATGCCAAATTGCCTGGCTTAACTCAGGGTGTGATTAATTTTTCACGTGGATTTTTAGATTATTTTTTAATATTTATTATTTTTATTTTTTTAAATATTTTGGTTTTTTATGAGTGTTTTAAAAATAAGAAATTTAAATATTTTGAAAAATTAAATTTATGGAAAGATAAAATTTTAATTAGCTTGCCCTATGGAGGTTTTTTAATTAAAAAATCCATGGATTCCAAAATTTTTAGTTTATTAGGCATCTCTTTAAGTTCTGGCGTGGTCTTAACTAAAGCCCTGAAATCTGCGCAGCAGGTGACTGGAAATTTACAACTGAAAGCTTATTTAATGCAGGCTGAAGCACGCCTCTGGGAAGGTTGGTCTTTAAGCCAGGCTTTTGGTGAATCGGGGTATTTTTTTAAAGCTGATTTAACCCTTTTAGAAATCAGTGAATCGACGGGTCAGCTTGATCAGATTTTATTAAAACTAGGCGAGCAGGCGGCTGATGTTTTTGATGAAAAAACAGAACGGTTTTTATTGCTCTTAGAGCCGATTTTAATGATTTTTATGGGCGGCTTAGTCGGCTTTTTTGTGCTGGCGATGTACTTGCCTATTTTTCAACTGGGGGCGGTGGTTTAAAAGGTTTTACGGTGCTAAATCCAAACAAACTTGAGTGACATGAACTAACTCTTCAAAGCTAATCGGCGCTGGAGATTGATTTTTAATAGAGTCAATAAAAGCCTGAGTGCACTCTTCTTGGCCTTTATTAATAGATTTGGTTTTGAATTTTTTTAGCTGGGAATCTCCGTAAACTATTAATTTTCTAAAATTATCGAGCTGATAAATTTTCCCTTGAGTAAAGATTTCTAGTCTTTCTTTGGGAAATTTCTGATGCCCATTGGCAAAATAATGAATAGACCCAATCGAGCCATTAGAAAAAACTAATTGAATCGAAAAAATATCTTGGGTGGGATTATTATTAATAGGAATAGAAATTAAATTGGATTTAATAATTTTTGCGCCTGACAAATAAACTAATAAGTCTATGAAGTGACAGGCCTCGCCGATGAGTCTTCCTCCGCCGGATTCTAAATCTTGAGTCCAGTGGTCTTTATTAATAAGCCCCGCATTGATGGTGTAAATCATAGAAAGCGGTCCTGGATTTTTAAGCAAAGAATGTTTGATTTTTTGAATGTGAGGCGAGAATCTTCTGTTAAATCCAACCATGAGTAAGGGTTTTGAATTTTTAGAAGATAAATCTGTGTAAGTTTGAATAATTTGATCCAGCTCTGTTTGATTAATAGCGAGAGGCTTTTCAACAAAAACAGCTTTGTGATTTTTAAGCGCCAAAATAGTCTGCTCGGCATGCTGATGATGCTGGGTGGCAATAGCGACTGCTTGGATTTCCGGGTGATTTAAAAAGGGTAAGTAATTAGTGGATGTTTGAATAAACTTTAATTTTCGAGCTTGAATAAACCCACTGATGCCTTTTTTAGAAATTAAAGTATGCAGTCCAGCACCGGCTTTTTTAAAAGCTGGAATTAAGACCCGACTCGCATAGTTCCCCGCGCCGATAAATAGGAAAGAAATAGTTTTATGATTTTTATTATTTTTATGGTCTGTATAAATGGGCTGATTAAAAATCAGCTGGGTGTCTTGTGTTAATTGGGACAATGGCTGATCGGGATAATTTAAGATAATTCCTAGGGCTGATTTATGAGTTGTTAAAGTGCTATAGGCCTCTTCTGCTTGGGTGATTAAATACTGGTGAGTGATTAAATCTTGAGTAGAAATTTTTTGCTCTGAGAATAAATTTAAAATCGCCTCGAAATTTCTTTGTTCAGTCCAGCGTACAAAACCAATGGGGTAGTCCATATTTTTTTGTTCATAATTATTTTCATAGCGACCGGGGCCGTAGGAACAAGAGACTTGAAAAGATAATTCTTTTTCATAAAAATCAGCGCGGGATAATTCAAGACCGACGACGCCAATTAAAATCACACGACCACGTTTTCGGGACATTTGGGCGGCTTGATGCATGAGTTCAGAGCTTTTCGTCGAGGCCGTAATAATTACGCCATCGACGCCCTGGTTTTTAGAAAAAGCGAGGGCCTGAGCAATGATGCTTTCACTGCCAATGGAGCCGTTAATCACCTGAGCGCCATAAGATTTGGCTAAGTCACAGCGGGACTGATCAAAATCAATGCCCATGACTTGGCAGCCCTGGGCTTTTAATAACTGGAGTGTTAATAAGCCAATTAAACCTAAGCCAAAAATGACAAAGTATTCGCCCATAGTGGGGTTCGCCAAGCGAATGCCCTGGAGACCAATGGCGCTAATAATCGTAAAGACGGCCTGATCGTCCGTGACTTGATCTGGAATTTTGGCGCAAAGATTTTCTGAGACGGTGACGATTTCAGCATGAGGGCCGTTAGAAATAACCCGGTCGCCGATATTAAAGTTTTTGACTTTAGGCCCAATAGCAATAATTTTTCCGACATTGCAATAACCTAAGGGAATAGGTTGGTCTAATTTAGATTTCACGGCTTCGAGTGTGGTTAATAAACCATCGGTTTTAATTTTATTGAGCACTTGCCGGACTTTGTCAGGCTGCTGTTTGATTTTGCCTAATAAACTCGCCTGGCCAAATTCTAAGAGCATTCGTTCGGTCCCGGCTGAAATTAAAGTCTTAGACGTCTGAATTAAAATTTCACAGGAATTAATTTGATTTGTCTGGGGGCAGGGAATGTTTTCTATGTTTATTTTCCCAGAATTTAAATTTTGTAAAATTTGTTTCATGTTTTTATTTTTAAATTATTTGATTTTATTTAAACAGGGCGCGGATCTTAAAGTAGCGTGAGGGAATAGGCTATTGGGATATTCATCAAGCATTGATTCAAGTATCATGTCGCGATTTTTTTACATGGGGTTTCAGACGCGTGGCTATTTCACAAGATTCGCAACAAAGTTCGTTTAATAAAGAAGAATTAATTAGCTGTGGTCGGGGTCAGATGTTTGGCCCTGGAAATGCCCAGCTGCCGACGCCGAATATGCTGATGATTGATCGCATTATTCATATTGCGTCGACAGGGGGGGAGTACGGCAAGGGTGAGATTATTGCTGAGTTAGATATCCATCCTGATTTATGGTTTTTTAGCTGTCATTTTCCTGGAGACCCGGTCATGCCTGGTTGCTTAGGCTTAGATGCTTTATGGCAATTAGTCGGCTTTTTCTTGGCCTGGAATGGCGGGATTGGTCGAGGGCGTGCTTTGGGTTGTGGTGAAGTCAAATTTTCAGGGCAGGTTTTACCAACGGCTAAAAAAGTTAAATACCATGTTCAAATTAAAAGAATGATTAATAGAAAGCTAGTTCTGGGTATTGCCGATGGTGTTGTCAGCGTCGATGGGCGAGAAATTTATCATGCGAAGAATTTACAAGTCGGATTATTTACATCCACAGAGGCATTAGAGCAGGGAGAATAGTCATCATGAATAGTAGTAATAAAGTAAGACGTGTTGTTGTCACAGGCATGGGCGTTGTTTCTTGTATTGGAAATAATTTAAGCCAAGTTACTCAGAGTTTAAAAGCAGGAAAATCTGGAATTAAGTTTCAAGAAGAGTACGCAGCGATGGGTTTTAGATCGCATGTTGCAGGATCTGTTGATATTAATTTTGGAGATTATATAGAGCGCCATGATAAGAGATTTATGGGCGATGCCGCGGCTTATAGTTATATCGCTATGCAAGAAGCTATAAAAAATTCTGGCCTAGAGCTTTCCGATATTTCTAATATAAGAACAGGCTTAATTGCAGGCTCTGGCGGGGGTTCGACTTCGAATGTTTACGAGGCTGCTGTCAATCTTAAAGAAAAAGGAATTAGACGCGTGGGGCCCTATATGGTCACTAGGACGATGGGATCGACAGTCTCAGCTTGTTTAGCCACGCCCTTTAAAATTAAAGGCGTGAATTATTCTATTTCTTCGGCCTGCTCGACCAGTGCGCATTGTATTGGCAACGCCGCTGAGATTATTCAAATGGGCAAGCAAGATATTATTTTTGCAGGTGGTGGCGAAGAATTACATTGGACCATGTCCTGTTTATTCGATGCCATGGGCGCGCTGTCTTCGAAATATAATCACACCCCTTTATTAGCTTCCAGAGCTTATGATGCGAATAGAGACGGCTTTGTTATAGCGGGAGGCGGTGGAATGCTAGTGCTTGAAGAGTACGAGCACGCCAAAGCCCGCGGGGCCAATATTTTGGGTGAACTCACAGGCTATGGTTTGACATCAGATGGGTACAATATGGTCGCTCCTTCTGGAGAGGGTGCTGTCAGATGTATGCAAATGGCCATGAGTACAGCAAGACGTCCAGTGGAATATATCAACGCCCATGGAACCAGTACGCCTGCTGGAGATCTTCCAGAACTAGAAGCCATGAAATTGGCTTTTGATTATCAAAATGGCGGTGTTGTTCCTCCCGTTTCTTCAACTAAATCCATGACCGGGCATTCCCTAGGCGCGACAGGGGCTCAAGAGGCCATTTATAGTTTATTAATGATGCAAGAAGGCTTTATTGCACCGTCGATCAATATTGAAACTTTGGATCCTGCAGCCGTAGGCGTGGATATAGTTCAAACGCTAAGACAGCAAGAATTATCTTGCATCATGTCTAATAGCTTTGGTTTTGGTGGAACTAATTGCTCTTTGATTTTCGAGAAAATTGAAAAATAAAATAAAAAAAGAGGGCTCATAAAATTTCTGAAGCTTTAAATTATTCCCATACCCCTAGAAAAAGATTTGGACAAAATTTTTTAAAATCTGACTTGATTTTAAATCAAATGGTTCAGGCTATTGCACCTAAATTTCCAGATCTATTAGTCGAAATTGGACCTGGGCAGGGGGCTCTCACTGGCGCTTTATTGCCCTATCTGGATAGCTTAAGTGCCATTGAGATAGACCGGGATTTAATTAGTTTTCTAGAAAATAAATTTAAAAACAAATTAAAAATTTATGAGTCCGATGTTTTAAAATTTGATTTTAAAAAATTAATACCTGACCCCCTCTCTGACCAGAAAGCGCAAGGGCTTTCTGGTCTGTCTCTCCCGCAGGGGGAGAGACGAAATCAAATCAGAGTGGTTGGAAATTTGCCCTACAACATCTCCACTGATCTTTTATTTTATTTATTAGATTTTTTACCAGATATTTCAGACATGCATTTTTTATTACAGAAAGAAGTAATAGATAGATTGGCGGCTCCCAAGGGCTCAAGTGAGTACGGGCGATTAAGTATTTTGATCCAATATTTTTGTGAGGTTCAGCCTTTATTTCTAGTCCCGCCGGAAAGCTTTTATCCAGTCCCTAAAGTCATGTCGCAGTTTGTGAGATTAATTCCCAGAAGATCTGGTTTTTTCAAAGAAGTGAATTATAAAAATTTTGATTTTTTATTAAGAACGGCTTTTCAGATGCGAAGAAAGACTTTAAGAAATAATTTTAAAAATAAAATTAATTTATTCACGGATGATTTTTTAAGATCTAAAAATATAAGTCCCGATGCCAGGCCTCAAGATTTAAGCATTGAAGAGTATGTGGATTTAGCGAGATTTTACGGAGAAATATAAAATGTCAGGAACTGGAGCTGGAGCTGGAGCTGGAGTAGCAGAAGCTCGAGTAGAAGGCTCAGTAGAAAATAAATATGCCTTGATTACGACCTTGCCATCAACTTTATCAATATCAATAAAAAGAAAAAAAATTAATTGGTCTGCTGATCTAGATGTTATGTTTGTGATGGCTTTTCTGAAGGCAGAGTATGTAAGAGCTTTAGAGCTTGCTATTTTTAGCGCCCTTGGGTTTTATTCTGAAGCCTTAAGCATTAGAGCGCCAGATTCAATGCAAGACTTGATGAGTATGGGCGCTTCTGGTGAACAATCTCTTCATATCAGAGATCTGGGATATCATCTTTACGAAATAGATGCTTCCAAACCAGGTGCGGCGCCTTTATTAAATTTTTTATTAGTAGGGATAAATCATCAGGAAGCGGAATATATTGAAAAGGCCAAAGCGATTCACAGGGCTACCGGGTATTTGCCCAAAATCATTAAGCTTGATTTTAAATTTGCTGGGGGTGATACGGTCTATGTCCCGCGAACTACTGCGCACAAAGGTCAATTATTGATAGGAGCCTATTGGCGCCTAGAGGTAGAAAATTTTAGGGATCGCACAGAGAGGCTTCGTAGAATGCAAGAAGAAATCTTGCCTAAGCTCGGGGCGGCGCTGAAATTTATAGATATAGAAGTGAGCTTTTTAGCATGTCAGAGCAATGATTTGTATTATCACTTAGATACGTAAATCCATGTCTTAGAAGCTGAGAGGGTCATGTTAGTGCTCAATATGCATATCCTGGAGCTAGAGTCTGCGAACCTTCTGCAGAGGTTGGCAGAAACTCAGGGTTTTCGATTAATGGATTTAAATTATAATATTTTTCAAGACATGAGGATCCCTGAAGATTTAGGCTTGAGTGCTCTTAGCTCTTATCGAAAGAAATTTAATAAGATTCGTGTTGCTTATTTTGAAAAATATTCTCCAGAATATCGTGGTCTGTATCCCGATTCCTGTCCTCCGCCCTTTATTAATTTGCTGTCTTCCCCGGGATGTTTTGATGTTTTTTCTGCGCCCATCTCTGTTCGATTGGCAGAACATATTGAACGTAAATTAAAAGAAATTGATCCTAGGTATCGCTTGATTGCACAGCATTCTGTCAATCCACGATCAAAATTTTATGATTCAGGGTTGGCTGCAAGTGTTTTGGAGCACTTAGCTTCGCGGGGCTATAAAATTCAACCTGAGAAAATTGATAAGCCTTACTTCCCTCAATGGATGAGCGCTACGTGCTCTGATGTGCGCCTCATCTCTTATTTTTTGACTCGTGAAGAAAAAGTGATTGTCGATGGTGATGTTCACGCTGTTTACTTAGACTCGGCGGCTAGGTCTGAAGATAGGGAGGATCGGTGTGGTCTAACGGTGGGCCCCGGTATTCGTGAGGGAGGTATCCACTGCACAGCACTTTTATATCAGCGGCTGAGAGAATGCGAGAATCCTCATGAGGCTCCACTTCAAGAAAAATTAGCTATTGGCTCAAAAACTTCTAATTCTAATACTGTCTTTTTTTGGTCAAGAGAAAGGGCATTAAGTGAGGCTCGAAGAGATTCATTGAGTCTTGGTTTAGAGTAGGTTACGCGATGTTCGACTTTTCCGATGACTCAACCCGCTGGAAATTAGCTGCTTGATATCGTCTCTCCCCAGCAAGGGCTTCCAATTAGCCTTAAGTTTTGCTTGAAAAATTTTGAATTGTACGGTCTCAGGGTAGGGGCGAATCTTGTATT
>CAMCUU010000072.1 GCA_945879065.1 Francisella tularensis subsp. holarctica
CCCTCAGATGGCTTATTCTCAGAAAGTAAATTGCAGTCACACCACGGGCGAATACAAGATTCGCCCCTACCCCTTTCCTATTAGATAGCTTGATCTGAGCCCGTACAATTCAAGATTTTTCAAGCAAAACTTAAGGCTAATTGGAAGCTGGCGGGAGAGGCAGACCAATAGGCCGCAGGCCGGTTGGGCAGAGAGGGGGTTTTTTATAAACCTAAGATCTTTTATAAACTTAGTTGTTTAAATATATTTTATATTTTAAAAATATTTAGTTTAAAAACTTGCTATATATTATTTTAATAACTATATTAAATAAAAATATAGTTAAGATAAATAAATAGGGTTTAAAAATTGGACGTTCCAACTATCCCGCATATCCACGACCCCAATGAGACGCGCTGCCCCGTCACGACGGTCTTAAATTTGATTGGTGCTAAATGGAAATTAATGATCTTGTATCAGCTCATGCAGGGCATGAAACGCTTCAACGAACTGCAGAAATTATTACCAGGGATTACTCAGAAAATGCTGGCGATGCGGCTTCGGGAATTAGAAAAAGACGAGATTGTCACGCGTAAAATCTATGCCGTGGTCCCACCGAAAGTGGAGTATTCACTGACCGAATTTGGAGAGTCTTTAAAGCAAATTATTGAACCTATGAAGCTCTGGGGTCTGGAATTAAATAAAGCTCAGGATGAGCTGGAAGCTGAGAAGCTTAAGAAATCTCAGAAAGTTAAAAAAATTAAACAAGATAAGGCTAAAAAAATCCTTACTTAAACCGTGTTCCTCCTAACTGCCCGTCACATGACGGGCTTTTTTTTGCTGGAAAAGCGTTGACAGATTTTGTGTTGAGCAGGTATTGTCGCGCCGGTTTTATTTAAGACTTTATATCTTGTTTTATTGTTTAATTTTTTAGTTTTTTTATTAACTGTCAGGAGTATTAAATATGTCAGGAGAAATAACACAACCTCTACTAGGTGGCCGACCAAGAGGCCAAAAATCAACCGATCCTACTACTAGAAATTTATTAATCGCCCGTGCCGTCGTTGACACGCTGATCCCTGTCATTATGACGGGAGTTCTGAGTTTACTAACGGCTGAAAGCATTAAAGAGCATGGGAATTATGATAAGGCGGTCGCGAAATCTTCAAAATTAAATATTGGTGGATTTTCAGACTTAGAAGCAGCGTTCTTGTCTGTTGCTAGTTTATCCGCGATCAAAGCGGCTTTGACTTTAGGTCTCAGCTGCGTTGGTAAATCTTCTCCTAAAGCATTATCCAAAATAAACGCAGGAACACTTCATGTCTTGGGTGATGTGTTCAGCGCGGCAGTGGTAGTTGGTACGGTGATCTCTGGGCCTTTAACCAAACAAGTTACTTCTTTTCCCGTATTAAACGCGATGTTTTTAACCTCTTTTTTACCAGCGGTCGTGCTCACTGCCCTAGCTTTGAATGCTGATTTTATGGACACCTTGCTTCATGCCTTGCATTTAGGGACTTTGATTACAACTGCAGCGATTTTCTTTTGTGATACCTCTGTGCCTCTGCCTTATCTCTTAGGTGGCGCTGCTGCATTGTGCATGTTTGCGAATGTAGTTTTGGGCGTGAAACGGATTTTTGATGCATGCAAGAGAAAAACAGGTTCAGCACCTGCTGCTGGCGCTGCAAGTGGGCAGGGTGGTGCTGCTTCTGGGGATGGTCAGAGTACTGGTTCAGAAGCTTTCCATAAAAGCGCTGCAGGCGGTGAAGCTGCTCCAACTACGAGAATGCAACCTGTTGCTACGCAAGTTCCTGCTGTTTCAGTTCAAGTAGTTGTTGAGCCAGCTGCTGCTGCAGCAACAGCAGGGATGGCAAGCAGTGCGCCTAATCGCATACAGGGCCATGGTCATCGTCACGTAGCGGTTCGAGATGATGATGGATCCAACTCTTCTGACGGAGATTCTGAATCTTCTTCCCCTCGAGCTGGTTCTAGTCGTCGCGGCGCTCTCGTTGTTACGCCTACAGTAGGTAGTGGGTCTGGGTCTCCATCTCGTAGCGGCTCTTTTCATGAGCTAACTACTGAAGTTGGCCCTGTTGGCGTTTAATACCTAGCGCCTCAGCGCCGATTTAAATTTTAAATTTAAATTAAAAATCCCTTCTGTGTTTTCTGGTTTTTGAATAAAAAATTGGGAAACACGGGAGGGATTTTTTTTTGTTTTTTGGTGGTTGTTTATATTTTTATATGTGATTTTGTTTAACGGTTTTATCAGTATGCTAGTATTGGCATTTTTAACTGTTAGACTGAGAAAATAATTAATGAAAGAAATTGAATGGCTGAGCAGTAGCAAAAAAGATTTAATTAAATTTCCTTTGGAAGTGGTGCAAGAAATGGGTTTTGCTCTGTACTGCGCTCAAAAGGGAGATCATTACCATAAAGCAAAGCCCTTGAGAGGGTTAGGATCGGGTGTTTTTGAGCTGGTGATTGATTTTGAGAAAAATGCTTATCGATTAATTTATTTGGTGGGTTTTGGAGAGGCTCTTTACGTGGTCCATTGTTTTCAAAAAAAATCTAAGACGGGTATTGAAACAGCTCAGGAAGAGATGGATCTCGCAAAGCAACGTTTGAAATTGCTGAGAAATATAAAGTAAATAAAAAGGAAAAAATCATGACTAAAAGCAAATTAGAAGAATTAGAAATCACCCCTTCCAGCGGCAATGTTTTTGCTGATTTAGGTCTTCCCAATCCTGACAAATACCTCGCTAAGGCAGAATTAGCTCGCCAAATTAATGCCATTATTGAGAAAAGAGGCTTGAAACAAAAAGAGGCGGCAGACATTTTAGGAATTGATCAGCCAAAAATTTCAGCCTTGAGCTGTGGTCGTTTAGATGGGTTTTCTATTGAGCGATTAATTCTGTTTTTAAATCAGTTGGATCGAGATGTGGAAATTGTGGTCAAGATGAAACCCACTCGTCGTAAGACTCATGGGCAGCTGACTGTGGCTTTTGTTTAAAGTGGGCTCATCAATCCAAAATTTTAATATACGACTCGGCTCGTAATTTCGTCTGCCAGGCTTGGACCGCTTTCATGGCTTTTTGCTGGAATAAAACCTCGCGGGCTTGGGATTCTTGATAAGCCTGCGTGTCTTCTTGCTGACGTTGGCCTAGTGATTTAACTAAATACCAGCTATCGCCAATATTAATAGGCTTAGAGACTTCATTGGTTTTTAAAGATTCGACATAAGCACCCAAACCTAAGGGGAGGCTATTGGCACTCACCCAGCCTAAATCTCCGCCTTTGGACGCTGAGTCATAATCTTGTGAGTTAGCCATGGCGAGTTTATTAAAAGATTCTCCATTACGAATAGCGTTATAAATCCCCAAGAGCTGAGTCTTGGCTTGATTAGCTGTAATAATCGGATTGATTTTAATCAAAATCATTTGGACATGATATTGGGTCATAAAGTGGGGCTGAATAGTCCCCGTATTTTCAGAAATCAGCTGGAGTAAATAAAAGCCATTGCTGGTTTGAAGCGGTCCGACGATGTCTCCTACTTTCATGCTGGAAAGAGGTTGTTCAAAGAGCGTGGGTAGCTGATCTAATGTTTTGTTTTTAATCAATCCGCCTTGAAGTGCATCATCCGCTTGGGAGTATTCCATAGCAGCGGTGGTAAAGCTTAAGCCCTTGTGAATTTGATTTAAAACATCTTGGGATTTTTCCTGCGCTTTTTGAATGTCAGCGGGTGTGGGGTTATCTGGCAGGGAAATTAAAATATGCGAGAGGGTATATTGAGTTTCTTGATGATTATTTTGTTTTTGCGTATTTAAATAATTTGTCACGTCTTGGTCTGAAATAATAATGCTATTGGCAACGGCGGACTCTTCGAGTTTTCTAATTAATAATTTATTTTTTAAGAGGGTTTTATATTGATCAAAGCTAATCCCATTATTTTCCAGAGAGATTTTAAGCTCTTTAGCACTGGTATTATTTTGCTGGCAAATATCCGCAATGGCCTGGTCTATCTCGTCCTCTGAGATGGTCAGATTATTTAAAACGGCTAATTGAATCGCGATTTTTTGCAGAATTAATTGGTCTAAAACTTGAGGTTTAATTTGGTCAATAGGCGGCGGTGTAATTCCGGACATTTTGGCCTGGGCCAGGGTTTGAAAAACGGCTTGGTTTAAATCGACTTGAGTGATCACACCGTCGTTAACAATGGCAATGGTTTGATTAATAGGATTAGTGCTGGAGTTGGTGCTGGAATTAGCAGGATCGTCAGCGAAAGAATTAAAAGAAATAAGATTTAAAGATAAAAAAAGAGAAGAAAGAAAAGAAAGAAAAACTAGTTTTTTGATCATGATCTACTCAAAGTAAAAAAGTTTAAAAAATGATGGGGTTGCTCCTAAAGCGAAAACCCGGAGCTGGGCTGATAACCTGGGATTTGCGCGGCGAGGTATTGTATCTGCGAGTCCCCTATATTTCCAAGCCCTTTCAGCTCGAACTGAATGGCAAAAGCCTGAGTGGAACTGCCTTCTAATTCATTGGGGTCATTCACATCTTGGTTTAATAAATAACGATGCCAGATAAAGCGAACCGCCCAAGAACAAGGGCTGTATTCAATGCCTGCAAAAGTATCAATGGTGCGCTTTTGATTAGTGGAATAATTCCAGCTGCCTAAGAGATTCCAAAGAGGGGTGAGTTGCCATAAAAACGAACTGGTAATTTGATTAAGACTAGGTGGTTGCTCACCCGCTAATAATTGCTCGGTGCTTAATAAAGAATAATCCGCTTGGGTCGAGCTAAATCCTAAATTAAAAATATGTTGTGGATTAGGAATGTACTGAACTTGATAGTTTTGAGTATCAAATTTGGGATGATTTTGATCAAAGGTAAAATCATAGTGAAGCTTTAAAGCCTGGGTCAGCCATAAATTAGTCTGACCTGCAATATCTGAAAAACCTTGGTTGTAGTCTGGGTTTTCAGTAAGGATGCAATTATTGCTCGAAGTAGACTGGCATAAAGTCACTTGGCGGTCTGAAAAATAAGCAATCTGACCAATGCCTAAGTTAAATAAATCCCGACCCGTTTCGTTTTGAAAGTCCGTAGAGAGCGAATAAGACAGCTGATTGGCGTCACCCAATCTATCGCCGCCGTTGAATCTGTTTAAATTAAATAAAGAGTCATAGCTGAAGGGAATAATCGAACTGTCAAAAACGGGGAAATTATTTTGATTGATATAAGGAATATTTAAATAAAATAAACGGGGTGTGAGGGTCTGCTCATAATTTTGATTTAAAAGCCCAAAGCTGCGATCAAAATTTAAACCCGTATCGATATTAAAAATCGGGTCAGTCATAGACGGCTGGCTAGAATTAAAATTATTAATTGCTGAATTCTGAAGGCTATAAGCAATGGTTTCGGCGCCGATAGAAGGCGTGAAGTAACCATAAGTTTTAGAAAGGGGCATAGAGATCAGGGGGTGAAGATTTAAACGCGCACCTTCGACGGGAAGCGTTTGATCCTGGACATCATCTTTTTGAAAATTAGTGAGTTGCGAGCTCATGCTGAGATTTAATAAGCCGTTTAATAAGGGATTAGATTGAGTGGAAAAATCTAATTCTGGAAGCGTGTTATAGGGCCGGTTATCTAGATCTAGAGTCTCATCCAGAATTTGATAATCGCGAATATAAATTCCAGAGGACCAGTTATTTTGATTCGCCGTAAAATTAATCTCGCGATCTAAATAAGACTGGTTAGAGGTTTGGGCGCTGTTGGTTTGAAGGTCCGTAAAATAATTAGGATCACTCGCGTCGTTATAGTTAATACCCATATGCCAAATAGAATTTAATTGCGTGGCTTGGGTGTAATTCACAAACCAGCGATTGGTATGAGTGAGCTGATCATTGGGTAAATAATCTGTATTTAAAATGCCATTAGTACTCGAAGTTAAATAACGAAATTGGTTATTAATTAAAGTCCCGCGTTTGCTTAAAAAAGTCGGTGTGAGGGTGTCGTCATAGTTAGGCGCAAGATTTAAATAATAAGGCGCTGCAACACTAAAACCGCTGGAGCCGCTATTGGCAATATTGCCGTATAAAAAACCACTTTCGCGTTTTTTAGAAAGAGGAAAAGTAAAATAGGGAAAGTAAAAAATCGGCACTCTCTGAATAAAAATCACGGCATTTTCTGCCGTCCCTTTTTCAGTTTCTTTGTTTAATAAAATCTGAGAAGCAAATAAGTGCCAAGTGTCATCGTCAGGCGGTGCGGTGGTGTAAGTCGCATGATCAAAGCTGAATAAAGTTTGACTGAGCTGATGTAAAGACTGGGCCTGGCCATGGGCATAGCCTGTAAAATTGCTAGGAGTTGAGTTATTAGAATTATTAGGGTTTTTATTACCCCAGCTGGTCTGCACTTTCATTAAGTAATAAGCCTGAGTCAGCGTTGCCTCATAGGTATAAAGATTGGCATCCAGGGTCTCGCCATACAGCATTTGCCCAGGTTGTCTCACGCGTACATGGCCTGTGGCGTGAATTTTCTCCAGCTGGTGAGGGTTTTCAGGGTCAGGATATAAGCTCACATGATCGGCCATCATGTGTCGGCCTGGTTGAATGATTTCGACATTGCCATCGAGATTCACATCCCCGCCTAAGGTGTATTTTTTTTGATTAGACAACACTTGAGAAACAGAATCTTGCAGAGATTTTTCATCTTTAGGGTTGCCTAAATTGGGGTCATAGTAAGATCCACCGCAGACCGAGCAGTTAGCAGCGTTATTATCAGCGTTATTATCAGGGCTATTAGTATTAAAAGAGTCATCAGAAGAATCACTGGTATTGGGAATCCAGCCCAAAATTTGGTCTAGGTCTAAGATTTTTTGAGCTTGGTCTTCTGGTGTTGGGTGGGCCAAATGGGTATTAACAGGCGTTTTGACTAGTCCGGTGCAGGACCAGTTATTTTTAATATTTTGGCATTGCCAGGCTTCGCCATAGGGGTTTCCAGGAAGAGAATCTGCGAAAGAGAAGTTTGTAAAAAAGTTTATAAAAAATAGGGAATTTAAAAAAATAA
>CAMCUU010000073.1 GCA_945879065.1 Francisella tularensis subsp. holarctica
GAAAACTGCTTACCAAAAGATGAGGGAATCGCTATGACATTGGCTGAACGATTAATAGAAAAAGGGCTGAAGAAAGGGCTAGAACAAGGGCTAGAACAAGGGCTAGAACAAGGGCTAGAACAAGGGCTAGAACAAGGGCTAGAACAAGGCCTACAAGAAGGAAAGAAGGAAGGCTTGAAAGAGGTCGCTCGTCGCTTGTTACTTGCTGATCAGTCAGCAAACTTTATTAGAGAGGCCACTGGTTTATCGCTTAAAGTCATTGCTCAACTACGCAAAGATCTAACTCATTAAGCATTAATCTAAACTCCAAAATCCCAATGCCGAATTAAAAATTGCAGCTCACGGCCTCGAAAATAATTATCAGCTAGTTCAATAATGGCTTCGACTTCCCGGCCTTCCAGCGCCTCAAGATCTGGATCTAATAAATCCGCCCCACCGCCGAAGAAAATTCCAGCATATTTTTCTTGGTTATTTAAAACTAATTGACACTGGAGATGCGTTCCATCACCGACTTTTTTAAGCTTTATAGCTCTTGCTTTAATTTTAAAAACAGGGGCTTCGAATTCTCGACCAAAGGGCTCTAACTGCTGTAATTGATCTAATAATCCCAAATTAATTTCTTGAGACTCTAATTCTCCGTCGATTAAAATTTTAGGGCCCAAGATATTTTTATTTAAATTATTTGAATTAATAAAATTCAAAATTTCTAATTCAAAAATTTCTGTAAATTTATCTAGCCCTAATTTATCAATCACTAAACCTGCCGCGCCTCGATGCCCCCCATGTTTTTTAATAATATTGGGAATTTTTTGAGCCACTTGATCCAGGGCAAGCTTAATATGCACTTCGTCAATACTGCGTGCTGATCCTGTAATTAGCTCACCCTCGCCTTCTTTTGGTGAAAAAATAATCACCGGACGACCAAAAGCTTCTTTTATTCGACTTGCTGTAATCCCATGAACGCCTGCATGCCCTTCGGTTAAAAATAAAACAATACTCGCCCGGCCTAATAAAACTTGCTCGCGCGCTAAAAGCATGGCTTGGTCTGTCATCGTTTTTTGAATTTTTTTCCGAGCTTCATTTTGCTGATATAGCTCTCGGGCCCAAGGCATGGCGTCTTTTAAAGACTTTGCTAATAAGAAATTCACGGACCCAAAAGCATCTGACAATCGTCCATCGCTGTTTAACATCGGCCCAATTAAAAAACCACAGTCTGCTCCAGTAATTTTTGGATTTTTAATTAAGGGCCTAAGGGCTTGCCAACAAGGTCTGGAACCCGCATTAATTTTTTTTAACCCCGCCTGAACTACCGCTCGGTTATTAATACTTCGACTTAAGCTGACACAATCTGCAATCGTCCCTACCGCTACAAAATCTAAAAGACTGCTGATTTCTTTTGATTGCTCTAATTCACCATTAACCCCTGCCATTAATAACCAAGCAACCATGCAACCGGCAATATAGGGATCGCCGTACTCACAATCTTCTCTGGTGGGATTCAAACAGGCATAAGCACTTTTGGGCGGGCCTTCTAAAGGCACTTCATGATGGTCAGTAACAATAACATCAATACGATGGTCTAATAACTTTCGAATACGCGGCTCATCGGCACTGCCATTGTCCGCTGTAATAATTAAACTGGGTCTTATTTCGTCTTTTAAAATTCGCTCACAGACCGCTGAAGACAAGCCATAACCCTCTTTCATGCGATGGCCAATGTAAGATCTAATTTTATGCTCTGGCACTTTAAAAATTTCAGTCAGGGCTGTGTAAATCACTGCATGAGAAGTCTGACCATCGCAGTCATGGTCCGTTTCAATACCAATAATTTCTTGATTTTTGATCGCCAAAATAATTCTAGAAATAGCTTTATCCATATCTTTCATACCCAAGGGCGAGCTTAGATATTGCAACTTAGGTAAAAAACTTGCTTGAATATTTATATGCGTATGCAAAGGCCTTCCAGCAATAATCCTGGCTATGAGACTAGGAACACCAGCGTGTTCGAGAGATTGCTGATAAACTTTATTTACCTCTCTCGACATAATTTTGGGAATTAATAAATTCATTATTTTTATACTCTTAAATTTAATTTATTTAATTAATTTAATAAACCAGCTAATAATCCCAATTTTTCAAACCATAAAATATCAACCGTCGGCAATGATTTCTCTCGCCTTGAAATATTCACAGAGTGCAGGTGTAAAAACATCTGCAGCTCACTCATGAACTGATTAAATTTCTGAGATTTTTCGTTGTGAGCTTCTTTTTTTAAACAAAAATTTAAAGACAAATATTTTGACTGGGCTTGTTTAAATTTAATTAAATTAATTTTTAATTTTTTAAATTCACTATTTTTTAAAATCTCACAGAGAAAATAATTTTTATTTTTATTTTTATTTTTAAAAAATCTTAAATCATAAATTTCACAGAAAATATTTAAGTCTTTAATTAATTTTTCTTCTTCTTGAGAATCTAAAATTAATAAATCCGGCAGTAAGATCACTGAGTTCATGCCAATGGCCACGGCGGCTGGCGTGATTTTTAAAAATCTCATGGCAAATATTTCAACGCATCTAAAGAATTACCCGACTGACGAATATCAAAATGCAAAACACTTCTGACTTTACCAATGCTATCCGCACGATCTAAGACCACGCCTTCTTGGACATGAATAGATTCAAGATTCCCATAAGCACTTAAAAATCCATCACTGTTATCCAGAATAACTAATTTCCCATCCCCACTGACATCGGGACCTGCATAAATCACTTTTCCAGCTTTGGCAGCAACAACATTGGCCTGGTGAATTTTAGAATCAATATCAATACCCCCAGCAGGATCTGAAGACACATGCCCCTGAATCGGCCACATCCAACCGGAGTTACTAATGTTGGGTAAAGCAGGCGTCGCTGGAGGGGTCACTGGCTTTTGAATGACTGGTTTTTGAGTTACTGGTTTTTGAATCACAGGGCTTTGATTTGGTTTTTCTTGGGGAATCACAAGACCTGGCTCCATCGAAGAAAATACGGGTGCTGAAGAAGCAGGCGCAGAATGAGAAGAGCGAGAAGAATGGGAAAAATAAGAAGCCTGTGAATTCTCTTCTGGCTTGACTCGTAAACGCTCTCCAGCATTTAAATTATAAGGCGGGGTAAGATGATTCCAGAGCGCAAGATCCCCAACAGTGACGTTAAAGCCATCAGAGATTCCCTCCACAGTATCACCCTCTTGAACCGTGTAATAAGACGCACCAATTGAACTTATACTAGAGACTGGCGCCTGCTGGTTATTATTATCAAAATTTAAATAACTACAGCTGCTTAATACCAAACTTAAGTTTAATAACCCTAATAAATTTAAAAATCTTAAAAAATACACAGCGAACTCCCAGCAAAATCTAAAATTTATAAAATAAAAATTTATTTATAAAATCTCTTTGCATAACCAATCATCGACTAATTTAATTTTCTTATGGTCCGTCAAATCCACTTGAATGGGCATAATAGAAACATAGTTAGAACTAATGGCATGAAAGTCAGTTCCTACACTCCCATCTCGAATTTTACCCGCTTCTCCTAGCCAATAAATTTCTTTATGACGACCATCAAAAGTAGGCTTTAAAGGCTCTGAAAAATGACGCTCGCCTTGTCTTGTAGCTTGAAAGCCATTAATTTTTTCAAAGGGAATATTAGGCACATTGATATTTAAAATTAAGCCCGGTTGAAGCTCGTTTTTTAATAATCTTCTCATGGTTTGTGCGGCAACTTTAGCAGCGGAATCATAGTGCATGAACCCATCATGGCCTGCTAAAGAAAAAGCCAAAGACGGCAAGCCTAAATAACGACCTTCAATCGCCGCGCCTACGGTTCCCGAATAAATCACATCATCGCCTAAATTTGATCCGGCATTAATGCCAGAGATAACCATATCGGGCTCTTGTTTTAAAAAGCCACTTAAAGCTAACTTCGCACAATCCGCGGGCGTGCCATTTAACTGGAACCAGTTGGATCGAATTTCTGTGACTCTCAAGGGCATTTCTAAAGAAATAGCACTGGAGACGCCCGAATTATTTCTATCAGGCGCAATGACAATGACTTCACCAAATTCTTTCATTGCTTCAGCCAGAGCCACAATTCCTGGGGCTAAGATTCCATCATCGTTAGTCACTAAGATACGCATTGTCTTTATCCTGTATAAATTTAAATTAGTTTTGATTTTGATTTTGATAGCGGTAATAAATTTCGCCCGGTTTAACAAAACCTAGATCTTCTCGAGCTTTAGCTTCAGTCGCTTCAGCATTGTTTTTTAAAGCCTGAATCTGAGTTAATAAATCCTGATTTCTAGCTTGTAATATTTTATTTTCTTGAATCTGAGCATCGACCTGTTTTTGGACCTGGTAAGCCGCAAAAATACTGGAGTGCCCCAGCCATAAAGTGCTTTGCAGTAAAATAATTAAAATAATTAACAGGGCCAGCACTAAGCTGACCCCCCAAGAAAATTTAGGCATGCTTTCTAAAAGCCCCACGACCTGCAAATTTTGCAGGGGTATTATTTAAACTTAGCGCCTCTTCGATTCTTAATAATTGGTTATATTTCGCCATGCGATCAGAGCGACACAAAGACCCTGTTTTAATCTGCCCCGCGCCTGTTCCAACCGCTAAATCTGCGATAAAGCTATCTTCAGTTTCTCCAGAGCGATGTGAAATGACTGTCGTGTAATTAGCCGTATGAGCAATTCGAATAGCCTCTAAAGTTTCAGTGACTGTCCCTATTTGATTTAATTTAATCAAAATCGAATTGGCAATATTTTTTTCAATTCCTTCTTTTAGGATTTTGGGATTAGTGACAAATAAATCATCGCCTACTAACTGGATTTTTTGACCCAACTGCTCTGTAGAAATTGCCCAACCAGCCCAGTCTTGCTCAGCCATTCCGTCTTCAATACTAATGACGGGATATTGATCCACCCAGGCTGCTAAATAATTCGAAAACTCTTTTGAGCTTAATTTTTTATTTTCAGAGCCCAAGCAATAGAAGCCCTCTTTATAAAATTCAGAGCTTGCGACATCCACTGCGATATCAATATCAATTCCTGGTTTATAACCTGCTTTTTCTATGGCCTGCATAATTAAACTCAAAGCCACATCATTGCTTTCAAGATTTGGCGCAAAACCACCTTCATCTCCGACTGAAGTACTTAAATTTTTATCATGCAATATTTTTTTTAGGACATGAAATACTTCAGCGCCATATCTCAAAGCTTCTTTAAAGCTAGGCGCACCAACAGGCACAATCATAAATTCTTGAACGTCAATATTATTATCTGCATGCGCACCACCATTAATAATATTCATCATTGGGACTGGCAATATAAATTCTTTCCCTTGGTACAAATCTTTTAGCCTTTGATATAAAGGCTGATTTAAAGCCATCGCAGAGGCTCTCGCACAAGCCATAGACACCCCTAAAATAGCATTGGCGCCAAGATTGCTTTTATTTTCCGTTCCATCTAATTCAATCATTAATTGATCAATCCCCGACTGATCAGAAATATCATGGCCAATTAAACTATTTTTAATTTTAAAATTAATATTCTCAACGGCTTTTAACACCCCTTTACCGCCATATCTTTTCGCATCTTTATCTCTTAGCTCAATCGCTTCACGAGATCCTGTCGATGCCCCAGAAGGCACACAGGCAATAGCTCTCATGCCATTGTCTAAAAATATTTCTGCTTCGACCGTTGGATTGCCACGAGAATCTAGAATTTCACGGCCAATAATATTTTTAATTTTCATATTTTTATTTTTCCCTATTTATTTTTATTTTTTATTCCTGCACCAGATTTTCAATTAAAATTCGAGACTTAACAATCGCGTCAATCTCTTTTAAAACTTTTAATAACTCTTCCATATATTTCAAAGGCCAAGCATTCGGCCCATCACTTAAAGCTTCTTTGGGATTAGGATGCGTTTCCATAAAAATTCCAGAAATCCCAACCGCCATTGCTGCACGAGACAAGCTCGGCACAAACTCTCGCTGACCTCCAGAGACTTTCCCCTGACCGCCTGGTAGCTGAACTGAATGAGTGGCGTCATACACAATGGGGCAACCTGTTTCGCGCATCACCTGCAAAGACCGCATGTCAGAGACTAAATTGTTATAACCAAAACTCGCCCCGCGCTCACAAAGCATAATTTGATCATTGCCCATGTCTTTGGCTTTTTTAGCGACATGGACCATATCCCAGGGGGCTAAAAATTGGCCTTTTTTAATATTTACTGGCCGGCCCTGCTTAGCAACATTTTGAATAAAATTGGTCTGGCGACATAAAAAAGCAGGTGTTTGCAAGACGTCGACTATCTCAGCCACTTCGGAAAGATTGGTATCTTCATGAACATCGGTTAAAACGGGCACGCCTATTTGCGTTTTTACTTTATTTAAAATCTCTAAGCCTTTGTTAATTCCCAAGCCTCTAAAACTATCTCCAGAGGATCTATTAGCTTTATCAAAAGATGATTTATAAATAAAATTAATATTTAATTTTTCAGTCAGATTTTTTAAAAATTCCGCGGTCGATAAAGCCATACTTTCAGACTCAATGACACAAGGCCCCGCTATCAGAAAAAAAGGCTGATCCAAACCCACTTCAAACCCGCATAACTTCAAGAGATTCTCCTAAAAAATTGATTAATAATTTAAGCCAAAATTTAAGCCAAAATTTAAGCCAAAATTTAAGCGCAGAATTATGACCTCGCAGGTACAAAAAAGCCAACGCTGGAGTTGGCTTTGGTGTGATTAAAGATCTATTAGCCTACATTCCCGCGATCTCCATCTGAATTCCATACATTTTACAAACTGCCTGCCCTAGCAGCCTGATAATTTTTATTCGAAGCGAACTTAAATTCGTAATTATGGCTCGAACAGATTGGGTCAATGGATCCAATAATTTCACAATCGCG
>CAMCUU010000074.1 GCA_945879065.1 Francisella tularensis subsp. holarctica
GGATCTGCCTACAGCCATTGGTATTTAATTTCTAAAAGATTTGCAGAAAGCGTTGGAAAATTTTCAACGGCCTACGTTGCAGACAAAGACGCAAAAAGTAACAGTGGTTGGGTCGTCGCAGAGAAGCCAGTACTCACAGCAAACAAGATCAATATTGTCTATGTCGATGGTTATTCTTCTTATCTAGACATGCTCTTGATGCCTTGTTTAAAAAGCGCAGGCACCAGTTTTTCTTATAACGCGCTCACTGCTTTTATTAATTTACTGCCCATCTCCAGCCTCTATAAACAAGCCTTCAATTTTTCTCTGGCCTATTTAGCTTGTGGCTTGCCTGGGGTTTGTCTTCAGGTTTCGCAATTAGCCCTTTCAAAATTATTTTCTCAAAGTGCTGCCAATTCATTTGGCTTAGGCGTCACTGTAATACTGGCTGGAATGGCTTTAACAAATCCTGCAACTCATGCTGTTTTACTAGGCGCTCAAATCATTTCATCCATGGCACTTGCCATTTCAGGTCAACTCGTTGGACAAAAAGCAGCGGTGACATTACTTAAAAAAGAAGCGCCAATGCCAGCCATGATGTAAAAATATTGGAATCTTCGCTCTACGCTCCAGCAAAAGACTTCGGCATAATTTGTTTTTAAATTTTAATTAAAGAAACTTAAAATCATGTCAGGGGATAGGTACGGGGTAACCACAGGATCAGTAGAAGAAATATCAAACTATCTGGAGTTAAAATTGCTTTTACCACTTTTATCTCGACCAGAATTAAATAGCTTTATCTCTGATTATTGTTCTGAAAAAAAAAGCCCTGAGATTTTAATCACCAGACTAGAAAATCAGGTCACTCGACCCTTGAGAGATTTAATTAAAAGCCTGCCAAAAACTTATAGAGACACACTGATTAAAGGCTGTGAAAAAACTGAAGAAACTCCAGCAAATTTAAGAGAATTATTAGACCTTTTATTTCCTATTGCAGGCTTACTTCAATCCACACAAAGCGTATGGCCAGCTTCTAATTCTGTGACTGGAGCTGGAGCTGCTGGAGATGTTGTTGGATCAATAAAACCAAAATCTAGAGTTTCTAAACTCTCTCTCCCTGAACTCTTAAAAGAAATTCAAGAAAATCTCAATCCATTGGATTTATTAATTCAGCTTTTTTTAAAACTATCGCTCGCTGAGCAAATAGATTTATTAAAAACCCAAGAAGATAAAACTTATTACCCTCTTCTTTATACGGCTCTTCATACGGCTCGCCCAGATATTTTTTTACGACCTGAAAGTGCGCTGCTTCTTGCAAGGGGTCATAGCCCTAAAGCTACTGAAACTAGCCCTTCTACTGGAAAACCTGATTCTCCAAGCCCTGCTTAAAAATCAGGGGTATATTTTTCCAGACTTAAAATCACCGTAATATTTAAGGGCGCTTTTGGATTTTGAAGATTTTTCTCAGCTTGTTCCGACTGCACTAGTAAATAATTATAAGACGGCGCGAGCCAGTAAAAATCTATCTTTGAGCCATCTGCACTACTCAATCTTTCTATTTTTAAAGTGCTTAAAGCAGCTGAATCTGGGGTTAAATTATTTTTTAATTTTAATTTTTCTAACCCCAAAATTTTAAAGTTATAAACTTGTAATTTATTAGATTTAATTAAAGTAAATTTGAAACTTAAATTATTTAAATTTTTAATATTATTAATATCTAAATTTTTAAAATAATTAAACAAAGCTGCTCTTAAATCCATCTGTATAGATAAAACATCACCGACTCCAGGGCTTAAATTAATATCCTGATCTTCCTGGCTAAAATTTTTATTATTCACACGACTAGTTTCTGAATGTGCTGTGTTTTTATTCCAGTCAAAAATAATACTTTCGTTCTGATTTTTGCGATCTCTATAAGAATTAAATTTTTCAGGGATTAAAAAATTATTTTGATTTGTTAAATTTAAAAATCCCTGACTAGTCTGAACCATAGAGTCACTGTAAAACAAAGCACTGGCTTGAGTGTCTATGCTAAAAATATAATTTTTATTAAAAATTTTAAAACTTTGAGTGCTTTGGCCTAAAGAAAGTCCATAAGCTGAAATAGAGTAAGTCGCTGTGTAATTAGGAATGGTGAAATTAGCTGGAGAAGCTGGAGAAGCTGGTTGAAGCCCTAGAGCAGAGCCAAAAAATAAAAAGAAAGAAAAAAAGAAAGAAGTAAATAAAATAAAAAATTTAAAACTGGCCCGCATTTTTTTTGTTAGCTCCAAGAAAATAATTAAAAATTAATTATTAATTATCTATGACAAGTCCAAAATCAGCTAGCTGTGCTTTATTTTCAGATTTTTTTTCAAGAAGATGCCCAGCCATTTCAGATTATTTATCCCTATTTACCTCTATTTATCTTAAGGACCCTCGCCTCATGCAACATCTCACCAAAATCGCCGGAGAATTTACGCAGCAATCTTTAGACGAGCAAAAAAGACATCAGCAATTATTAGAATTAACTCAGACGCTACTGCCCAAATTTGGACATCAATGGAATATTCATAATTTAGCGAGTTTAAAACGCCAGTCTTTGAGCCGTGTTCTTTATTACAATCATTTGTATCAAAAAATACTGGAAACGCCCGGGGTGATTTGTGAATTTGGTGTTCAATGGGGAGCCACCTTGGCTCAGCTGATTAATTTAAGAGGTCTCTATGAACCTTTTAATTACAGCCGCAAGATTTTTGGCTTTGATACGTTTGAAGGCTTTCCAGAGTTAAGTCAAGAAGACGGCCCCTGTGCAACAAAAGGCGATTATAAGACCCCCCAGGATTATGAAAAAACACTGGAAATATTATTAAATCTTCATGAGTCTTTCTCGCCGATTTCTCACATGAAAAAATTTGAATTAATCAAAGGCGATGCTTCTTTGACTATTCATACGTGGCTGGAAAAAAACCCGCACGCCATTATTTCTATGGCGATTTTTGATATGGATATTTACAAACCGACTAAAGAGGTCCTGGAAAAAATCATCCCGCGATTAACCAAAGGGTCTTTACTGGTCTTCGACGAATTAAATTGCCCTTATTTTCCAGGCGAAACTTTGGCTGTTCAAGAAGTATTGGGTTTAAATAATTTAACACTCCGACATTTCCCGCATCAGCCCTATTGCGCTTGGGCTGTTTGGGGGGAGTAGACATTACGGGTGTGATTACTGCCTTTTTGACCCAAGCCGCAATTTCAGTAAGATACGCGCCTTTTGTTTTAATGTTTTAATGTTTTAATTTTTCAAATTGGGAAAAAATTCATGTCTCAGCCCCTAAACACGCCTTTTATTAGCAGCCAAGCTATTCGAGATTTATTCACAGAATTTTTTGTTAACCAGGGTCATACCAGTGTCCCGAGATCTTCTTTGATTCCCAATAACGACCCCACTTTATTATTTGTAAACTCCGGCATGGTGCAATTTAAAGATGTGTTTTTAGGCCAAGATAAAAGAGCTTACACCCGCGCGACGACTATTCAGCCTTCTGTCCGAGCTGGAGGTAAGCATAATGATTTAGACAATGTCGGTTATACCGCAAGACACCACACTTTTTTCGAAATGCTAGGCAACTTCAGCTTTGGGGATTATTTCAAACAAGAGGCTATAAAATTTGCCTGGGAATTTTTAACTCAAGTTTTAAATTTACCCAAAGAAAAACTTTGGGTGACGGTCTACGACCAAGATCAAGAAGCGGAAAATATCTGGATTAATCAAATGGGCATTGATCCCAATAGGCTCTCTCGCATTGGTGCGAAAGATAACTTCTGGCAAATGGGTGACACCGGGCCTTGCGGGCCTTGTACGGAAATATTCTATGACCATGGGCCAGAAATATTCGGCGGACCTCCAGGCTCTCCAGATGCTGATGGAGATCGTTATATCGAAATCTGGAACCTAGTCTTCATGCAATATAATAAAGACAGTGCTGGAAATTTAACGCCCCTTCCCAAACCTTCTGTCGACACGGGCATGGGTCTTGAACGTCTAGCCGCTATTTTGCAAGGCGTTCATGATAATTATGAAATAGATAGCTTTAAATTTTTAATTAAAAATATTTCTCAAATTTTAAATACCCCAGAAGCTCAAGATTTAAGCTCTAAATCTTTAAGAGTCATCGCAGATCATATTAGATCTACTAGTTTTTTAATTACTGACGGTGTGATTCCCTCTAACGAAGGGCGTGGCTATGTCTTAAGACGAATTATCAGACGAGCCATTCGACACGGGGAAAAACTAGGCTGTAAAGAATTGTTTTTTTATAAATTAATCACCCCTTTAATTCAAATCATGGGTGAGAGCTACCCTGAGCTAAAAAATAATCAAAATTTAATTGCTGATTTACTAAAACAAGAAGAAATTCAGTTTTTAAAAACCCTGGAAAATGGCTTAAAGCTTTTAAATCAAACCACACAAGATTTAATTAATAAAAATTTATTTAATAATAATCTCAGCGGCGATTTAATTTTTAAACTCTATGACACCTATGGCTTTCCGGTAGATTTAACTCAAGACATTGCCCGAGAAAAATCCTGGACGATTGATATGCCAGGCTTTGAAAAAGCCATGGCTGAACAAAAAGAACGCGCTAGAAATTCAGGGAGTTTTAAACAGGCTTATAAATCTCCGGTCGGCTTAGACCATCGAACAATATTTCTAGGCTATGAGACTTTAAATTCCGACAGTATTGTTCAGGCGATTTATATCAATGGCCAAGAAGTTCAAGAGTTACCAGCAGGCCAAGAAGCGCTGATTATTTTAAATCAAAGCCCCTTCTATGCAGAGTCCGGCGGTCAAGTAGGCGACCAGGGTGTTTTAACTTATTTAAATAACACGATTACTATTCGAGATACTCAAAAAAATGGCGAGGCTATTGGTCATTACGGAGAACTCGTAAAAAATAACACTGAAAATAATGTATTAAAAATAGGCCAGATGGTCCAGGCCCAGGTTAATCCCAATCTAAGAAACTCCACTCGAAAAAATCACTCAGCTACGCATTTATTAGACTCAGCTTTGAGAAAAATTTTAGGCGAACATGTTTTACAAAAAGGCTCTCAAGTAAAACCAGATTCTTTAAGATTTGACTTCTCCCATACAAAAGCCGTGTCTCGCGAAGAATTAATTCAAATAGAAAACTTAGTAAACCAAGAGATCTTAAAAAATCATCCTGTCCAAACCATTGTTACGGATTTAAATTCAGCCAAAAAATTAGGCGCGATTTCGCTCTTTGGTGAAAAATATGGAGAGACAGTCCGAGTCTTAAAAATGGGCGATTTTTCACTGGAATTCTGTGGTGGAACCCATGTGGGTCATACAGGCGATATTGGCGTTTTTAAAATTATCTCAGAGTCCAGTGTGGCTTCAGGGATTCGTCGTATCGAAGCCATCACTGGAGAGGCTGCTTTGGCTTATTTTCAAAAATTAGAACAGCAGCAAAAAGAATTAGCCAGCTTATTAAAAATTCCAGGGGATCAAATAATTTTAAAAATAAAAGAATTATTAGAAAAAAATAAGACTCATAAAAATACTTCTTCCCAGGGCTCTCAAAACGCCCAAAACTCGGAAAATTTCCAAGAATTTTTAAATAATTTAATTAAGCAAACTCAAGATTTAGAATTAAAAAATTTAAATAAAAATATAAAACTTTTAGCTTGCGAATTACCCAATAATTTTAATAACTTTATTTCAGACCCGAAAGAATTAAGAGATTTATTAGATCAATTAAAACCAAAATTAAAGTTATTAAATCCAAATTTTATTATTTGCCTGGGCCTAGTCTTAGATAACAAGGTTAACTTAGTCGCCAGTGTCTCAGAGTCTTTACAGGCCCATATTAAAGCCGGTGATTTGATTAGTTACTTAGCCCCCATTATTGGCGGCAAGGGCGGTGGTCGTGCGGACTTTGCTCAGGCAGGTGGTGGTTTAATAGATCAAGTTTCAAGCGCCATTGAGCGTGTTAAAGCTTGGGTTTTAGGTAGGGGCGAATTTTGATTCGCCCGTGATAAATGCCAACCACCGACGGGCGAATACAAGATTCAATGGCACTTACTTAAGGATCAGGTGTAGGGGCGAATCTTGTATTCGTCCCTGCTTAAGCCGCGGCATCTTTTGACATTCTTTTTTCTATCTTTTTTTTCAGCCTGCTTTTTTCATCAGCCCTTGGTCTA
>CAMCUU010000075.1 GCA_945879065.1 Francisella tularensis subsp. holarctica
AAAAAATAAAAAAATAGGCAGTGTGGAAACTGCCTTTTTAATATGAGGAGTGATCAAAATGAAAATAAATAAACCTGGTGGCCAATAAGATCTCACTTATCGCGTAGACCCACGGGACTGTCAGGATATCCGAGGGCCTGCGTGCGGTGCAGCAACCAAGTTCGGGGCGGATTATGTCAGAGCCGCTATTCAAACAAAACAGCGATCACAGTCCAAATTTTATTTAAGATTACAATTCAAATAGAGCCAATTCTTTTGCTATAAAATCTTCTGAAATAGTGCGCTTTAATCCGTCTAAATAAAACGGCTTCTGTGTCAAATTCACCGGCCTAAATATCCCAAAATCTGTCTCTGAATTCGCTGAAATAGGCGCATGCGTATTATGGGTAATTAATAAATATTTCGACCCAGAGCGCTGACAATTTTCTAAAAAATTAAAGATACTTTCATTGGGCCAGTAGTGAACCACATCTCGACAAAGAATTAAGTCCATACACGGAATAGGGTCTTTTATAATATCCATGGTTATAAAATCAAAGCCAAAACTAAATTTACTATCTTTTAGATACTTAGTTTTATTTTGCTCTGTTAATTCACGAACACACTCAGCACCCAAATAGTTTTTAATTTGCAATAAAGCTTTGGGATCTAAATATTTAATTAAATTCAAATCCCCACAACCGGCGTCGAATAAGCTTTCTATATTTAAATCTAAAATTAAATCACTCAAATTTTTTCTAAGAACAGGCGTTTCTGCATAAGCCGAATTAGGCCCTGAAGAGCCGTCTTTATTACCCCAAAACTGCTTTTTAAAATAATTTTCAAACAAGTCCGTATATTCAGTCGCTTCCATTCGTTCTTTCACTCTCTCTTGTTACACTGGCAAAGTTTTATATTAACAACTGTATTAACAACCCTCTTGAGCTTATTTTAAACCCCATGAATATTCCCAAATTTCGCTATCGACTCCAGCTTTTTTTTCTTGGCCTGTCTCGAGATATTAAAACCCTGTGGGGTATTTTTAATTTTAAAAAAAATCAAAATAAGCCCCCCCAAAAAATCTTAATTAGCGGATTGGTTTTATTAGGAGATTTGGTCTTAATTTCGCCTTTATTTCAAGCTTTAAAACAAGAATTTCCAGAGGCCTCTATTGAACTCTTAGTCCCCGAAGGTTGGAAAATATTTGCGCAGTATTTTAAAGCTATTGATCAGGTTTTTGAGCATCAAAAAAATAATCCAAAATGGCTTAATTTATTTAAAAAAAATCATAAAAATCGCTGGCAGTTGGGTGTTATCCCCTGGTCCTACGCCAGTATTAATTTATTTTATGCCCTGGGTATTAGTCAGATTCGCTCTTTTCCCGACCCTAAAAATAGAAAGCCCTACAGAATCCATCAGAAAATTAATTTACCCCAGCAAGCCGACTATTTTTCTTTAATGACCCTGGCTCTCTCATCACACTCATCACCTACACAAAAATCTTATCCAGCGCCCCATTTTGATCTAGAAAAAATACAAAAAAATAAGCTGCCTTCCTCTCTCTCTGATCTGATTTCCAGCTCTTATATTTTAATTCACCCTGGTGCCAGCAGCCCTACAAAATACTGGGGCGCTAAAAATTATGCTCAAATAGCTCATTATTTAATCTCTCTCGGCTATCAAGTTATTCTCACCGGCACTTTGCCAGAGCAAAGATTAACTCAAGAGATTAGTGATCAAATCTCTCAGACCATCACTCAGCCCACTATTAATCTTGCTGGAAAAACCAAGCTTCATGAATTACTGGCCTTAATTTCTGGCGCCCAATTAGTCTTAGGTCCCGATACGGGCGTTTTACATCTCACACGAGCTTTAAATATCCCGTCGATTACTTTGATGGGCCCCACCCAAGCCCTGATTTATGGCCCCCACCCGCAATTTCATGATTTAAAAATTACTAAATCACTCTCAGTCACTCAAAATCAAAACCAAAATCAAGATCAACCCTTAAGCTGCCAAAACATGGACACTTTATTTAAAAACAAAATCCCTGGGGTATCTAATTGCCGTCGTTCTCAGTGCTTATATAAAAACAATTTTTGCATGACGGATCTTTCAGAAAAAAAAGTTATCACTTTCATTAATCAAATTTTAAAAAGATAAATCTCATGCTTAACAATAAAAAAATTATCTTCCTGCGCTCTATTCACACTACTTTTGGTGGTGCTGAAGTATTTCTATCAAGACTCACTCAAGCTTTAACTCAAAAAAATATTGCTTTCGAAATCTGGCACTCCAGTGCTCCCAAATTCTTACCTTCTTGGATTAAAGCCTGGTGGTTTAATTTTGAAACTAGCTTTAAAAAAAATTGGTTTAAAAAAAACAAAAACTTATTTTATTTTTCTCTAGACCGCATTAGCTCCGCGGATATTTACAGAGCTGGAGATGGGGTTCACAAAGCCTATTTAAAAACCAAAAATTTCAGCTTAAACCCATTACATATTTCTTATTTAATTTTAGAAAAATTATGTTTTAAAAATTCTCAAAAAATTATTGCTAATTCCCAAAAGACCAAACAAGAAATTATTAAATTTTATAAAATCAATCCAGAAAAAATTGTTATTATTCCTAACGGCCTCTTATTTTCAGAGATTCCAATTAATTCTTTAAAAAACCCAGAACAGGCTTTAAGAATTAAAGATAAAATCGCACAAGAATTTAAAATTAATGCTCAACTTCCCTTTATTTTATTTGTCGGCTCTGGATTTAAACGCAAAGGTCTTGGCCAATTTTTAAAAATAATTGCCCAGATAAAAACGCCCTTTCATGCGTTTATTTTGGGTAAAGAGAAAAACTTAAATTTTTATCAAAAACTAGCCGCTGATTTAAATATTTCTCACCAAATTACTTTTACGGGCCAGCGCAAAGATGTCGCTGATTTTTACTTAGCCTCCCGCTTGTTTATTTACCCCCCCGCCTATGAACCCTTCTCTAACGTCATCTTGGAAGCGATGGCTCATGGCTGTGTAGCGTTTACTAATGACCATAACGGCGCGGCTGAAATCTTACCGCCTGAATTTAATTTGACTCAAAATCCAAACTCTATTTTTTTCATTAATTCTCTACTGGAAAATCCTGTGTTATTAAGCAAAGCCCAAACACTCCAGTGCTCTATTGCCCAGCAATATTCTATTGAAAAAACAGCGGATCAGACTTTGGATTTGATCTTAAAAAATATATAAAAAATATATAAAAATCAGGGGGCTATAAAAATTAATTTAAAAAATAAAACCATTTTATTAAGCAAAACTAATCAAATAGGCGATGTCATTTTTGCTTTACCCTTGGCTTATGCTTTAAAACAAGCCGAGCCCAGCTGTCGTGTTATTTTCCTAGGCCGGACTTATACCCAGGGCTTAATTAATCAATGCGTCGATATTGATAATTTTTTAGACTGGGAAGACATTAAAAAATTAAATATTTCAGATCAAATTAGTTTTTTAAAAAAGCAAAATATTGACATTTTTATTCATATTTATCCTCAAAAAGATATTGCTAAACTCGCCAAGCAAGCTCGTATTCCAATAAGAATTGGCACTTCTCATCGAATTTTTCATTGGCTTTACTGCAATAAACTTGTGTCTATAAAACGCAAAAATTCAGAACTTCATGAGACCCAATTAGATTTGCAGTTATTAAAACCCCTGGGCTTAAAATTCGCATACACCCTGGCTGAAATTATTCCGATGCGGCGATTTAAAGAGCAATTTAATATTTCACCAGAGATCAAAAATAAAATTCAAAATTTATTAAATCCAAAAAAATTCAATCTGGTTTTGCATCCCCTAACCCGCGGCCGGCATATCGAATGGCCTCTCCAGCATTACCAAGAATTAATAAAATATTTAGACCCTGAAAAATTTAATATTTTTATTACTGGATCAGAACAAGAAGGCCAAGAAATCAGACCTGCGTTAATTCAGCCTTTTTTAAATTCTCAAAATTCTCAAAAAAATAAAAATATTATTGACCTGACAGGGAAATTTGACTTAAACACCCTGATTTATTTTTTATCCCAAATAGACGGCTTAATTTGCTCTAGTACGGGTCCTGTTCACCTAGCCGCCGCTTTTAATAAACGCACCCTGGGTTTATATGCACCTATTAAACCTTTTCATGCAGGACGCTGGGGGCCTGTAGGCGCCAAAGCCCAGGTTTTGTCTTTACATAAAGATTGCTCTGACTGCCGAGATCTTTCTCGATGTCGCTGTGTGGGCTTAATAGAAGTCTCTCAGGTCTTAAAAATTGTTCGGGACTGGGCCAATTATAAATAATAAAAAACCCTACAAATATATAATAAATTATTAATAAATAATAATTTTTTTAATATTGCAAGAATGCAATGTGCAATAGTGCAATGTGCAAACTTGCAACATTTTTTTTAACCCGTACTATTTCTGAAATTCATCCTATTTAAACAGGAATTATTATGAGACTTTTCCCCTCTGGAATCGCTGAAGGCCAAGCTTTTTGTAATCGCACTGAAGAGCGAACACGGTTAAAACAATATATTAATAATTTTCAGCCAACGGTCATTATGGCTCCTCGGCGTTACGGAAAATCCAGCTTAATCACTCAAGTGATTCTTGATAATCAGTCTGACTATGCCTGGGTCGATTTTTTATCCGTGACCACCAAGGCCGAAGTCGAAGAGAAAATCCGAGCAGCCGCTAAAACCTTACTTTTAGCCTTATCTCCAGACCTCAAAAAATTACAGATGCAGGCATTAGATAAAATTAAAGCCATGTCTCCCGAATTAAACGTCGGTGTCATGGGCCAAACGCTGACCCTGCATCTATCGTCTGATGATAAAACATCGATTGATCAGCTATTAACCCAGCTTGATCAGTACGCTCAAAAAGTAGAAAAAAAAGCAGTTCTTGTTTTCGACGAATTTCAACAAATTAGCGAACTGGAAGAGACGCTCTCGATCGAAGCGCTGATTCGACATGCGGTCGAACGCAGCAAAGCGATTACTTATTTATTCTCTGGCAGCAGACGGCATTTGCTCAAAGAAATGTTTAGTCATAAAAACAGGCCGCTCTACCGTCTATGCACCGTGATGCAAATTGAACGCATTCAACCCTCTGAATATCTTTCTTTTATTCGCCAAGCTGCCCAAGTGCGTTGGGCCATCGATCTCTCTGAAGATTTGATTTTGAAAATATTAGAACTCACCGAATGCCACTCTTTTTACGTCAACGCCTTATGTAATGAACTCTGGCTCAATCACACACCCCCAGACTCCATTGAATTTATTGAATCCACTTGGCGGACTTACATGATTCGAAATAAAAGCACGATTGTGGCTGAAGTACTGAGCCTGCCTCTGAATCAAAAAAAACTGATTAAAGCCTTATCGCTCAATCCCGAAAACACCCCCTATGGCGCGGCTTTTTTAATCAAAACAGGTATTTCTTCCGCCAGTATCCGCCGGGCTTTTGAAGCGCTTTTATTAAACGACATTATTTTTGAAGATGAGCATGCTTTTTATAGAGTCTTAGATCCTGCCGTCAGTTATTACTTTCGCTGTTTTCATTAAAAAAATA
>CAMCUU010000076.1 GCA_945879065.1 Francisella tularensis subsp. holarctica
TTCTTTCCATTGAGATATAAATCAGCGGCATTGCGTTTAAATTCTGGGTCATAATATTTTCTAGTTTTAGCGTCCATTGGTTTCCTCTTCTTGGCTTTTTAGAAAATTTATCCGAAAGCCAACTGTCTACCAAATGTTAACCAGATCAAGTAATTCGTCTGGGGTGAGGCCCCAGAGAGTTAAATTTTTTTTAAAGGCTGAGATCATTTTTAATAGTGTCTCCAAAGGTTGAGCGAGTGA
This sequence comes from Francisella tularensis subsp. holarctica, assembly GCA_945879065.1. Lineage (GTDB taxonomy): Bacteria > Pseudomonadota > Gammaproteobacteria > Francisellales > CACEW01 > CAMCUU01. The sequence continues at coordinate 241 of CAMCUU010000076.1, forward strand.
CGTTAGCTGATAACGTAATGCCTAGAGGATATGCTCAACCAAGATAATTAAACACGGAGAAAGAGATGGCTACAATAACTTTGAAAGGTAACTCAATACATACCAGCGGTGATTTACCTCGCATTGGGCAGGCATCGCCAGATTTTACTTTGACTAAAACAGATTTGAGCGAGGTTAAGCTTGCTGACTTTAAAGGTAAGCAGGTGATCCTGAATATTTTCCCAAGTATCGACACGCCTACCTGTGCGACCTCTGTCCGTAAATTTAATCAAGAAGCCTCAAAACTATCTGATACCGTTGTTTTGTGCGTTTCAATGGATCTGCCCTTTGCTCAAAGTCGATTCTGTGGGGCGGAAGGCTTAGATAAAGTGGTCCCTGTTTCTGGATTTCGTCATCCTGAATTTGGGCAACGTTATGGCGTCAGTATTGTTGATGGCGTATTAAAAGGGCTTTTTGCTCGGGCCATTGTGGTGATTAATGCGCAAGGTCAGGTTGCCTACACTGAGTTAGTCTCAGAAGTTGCTAACGAGCCTGATTATGCAGAGGCATTAAAAGCCATTTCGTGAGACGACACCTGGATTTCCGTGAGGCCATGATCTGACTAGCTCTGCTGGAAAAATGATCATGCAAATTATTGCGGCTGTGGCCGAGTGTGAACGAGATCTTTTAATTGAACGCACTCAATCAGGCATTGCCAGAGCCAAAGCGACGGGCAAGCAATTTGGGCGGCCACCGACTTTAAATAAAGAAGAGCGGGCTAAGATTATAAAAAAACTGGCAATGGGCATCAGTGTTTCTGAATTAGCGAGGGAATTTAAGACGACGAGGCGGACGGTTATGAGGGTGAGAGCGTACTATGCGTTTTATTCTGACGATAAGACTTTCAAATCTTCGCCAAATTCTTTTTGATAAAGCTGTAAAGTTTTATCAAAAAAAGTTTGCAAGACTGTTATTTCTTCTTGATTGCTGGGATCGGCAGGCTGGTGATGTAAATAATGACCAAATAAGTTTTGGCAATCTTCTGCATAACGTTTTGTGCTGAGAATATGAATATGCCAGCACTCGTCTATGTCCCGCGTTGGGACGAGGTTAGATCCGGGATATTTATAATTGAGCCACAGAAATCTTCTGTAAAATTCGACTAGCTGGATAGCCAGATTTTCTGGCCATCGAGCGAGTTCATAATGTTCAGAAGTTAGTTTTTTAATCATAAACTGGAGATCAAGCTGACTAAACTTTGATTCCAGATAGGGCGCTATAGTCATTGAAATTTAACGACTAGAGAGCAATACAAGAACCTGCTTTACAGTGCCCGCTGCAAGAAGCAGCGTTGCTATCTTTTGCTAAAACAACAAATTGCCCTGACCGTTTTTTTTGAGAAGGGGAAATTAAAAAGCCATGATTTTTTTTATCTGATTTTTGATTTAATTTTGTGTTTAATTCTTGAGCTGATTTTTTCATTGAGAATACCTTCTTAAATTTTTTATATTTTTTAGATTTTTGAAAAATAAAAATCAGAATAAGCACTCTGACACTTTATTTTGATAAAGTACGCGCCTTTTGAGCGGATGGTATCTTATGTCGGTGAAATCCCGAATTCAACGCGCTTTGGCAATCTATTTTTTATCTTTATTTTTGATTTTCATCTTTATTTTTATTCATGGTTTTTTTAATAGTGCCTATGCAGATTCTATTAATATTATTAATCCTGATACTGGGGCTGGTATTGAACCGGTTAGTCCTGGAAAATTCAATGTTGAGAAAATCACGCACTTACCCAATCTTGAAATTAAATCTAATCAAAAAGACTATAAAAAAACTGACCCGAAAGTGGCTAGTAATCATTATGATTTTAGCCAGGAAAATATTCAGCAAAGTGGCGAGAAAAACATCACTCATTTTTTAAATCAACAGGGCTTAATCTCAGTCAAAAATAGTTCTGGCGTGAATAATCAGGACACTATTTCTATGCACGGATTTGGTGCCAATGCCAATCAAAATTCTTTAATTCAAATCGATGGGATTCCCGATATCAGCTTAAACAATGTCAGTCCGGTATTTAATATTTTAATGCTACAAAACATTGGCGCTATTACTATTTTGCCAGGAAGTTATGGGGCGTCGGATGGCAATCAAGCGGTCGGCGGTGTTGTGAATATTGATACACTCAGCCCCAATTTTAATCATCCAATTCACCAAGTAGCGCTAGGGCTTGGTAATAATAACCAAGCACTCGCCAGTCTTTTTTACAGTGAACGTTATTTAAATCATCTGGGAGTGAACTTAGGATTTTCTGGAAGCCAAGATGATCACACGCAAGACCATCAAGATCAGGAGCACTATATTGCTAACGGAAAATTAGATTATATCGGCGCAAGAGGAACGGTGAGTTTTAATTTTCTAGGCTACCAAGATCATTCACAAATCCCTGGATATTTTACGGTTGATGGACCTGCGACTCCTGCAAATCCAGCTGATTTTATTAATAGCAAAGGGGCGCTGGCTTATTTAAATAGCCAATATTTTTTAAGCCCAGAATGGTCATGGAAAAGTGCATTGGCCAGTAATAATAATCATAGTGATGGCTTTTTAAATTCAAATTTTCAAAATGATCAATCCCAATGGCTGATTCAAAACAGCGTCAATTATGGGAAATTTTTTACCCTTGGGAACCAATTGGATTTTGCGGAATATAAATCACAAAGCGAATCTCAGAGCCTGGTCATTAATCAAAATGCCAATGAAATAGACAATGCTGTTTTTACAACAGGAGTCATTCCTGTTTCAGCTCAATGGGATCTGAACTTAGGCCTGCGATATGCCAGTCAATATTTAGACGCAAATCCCACGCCTAGTATTCATGCGACTAAAAATAGTGATGCGACGGTCTCTACAGAAGGACTGACCTGGCATATTCAAGAAAATTTATCCTGGTATGTCAGACGCGCTGGTAGTTTTGTTTTCCCCAAGGGCGATGAGCAAATGTGGACCAATAGCCCTACCCTTCCACTACAAACACAAACCGGTGTTTCCTATGAAACAGGTTTGGACTGGAAGCCTAATAAAAATCAATTAAAGCTCTCGGTGTACCAGCTGGATATTAACAATGAAATATCCATGTACACCCCTGTTAGCTCACCATTTCCAACCATGAGCAATTTGCCGCCCACAAGACGTATCGGCTTAGATGCCCTTGGAGATTTTTTTATTAATTCACGCTGGGCGTTACTGACAGAGGGAAATTTAGTATCCCCTCGTTTTCGTAGTGGGCAGTACGAAGGAAAGCAGATTCCATCCGTTTCAACTTTTGAAGCGAGCACAGGTTTGTCTTATCAAACACCTCAAGATTGGACATTGTTAATCAATGAAACTTATAACGGCAGTTATTATGCTGACGAAGATTTTACTAATAGCGGCCCGAAACAAGCGGGTTATTTTTTAACTAATTTTAATATGACTAAAACTTACCAAGAAATCACTTTGGGCCTGTCAATTAATAATTTATTTGATACTCACTTTGCGAGCTACGCCTATGCCTTTGGAGATAACCCCACTCAAGTTAATTATTACATGGGCGATGGGATTAGTCTTTTAGGCTCTGTAACGATGAATTTTTAATTAATTTTAATCATGAAAAAAAACAAACAAATAGTTTTAAGCAGCAGCATTCTCAGTGGGTTAATCCATGCGGGGTTGCTTATGTTTTTAATAGTGTGCTGGAAGCGCGCCTCTCTGGAAGATCCAGTGATGATTCCAGGTGAGAAAAATACAATCATGGCCTCGGTCATTTTTAATACGACACCAGAGGCTACTAGTCAGCAGCATTTTATTAATAAAGCTGAAATGATTGCCAAACCCAAGCTGGAACCTAAGCCAATAAATAAGCCAATAGATAAGCCAGTACTGACTCAAAAATCTGATATAAAAAAAATAGAAGATCCTCGCTCACAATTAAATAAATTACATTCAGCAGAAAAACCAACAATAAAAGCAGTCTCTGGTGAGAAGCTTAATGAGCTAAACGCGCTGATCTATCGAGATATATCAGCCCATAAAATTTATCCAGACATGGCGCAAGAGCTTAACCAAACAGGGGTGGTGACAGTGACTTTTACCCTGGAGCCTTCTGGTGAAATCAAGGGTCTTGTGATTATAAATTCCAGCGGTTATGAAGATTTAGATCAAGCCGCGCAAGAGGCGGTTCTGAGCGCGCAGCCTTTTGCTGGTATTGAAAAATATTTGAATACTGAGCAATCGTTTCGTTTGAACATCGAGTTTCAAAATTAATAAAATTTTTTTGTCACTACTTGGGGGAATGCCGGGAATTTCCGAGGGGATTACCAAATCACCTAAAAGCAAGTTATTAAAAAATTACCAATTTCTTTTCTGTTTTTGTTTTGAGTCTTAGCGTTTAATAGACAATTTTTTGACATCAACCTTGGTTTTTTTATAAATGAACGCTCCAAATATTCAGTCTTTAACCTATATACAAGCAGGAAATAAAAACAAAGCATTGCTCATGCTCCATGGTTTTAACTCTTCAAAAGAAGAGGTCAAAGGCTATTTCAAAACTCTAGGCGCTGAGCTTGAGGAAATTGGCATCAGTAGTTTTTCACCTGATCTATTCCATCAGCGAGATCAGCTGCTTTCTTTGAGAGAGCAATATGAGATTGTCCGGGAGTCCATCCAATTTTTAATCCAATCAGGTTTTAAAGAAATTGCCGTATGCGGTTTTTCGCTGGGATCTTATTTGATCTGGTTAACATTTGGTAGACAGTTGGCTTTCGGTAATTGTCAAAGAAGTTGTCGCCTCAAGTTCTTAAACTATCCTGACACAAAAATTATTAACACTTCATTTATTTTAGATCACATTTCAAAATCTAACATCCCGACCGATCCTTTAGGGGTCCTGGTTGAGTAGAGCGACAGAATCACTTCCATCGCCCCCTCCTCAGAACCGGACTGATCTGTCAACGTTTTAGTAAACAGTTAGCTAACGGATAAACGGGTTGATTAAAATAATTTTCTTCAAATTCATTAGGCGATAAATAATTGAGGGTTGAGTGCATTCTTTCTTGGTTATAAAAAAGTTCGATGTATTCAAAAATAGAG
>CAMCUU010000077.1 GCA_945879065.1 Francisella tularensis subsp. holarctica
CGTGAAAATACTTATTTTATGGCTGAACAGATTCCGCAGAGTGGCTTGCTTATTCAGCCTTGGGTGAGTCATTTTTCTTTTCTTCAGGATCCAGAGCAATTTAATAAAGATCTATTGTCTTTTTTGAGGGCAAAAATTTGAAGTGGAGATGTCAGCGGCTGGAATGACTAGAGCTTAGTGGGGTTAAGTGGCACCGTGAAACTTCGTCTAAACTTGGCCCTCTTGAATTTAATCAAATAAAGTTCGTAACACGATGCAAGAATCCCTTTGGCGCGGATCCCTATTGGCTGTTTTAGCGGCTTTCTCTCTGACATCCATGAATGTCTTTGTAAAATTAATTGGAGAGGCGATCCCTGTTTATGAACTGATCTGGGTTCGATTTTTCATCGGTCTAATTTTACTAATTCCTATTATTCTTTCGACGGGAAAATTTAGTTTTAAATTAGAGAGCCCAATTAAATTTTTATTCAGAACCATTTCAGCTTTGATTGGCATGGCCTTTCTTTTTATGGCGGTTCAAAGAATGCCTCTGTCACAGGCACTATTACTGGCCAATACGACGCCATTGATGGTCCCCATTTTGGCGTTTTTTATGACGGGGGCGAAGGTCACCAAATGGGGAATTCTAGGAATTATTGTTGGATTTATTGGCGTAGGCGTTGTTCTGAATCCAGCGCATGCTTCTTTTAGCTGGGAGGCTCTGCTTGCTTTGGCTTCGGCCTTCTTTGTCGCGCTAGCCATTATTCAAATCAGATTACTGGGTAAGTCCATGGGGACCTGGCCTATGCTTTTTTATTATTTTCTGATGAGTACGGTTTTGATGACGCCCTTTGGCTTGGTCAAAATAGTGGTTCCTAGCTCAGAGAAAATAATTTTATTTTTAATTTTGATTGGGCTGGTTGGATTTACGTATCAAGTCTGTTCGACCTTAAGTTATAAATTAGCCCCTGTTCGTTTAACGACGCCGATTTTATATATCAATGTTTTACTCGGCGGAATATTTGAATGGATTCTCTGGGGGCAGAAACCCAGTTTTTTATTTTTAATCGGATGCCTGATTATTATTTTGGGCGTTGTGATTACTTTGCTCTTTGGAACTGTAAAAACCCCTACGAAAATTAATAACCCATAGGAAAAACTTTCATGTCAAACACTCAAAAAACTGCGCTGATTGTTCTAGATTTTATTAACGGAATTACTGAAAACCCTTATTTCAAGCCGTATATAGATCAACATCAGGTCATCGAAAAATCTAATTTATTAATTAAAAAATTTAGAAAAAATAAGCAGTTGATTATTTTTGTGAAAGTCGGGTTTAGCGATAACTATGTTGAGCTGGCGCATCGGTCCATATTATTTGTTCATAACAAACCTAATAATTGGGTGAAGCTGAGCGAGAGAAGTACGGATTTTGATTCAAGACTGGATTATCAAGCCGGGGACGTCGTTGTTATAAAACATCGAATTAATGCTTTTTATTCAACGTCGTTAGAGGCCATTTTAAATGCCAATGAAATTGAGAATTTAGTGTTATGTGGCGTCTCGACCAACATGGCCGTTGAAGGCACAGCGCGAGATGGCCATGATCGAAATTATTCTGTGACGATTGTGAAAGACGCATGTGCCGCCCACAGTGAGGAAGATCAAAATAGTTCGTTGAGTATCATGAGTCGGATTGTGGAGATTAAGACGGTCGTAGAGATTTTGGCCTAATTTTTTTATTGGTTTTTGCAGGTCAGTATGATCCAATAAGTCTTTTTTAAAATCCAGAGCCACAAAATTAATACGCCAGAACCAATCTACGACCGCATTGGCAAAACCTACGACGCAACGCGTAAAGCCGACCCTGAAATTGTTCAAATTCTTTATGAAAATTTAAATCCTAAACCTCATGGAAAATATTTAGATATCGGCTGTGGATCTGGCAATTACACCTGTGCTTTAGCTGAGCGTGGTTTAAATATGATGGGCATTGATGCCTCGAAAGAAATGCTGGATAAGGCCCGACTAAAAAATAATAAAATAAATTTTATCCATGAGTCTGTTTCAGACTTGTCTTTTCATAGTGATTATTTTGACGGGGCAATTTGCACTTTGGCGACGCATCATTTTCCAGATCTTGATTTAGCGCTGGGAAATATCTTTAGAGTGATGAACTCTGGGAATATCGTTATTTTAACTTCAACGCCAGAGCAGATGCGGACTTATTGGCTCTGTGAGTATTTCCCAAAGATGATGGGGTCTAGTTGTAATACTATGCAAAGCTTTGAGGTCTTAAAATCTAAGTTAGAAAAAGCAGGGTTTGAGAATATAAAAGCGCAGCCATTTTTTGTGACTAATGATTTAAAAGACTTATTTTTACAGTCTGGGAAATATCAACCTGAGATTTATTTAGATCCTGTGGTTAGATCGGGGATCTCTTCGTTTGCAAAATTATGTGATCCAAAAGAATTAAATTCTGGATTAGAAAAATTAGAGAGAGATATAAAGAGCGGTGAGATTAATCAAATTATTAAAAATTATGAGAGCTCTCTGGGGGATTATTTGTTTGTGGTGGCCAACAAATCATCGTTCTAAAAGTTAGCCTGGAATTCGTGCGACAGTGTCGCACAAATTTAATCTAGTCAGTGTTTAAATTCGTAAGTTTTTTCAAATGCATTGGGGTATTTTCTTCGGTACAATCGCGCGTTTTTTTAAGGCTTTTCAAATTTGTGACGCAGTGCGTCACGAATTGGGGGAGCATGTTTTTGAGCATCATCTAGATACTAAAATTGTCGCTACAGTGTCGCGACAATCCTTCTAAATTTGTGCAACAGCCTGTTGCACAATTGTGATTTTGATTAAATATCAGCCTGTTAAATAAGAAATATGGTTTTTTAATCCAGCAATTCGGTACGCACTGAGTACCGAATCTGTAAACTTTGGAGATGTTTTAAGTGCTAGTTGACTTCAGTCCCTTAATTAAAAACAAAAATTTCCGTTGGCTATTTATCTTAATGTTTCTGACACGATCCGCAGGGCCTATTTATTTAGTCGCCTTGCCGTATCAGATTTATCACATCACAGGCTCTACTTTGTGGGTTGGATTATTAAGTTTGAGTGAGCTGGTTCCGTTGATTGGCATGGGGTTATTAGGTGGGGTTCTGGCGGATAAATGCGATCGACGAAAGCTCATATTGGTTTCTGGACTTATTTCAGCCGTCGTGTCTGTACTTCTAGTTTGGAATGCTTTGGTTCTTCACCCCAGCGTTTTAGCCTTGTTCTTATTGGCCTTTGTGATGTCTTTATCTTCTTTTCTTGCACGACCTGCAGTGACAGCGCTGACTCAGGCGATAGTCGATAAATCTGATTTTAAAGCGGTCTCTGCTTTAACCTCTTTTAGTTTTAATATAACGGCGATAGGTGGTCCGGCACTCACAGGCTTGATGATTTCTTACTGGGGATTTGGTTTTGCGTATGGCCTGAATTTTTTAATTTTTGTGATGATGAGTTTGATTGCTTTGTGCATACGCTTTTCTCATAAAGTTGAAAAAAAGGCAGAAAATCTAGGAACGCTGGAGTCCATGAAGCAAGGGCTGAAATATGCCATGAGCCGAGAAGAGATTTTTGCTTCTTATATTGTTGATATGGTGGCCATGATTTTTGGAATGCCGAATGCTTTGTTTCCAGCCCTGGCTCAGCATTTAGGTGGAACTTCGGTGGTTGGGTTTTTATATGCAGCACCTGCTGTGGGGGCTCTGGTGATTTCCTTTCTTTATTCAGTGGCTGGACTGCAAAAATTAAATCTTATGGAAAAGGGCTGGTTATTTCAGCAGTCCTATGGGGTGTTTTTATTATTGGCTTAGGGTTAACCCATAATTTGTTGTTATCTATTTTGGCTCTAGCTTTAGCGGGAGCTGCAGATGCTATGAATATGATTTTTAGAAAAACGTTATGGAATGAAATTGTTCCTAATTCTATTAGGGGTCGTTTGGCGGGCATTGAGATGATTACTTATGTAGGCGGACCGACGTTAGGCAATGCAGAAGCGGGACTGGTTGCCAGTTTATTTGGAGTGACGGCGTCTGTGCTATCAGGGGGTGTTTTTTGCGTGGTCGGCGTAGCGCTTTGCGCCAAGTATTTTCCAAAGTTGTGGGCGTATCAATCAGAGCTTGAATAAAGGCTTGTGACTAGCAATCTGGGTCTATAGAAAGCCCGATCGAATTTAATCATTAGGGAATCTGAATATGAGTGAAGTCAAACGACTGTTTATTATGGGTCATATGGGTGCTGGAAAAGCACTACTCGCTGAGGCATTGGCCAAAAAATTAGGCTGGAAATTTATTGATGCTAATCCGAGTTTAGAGCGTTATATCGGGCGAAATTTGAATGAGATCTTGGGCTCTCAGGGTGAAGCAGCTTTTCATCGTTGTGAGTCTGAAATAATTTCTCATTACATTAGCCAAGAGCATTTTGTCATGGTCCTGGAAGAAGCCGTGATTGCCACAGAAGAAAATAGAAAATTATTGTCTTCAGAATTTGTCATTTATTTAAAAGTCTCCGTGCCAGTTCAAATAGAACGGATGAAAGGCGGAAGAGTTCCCTTGCTTCCCATTCCTGATCTCAAAGCTTTTTTAGATCAACAGCACCTGGAGCGGGATCATTTATATGAACAGGTTGCAACGTTGACCATAGAGTCTGTTTCTGTGGAAGACGATGTGAATAAAATTATTCAGGCGATTAAACAATAATCAGCAGTGTAAAAAAGTGTTAATAAGCTAGATTTTAAACGCAGGACAGTACTGAGATTTCATCATGCAAATAATCCCTAACGAAGGCCAAAAGTATGACTTTATGGCTGTTGAATTTTCTGCGATGCGAAGTGTTCTTGGGAATTTATTGCTGAATTAAAAAACTTTTTCACCTGGGCTAAATCAGCATGAATATTTTCTTTTAGCGGTAAAAAATATTTCAGCTGCCAGGCCTGTGTTTTAATGGCGTCTTTAGCAATGGGTGTTGTCCAAGCGGGGTAAACGCGTATTGCCCGTTTTCCGTCTTGATTATTTTTAGACATGACGCCTTTTGAGATCAAAATTTTCTGATCGAAAATAAATTGGCCGTGATTAATGCCATCAGAAACATGAATAATCGCAAAACTAATATCATCTGACAGATCACCCCCTGTGTCAGGATAGTTGTCGCCTCTAAGCACAGAAACATTTATAAAGGGGGCTTAATGGAGATGAATGATGAAATCTTTAACAGAAGCCGCCAAAAAAGCCATTGTTGAAAAAGTTTTAAATACTCGAGATAAAACGATGAGTGA
>CAMCUU010000078.1 GCA_945879065.1 Francisella tularensis subsp. holarctica
TTGGATGCTTTCCATTCTGCGTAAAGCGCACTCCAAGCCGCTTCATCAATATCTTTTAGTCTCATAAAAAATCTCCTGTGATTGAACAGGAGCAGCATCTTAAACAGAAAAATTAGGCGGTGTAGATGGGGTTGCTGTGACGCTTACAATTGTAGTGTGCCTGCGGCCAGAGAGGGGCAGATATTGCTGCCGCCAAATGGAGGTGTGGAACAAAAGGCATACCAAGCATTAGAAGTCGTTGTGTAGGTTACTCCCGCTTTTAGCGTGACAGCGCTCGATAAGTTGGTTCTTAAAAAACTATTTTGGGTACATGAGCCGTAGTAAACCCGAAGCCCTGCGACGTTCGGCACATCAGCAGTGAGGGTCATTGTCAGTTGGTGTACGGTAATGTCTGAAAGAGATTCTCCTAGGGTTTCTGGTACAAGAAATCCATCAAAGATGCTGTTAGCTAGGGGTTCTTGGGCTGCGGATATTCCAGAAATTAATAATAGAAATAGTCCTGAAAGAAGTTTCATGTAGAGGTCCTTTGAGTGTTTTCTGACATTAAATCGGGAGCTAACTTAGTTAGTAATTTTTTTAAATACTATGTTTTTTTAAAAATGTTTTTTTGAGTTTTTCTACTAAGTTTGTCGGCCATTAAAATTTACTATGTTTAAACAATATGCATGTGATTTCTGAACTTAAAAATAACTCCAAATTAGGCGGCAGTTTTGATTTGAATTTGGATAAATTGGTCTTTCATAAACCCAAAATTACTCAGCTGTCTTGCGGGTTATATACCTTGGGGGGGAATGGGGGCATTGTGGAGACAAGTAATTCGGGGATGTTTGATAGCCATTAACGCTGTCTTGTAAATTTTCTAGTGAATTTCCAGCTCAATATTCCAATCCGATCATATATACTCCGCCGTCTTTTTTTTCCCCCTCTCTGACCCTTCGGGTCTGTCTCTCCCTCCAGGGGAGAGACGATGTCGAAAGATGTCAGGGTGGGGGTCTTTGAATTAAAACATGGATGAGATTTATGAGCCGCAAGATTACCCCCGGTGAGTTATATAAAAATATAGAACTAGATGGCTTAACGACTTGGAAGATGGGCGGTAAAGCGGAAAGATTATACCGGCCTAAAAGTCTTTTAGATTTACAAAATTTTTTAAAAAAATTAGAGCAAGAATATCCCAATCAACCCCTTATTTTTTTAGGCATGGGTTCCAATATTTTAATTCGAGATGGTGGTATCAAAGGGACGGTTATATTAACCCAGGGTGGTCTAGTAGATTTGAGCTGTGATGGGGATTTAATTAGAGCAGAAGCGGGCGTGGCTTCGGCTCAAGTTGCCCGATTTGCGGCAAAAAATAATTTAACCCAAGGGGAATTTTTAGCGGGTGTCCCAGGAAGTATCGGCGGGGCTTTAATCATGAACGCGGGGGCCTTTGGGGGTGAGACCTGGAAATGGGTTCAAGAAGTCGAAGTAATTAATAGATTGGGTGAGATCAGTATTAAAAAACCCAGTGATTTTAAGCCCCAATACAGACAAGTGGATGGGTTAAAACAAGACCAATGGTTTGTCGCCGGAATTTTTAAATTCGAAGAAGGCGATGGGCAAGAGGGTTTAGAGAAAATCAAAAATTTATTAGCCAAGCGCGCTGAGACCCAGCCCACTGGAGAGCCCTGTTGCGGGTCTGTTTTTAGAAACCCCCCTGGAAATTACGCGGCGAAATTAATTGAAAGCTGTGGCTTAAAAAATTTTAGATTAGGCGGAATGCAAATATCCCAAAAGCATGCCAATTTTTTTATTAATACTGGGGGTGCAAAAGCTTCAGAAGCTGAAGAGTTAATAAAACTAGTTCAAGAAAAAGTGTTAAATACCTATGGGATTAATTTACACCCCGAAGTGAAATTTATCGGCGAAGAAGTTAAAAAAATTAAACCAACACCCTTTGGCAAAGTGGGGGTTTTGATGGGCGGCAATTCAGCAGAGCGAGAGATTTCTCTCAGATCTGGAAGCGGGGTTCTCCAGGTTTTAATTAATTTAGGCATAGATGCTCATGGCATTGATGTCGGTGAGGACATTGTCGAAGTTTTACAGGCAGGAAAATTTGATCGCTTATTTAATGTCCTACACGGGCCTTTGGGCGAAGATGGGACCATGAATGGCTTGTTAAAATTTTTGAAAATCCCGGTCACTGGAAGTGATGTCTTAGGCGCGGCTTTGTCGATGGATAAAATGCGGTCTAAGCAAATTTGGCAGGCTTTGAAATTACCCACGGCGCCTTATGTTTTATTAGAAGATAGTTTTTCTGAGTCTGAATTGGCTGATTTGCTTAGTTTTCCCATGGCCATCAAGCCAGTCTATGAAGGGTCTTCTATTGGCGTTCATAAAGTCACGGAATATTCAGGGATTCGACCTGCGTATGAATCAGCTAAAAAATATGGCTTAGTTATGGCTGAAAAATGGATTCTGGGCAAAGAATTTTCGGTCCCCATTGTGGGAGAACAAGTCTTGCCGTCTATTTATATTCAGCCGGATAAGAGCAAAGATTTTTATGATTACGAGGCGAAATATATTTTAAAAAATACCCAGTATCACTGCCCTAGTGGCTTAGATGACGCGAAAGAGCTGGAGATACAAGCCTTGGCTTACAATGCTTTTAAAGCCTTAGGGTGCTCGGGCTGGGGGAGAGTTGATATTTTGCAAGATTTTCTAGGTGAGTTTTATCTCATGGAAATTAATCCCGCACCGGGCATGACAGAAAGTTCTCTGGTTCCAAAAGGGGCTAAGCAATTTGGTTGGAGTTATGAGCAGGTGGTTTTAAAAATCCTAGAAAAGACATTAACTCCAGAAGGCATCGCTCTTAAAAAAAATGACGGTGTAGGATGTAATCTTGTATTCGCCCGGGCCGATGGCAGAGAGGGTTAATCTCTTGAAATACTGGAAACACTGGCAACGCAATCTTTCTATTTTTTCTATTTTAATTTTATTGGGGCTGTTTACCTGGGGCTGGATTTTTTGCCATCAGCCCAATCGCTTTCCTATTCGAATAGTTCAAATTAATCCTCAAATTAATCCTACCCAAAATATTTTACATTTTGTTAGTCAGTCAACGATTCAGACCATTGTCACGCCTTATATTTCTCAGGGATTTTTTAATATTCCCGTGTCAAAACTCAGAATGGCTTTATTAGCCCAGCCTGGAATTTCACAAGTGGAAGTGACAAGAAGATTTCCAGATCAAGTTAAAATAGAAATTACTGAAGATCAGCCTGTGGCTTTGTATGACCATGATAGTTTTATTGATCAGCAGGGTTTGATTGTTACCCCCGAGTTATTATTTGGATTTGCTGGAATGAATAATCTGCCGGTTTTTTTAGGCCCTGCGGATCAGATGCCCCAGATGGTGGATGAGTATGAAAGTTTTATAAAAATATTTAAAAATTTTAAAAATTTAAATATTAAAATAACTCAGCTTTCTTTAGATAATTTTGCGCAGTGGGAGTTAATTATTAATATTAATAATACTAATAATTTAGTGATTGATTGTGGAAATCAGGATGTCTTAAATCGCCTAAGTAATTTCTTAAAAGCGTATCCTGATTTATTACCCCCTAATCAAGGCCAAAATAAAAATCAAACTCAAGCCCAAACTTTAGTCTCAGTGGATTTAAGATATTCCGAAGGTTTTGCCCTGCGTTGGACGTCTTAAATTAAAGCGTCATCTCGCTCATTTGAATTCAAAATCTTTATGCTAAATTGCCGCGAATGGGTTACAATCGCCCGCATTTTTTTTAGCCTGATCGGGAGCGCACGAGGATATGTCTACGGGTCCACAGCACGGAATTTTAACTGCCCTGGATATTGGTACTTCAAAAGTCACTGCGATGATTGCAAGAATCAATGATGAAGAAAAACTTCAAGTCATTGGGATGGGAACACAGCCTTCTTATGGCATGAAAAAAGGGGTCGTGGTTAATATCGAAGCGACCATTACGGCGATTCAAAAAGCCATGACGGATGCGCAAAATATGGCAGGCGTTCCAGTGAAATCAGTCGTTGTTGGAATTTCTGGCGCACATATTCATAGCTTTAATTCAACAGGCGTTGTGGCGATTGCTCATCATGAAGTGAGCGAACAAGATATTGACAGAGTGATTGAAGCCGCTCAAGCCGTTGCGATTCCAGCAGATCAAAGAATTTTACACATCCTGCCCCAGGAATTTATTATTGATAAACAAGAGGGAATAAAAGACCCTTTAGGCATGTCGGGTGTCAGACTCGAAGCAAAAGTTCACATGGTGACAGGCTCTGTCAGCGCTGCACAAAATAATATTAAATGCATCCGTCATTGTGGCCTGGAAGTGTCGGATATTATTTTGGCGCCTTTAGCCTCTAGTTATGCTGTTTTGACAGACGATGAAAAAGAGCTCGGCGTCTGCATGATTGATATCGGTGCCGGGACGACTGACATTGCGGTATTTATTGACGGGGCCATTGCGCATACCGCGGTTTTGCCAATCGGGGGCACGCAAGTGTCTAATGACTTAGCCCATGCTTTAAGATCTTCTTTGCAATTTGCGGAAGATATTAAATTAAATTACGGGGCGGCTTTGGCTTCTCATGTTCATCCAGAAGATTCGATTGAAGTCCCTGGAATGGCGGATCGACCTGGAAAAGTGTTTACCCTGCAAGCTTTGGCCGAAGTGATTCAATCTCGATATGAAGAATTATTTACTTTAATTAAACAAGATCTCGAGCGTGCCGGATTTAAAGAAAATCTAGCGGCAGGTTTTGTTTTAACAGGGGGCGGATCTAAGCCACAGGGTTTAGTAGAACTCGCAGAGTTAACTTTTGTCAGTCCTGTTAGGTTAGGCGCACCGGATCATGAAAATATTTTAGGCTTAAGAGAAGTGATTTCAGATCCTGCTTATTCCAGTAGTACGGGTTTATTAATTTATACCCATCAGCAGATGGCAGAGACTCACGGTTTAGATCTCGAATCTTATGTGGGTGTGGGTGCAGATTTAGGGGTGGCTGGCGCTGGAGCTCAGCAGGCGAATCATAATTATTTAAAATCTTATTCTCATGCGCACTCACAATCTGGTTCCCAATCTCAATCTAATTCTAATTCCAATCAGGCCAGGCCAAGATTACAAAAATTGGCCAAAGTAAAATCTTGGTTTTCGAAATATTTTTAATTTTTTATTTT
>CAMCUU010000079.1 GCA_945879065.1 Francisella tularensis subsp. holarctica
AATCCACACGCTTATCTAAAATTCTTGTATAGATATTTTCATGTTTTTTAATTTCTTTAAGTTGCGAGTCAGACCCTTGTTTTTGAATAAAATCAGCTTGATTTAAACACTGATCCGCTGAGCTGACATAAGATTTTTTCATCGCTAATAATTTTAAAAATAATTTAAACATCTTGTATTTATATTTCCCATTTCCAAGTTAAATCCGGCACGCACTCTAATAAAAACTTTTTAAAATTATCTTGTATTCGACTTAATTCTTTTTCACTCTCCGCCTCGAATCTTAAAACAAAGCAGGGTGTTGTATTAGAAACGCGAATCAAAGCAAAACCTGTTTTAAATTCCACTCTTAAGCCATCAATAGTGATTATTTCAGCTCCTGGAAAAAATCTATTTTGATTTAAATTCGCAGCTTCAATAATTTTTTTAATTAAATTAAATTTTTCAGCATCTGGAACACTGATATTAATCTCTGGCGTCGTCACACTTTCTGGTAATTGCTTAAATAATTCGTCTGAAGTTAAATCTTGCTCTGACAAGATTCTTAATAATCTCGCTGCGGTATAAATCGCGTCATCAAAACCATACCAAGTGTCATTAAAAAATATATGCCCACTCATCTCACCGGCTAATAGGGCATTGGTTCTGGCGATTTCTTTCTTCACTAAAGAATGTCCCGTCGGGCACATTCTTGGAATCCCCCCTGCTTTTATAATAATCTCTGCCAAATCTTTAGTGCATTTAACATCATATAAAATAATGGGGTCTTGCTTAGTTAAATTATTATTTAAATTATTTTTAAATCTTTTTAAAACATCCTGGGCATATAGCATCACCTGACGATCCGGCCAGATGATTTTTCCACTAGAAGTAATAACCCCTAAACGATCTCCATCACCGTCAAAAGCTAAGCCAATATCTGCCTGATTTTTTAAAACAGCTTCTTGTAAATCTTGTAAATTCTTAGGCTTACTGGGATCTGGATGATGATGAGGAAAACAGCCATCCACTTGAGTAAATAAACCAATGACCTCACAGCCTAATTTTTTAATTAACTCGGGCGCTAAAACCCCTGTGACTCCAGATCCGCAGTCAATCACTACTTTTAATTGTCTGGCTAATTTAATTTCAGATAAAACTCTAGTTTCATAATCTTTTAAAATATTTAAATCTTGCTCCGTCCCGATTTTATTCGCATCACTGTGCTCGATATAAATTTCTTGTTTTAAAATTTGATACAGCGCCTGAATATCTTCCCCTGCAATGGTTTCGCCATTAAGAACCATTTTTAAGCCATTATAATTTTTAGGATTATGACTACCCGTTAACATCACCCCTGAATTAATAGTTTGATTTAATTTTTCAGATATTTTTTTCACTGCAAAATATAAAACGGGCGTAGGCACCATGCCGATATCAATAATATTCACCCCAGATTTTTTTAAGCCGTCTTTTAAAGCCTGAATTAATTCAGGACCAGACAACCGGCCATCTCGAGCGACAATGACTGTTTTTTTCTGAGTATTATTTTGATTTTTATTTTTATTTTGGACAAAAGTCCCAATCGCTAAGCCCAAATCATGGACTAAATCAGGACTCAGCTCTTCAGGGACAATCCCACGAATGTCATAGGCTCTGAATAAATCCTGATTAATACTCGATGATGAACTACGCATAGTTTCTAGCCCTTAATTTAAAAAAAATTTATTTCTCTAATGCCCACTCGACCCAAAACCACCCTCACCTCGGTAAGTTTCGTCAAAATCTTGAACCAGCTCAAATTCCGCCTGAATCACTGGAATAATCACTAATTGGGCAATACGCATGCCGGGCTTAATTTCAAAAGGCTCGGCGCTTCGATTCCAGAGGGATATTTTTAACTCTCCCTGATAATCAGAATCTATAAGACCCACTGAATTACCCAAAATAATGCCATATTTATGACCCAAACCTGATCTTGGCAAAATCATGGCTGCGAAATTCTTATCAGCTAGATAAATGGCTAATCCCGTAGGAATTAAAGTACTTAAACCTGGCTGCAAGATAAAATCTTGAGTGATACAAGCGCGAAGATCTAAACCCGCTGAGCCTTCTGTCGCATAACTTGGCAGCCCATGTTCTTGGTAAAAATCTTGATTAATAATTTTTAAAAAAATTTTCATAATAATAACTACCAACCCTTGACCTGATTAATTAACTCATAGGCTTCTTTAATACTTTGCGTCTTTTCCGTCGCCGCTTTCATCATGGATTCGGGTAAACCCTTCGCGACTAATTTATCGGGATGATATTGATTCATTTGTTTTCTATAGGCTTTTTTGACCTCGTCTTTACTGGAACTTTCTGGAATCCCTAAGATCCCAAACGCGTCTTTTAATTGATCTTTAGGCGTTCGGGTATGGTGAAAATTTTGAGAATTTTGAGAATTTTGATACTGGGAATAGCCCGAATTTTGAGACTGCTGAGATTGCTGGAAAAAATACTGGGCCCGAAAAATCCGCGCAATACTTTCAAATTCAAAAAGATTAAATCCTAATTTTTCTGCAATATGTTTTAAATATTCATAAGGCTCGCCTTCTGGAGGCCCCTCGGCGTAGGCCGCTTGAAACTCCAGCTGAACAAACATTCTGAGTAAATTTTTATTACGCCCCGCCAAACTTTTAAACCGCTCTAGGACTTCATCGGTATGGGGGAGTGATTTACCCTCTGTAAATAATTCAATGGCTCGTAATCTTTGGGCTTCTAATAACTGCATATGCGTCATAATCTGCCGAGCCATTAAAATCTCTTTTTCACTCACATGGCCGTCTCTTTTGGCTAAATGCCCCATGCAGATAAACAAAGCTTCAAAAAAAACAGCCTGCACTTCTGCCTGATTCACCCCATGGCCTAGGGCTTTTTCAAACTGCTTATCAAACATGTGCCCAATAGCCACACCGGCTAAGATCCCAAACCAGCCAATTCGACCACCTAATAAGGCGTAGCCAAAGACCGCGCCGATTGCTTTTCCAATCCATACCATTGTTTAAATATCCAGTGTTTAACTTGCTTAAAAAATTCTAAAAAATTACCAAGAACCACTCATGGTACTGACCAAATTTTCAAAATCTTTACCCCCTAAATAACCCGGGAAATAAGACGCTTCATGACTGGTGTTGTCTATATAAATTAAAGTCGGTGTGCCCTGGAATCCATATTTGCTAAAAAATTGCGTGTTAGATTTAACCGCATCAAACGCTTGCTGAGCGTCTTTATCAGAAGATTTCAAAACAGGAATACCGCCTTCTTCGTTTTGGCTATCAAAATCCAACTCATCTTGTCTTAATAAAAGATCCGCTGCTTTAGCATCTTTAGTCAAACTGGCTTGAATCAAAGCAGCTGATTTTCCAGAGGAGCTTTCTTTTAAAAATCCAACAGGCACCCAACGCACTTGTAAATTGCCACTGTCAATCATGGGGAAAACTTCTTGGTAAAGCTTGTGACAATAAATACAGTTTGGGTCGACCAAAATATAAGCTTTATGCGGTGCTGAATCTTTTCCGTCGACAAACCATGTGGTTCCCACTACGTCGTTTAGGGCCGATTTTGCCGTGACAGAAATCACATATTTTTGGGTAAAAGTATTTGAAAGATTATCTCCAGCAGCATTAATTAAATTGCCCATGAACATATATTTACCCTGTTGATCGGCATAAATAATCACCGACTGCCCGCCGTTTTTAGGCGAAACGACATAGCCATTGAGATTAGAAATCGCTGGAAATTCTTGGGTAATTAAAGCCTGCCCATGAGTTAATTTTAAAACTAATTGAGCGCCAAGATCTTTACTCGGCGTTGTTAAATTTGCTGGAGTTGCTGGAGTTGCTGCTGCAAAAGTGCTGATAGAAAAAGCAGAGAGCAGGGTAAAATTTAAAAGATTAAATTTAAAAAATTTTAAAAAAATCATCCGGAAAAACTCCTCAAAAATTAATAAAAAAAGACCTGGAAAAGACCTAAAAAAAAGCTAAAAAAAGACCGAAAAAAAAGAGCCGAGATAGTATCGGCTCTTCTGCCTGCTGGCAATTTCAAATCATTTTAAATCAGGGCTCACAGAACAGAGTGAACACAAGGTTTTACTCAAACTCAAGGCGCATGAATCATTCCATTTTGACCCCCGCCCACAAGACTCCCTGCAACAAAATTACCATAAAAAAGTGGAAAAGCAGGTGATGGCGTTCGAACCGCGGGCGCTTCCCCCGTTCCAGCAGGCGGACTAGCAGGCACGTTACTAAAACCGGATAGATCTCTCGGAGAAGGAAGAGGAGAGAGAGGCGTATTTGCTGGAGTAATCCATGGAAGCCCTACTACAGTCTCCTCATCCGAACTATCCCCTGAATCATCAGTCCCATCAGTCCCATCAGTCCCATCAGTCCCATCAGTCCCATCAGTCTCATCAGTCTCATCAGTCTCATCAGTGAAAGAATGTAAAGAACCTAAAGAGTCCGTATGCGCACCGAAGCCATAACCCATTATTAATGGAGCTACCTGAGCTCCAACCTCTGGTGCTGTTGGCGTTATTAAATCTACTGGCCTAGTGGCGGCTGTACTGACACTGCCAGTCTCCAAATCAACGGGAGTTACCACAGCCGCCACTGGTTTTTTTCCGAATAATAAAACCGCCGCTTTAAAAACAAGGTTTAAAGATCCCCCACCAATCGCCAAAGCCATGCTACCAACAAAGCTAGCAACCAAAGGACGCAATATTTGATTCGCCTGATTCACAATCGCGCTTGTCACCAGCAAAATTAAAAGAGACCCGACGCCGGCAAGGCCTAATTTAATCAGGCTGTCGAGCATGGAAAAACTATTAAAAAAATCATCGGGTGGATTATGTCGAAGACAAGCTCTGATCTTTAAAATCACACTCATCAAAAATGCACTGCTCAAAGACCCTAAAAACCCTATTAAAAAATATTGACCAGAAAAATTTTCTTTAAAATCGACAGAGTTCAGCGGGACTAAGAGCTTCTGACCAGAGAAGGTAGAAAGACCCCCTAACCATCCACTCACTGAGATCAAAACCAGGGACTTCGCTACACCTGAATAAGGCATCGATTTTCACTCCTTTTTTATTTTTATTTTTTA
>CAMCUU010000080.1 GCA_945879065.1 Francisella tularensis subsp. holarctica
TTATTTTTTATTTTTTATTTATTTTTTATTTATTTTTTATTTATTTTAAAGAGTGGTTTTAAGATGCAGGATTTAGATTTTTCTCAAAATTTACTAAGAATCATTAATCATAAAAAGACTAGGTTGTGTGTGTCTCTGGATCTCACTAATACCCAAGAATTTTTAAAATTAGCGGATCAACTAGGGCCCCATGTCTGCATGATTAAAACCCATATGGATATTATTTCTGATTTTTCTTGGGATCTTATAGAGCAGTTAAAAAAATTGGCGAAAAAGCATGATTTTCTAATTTTTGAAGATCGAAAATTTGCAGATATCGGACGGACGGTAAAACATCAATGCGCTGGTGGAATTTATAAAATTGCCCAGTGGGCTGATTTAATTAACGCCCATATTTTACCTGGAGAGGGCATTATTCAGGGCTTAAAAGAAGCCTGTTCTGGAACACCCGCAAAATTATTATTATTGGCTCAGATGAGTTCCAGGGATAATTTCCTAACTGAAAGCTATTCACAAAGCTGTATAGCGCTAGCTCAAAAATATCCTGATTTTATTGTTGGATTTATTGCTCAAAAAAAATTATTAAAAAATTTTTGGCACTTAACTCCTGGGGTGAATTTAGACGTCTCTGCTGGAAAATTAGGCCAGCAATATCGAACGCCAGCGCAAGCTTTAAGACAAGATGGCTGTGATGTGATTATTGTCGGCGAGGGGATTTATGGCGGGAAAGATCCTGTAAAAGCCGCAAGAAATTACCAAGAGGCGAGCTGGGGTTCTTAGTTTTTTATAGTTAAATTTAGAAAATAAAGCTTGATTATAATATGTCTTTATGACATATTTTAGGCTGTGTCGAGCGTATAAAATTTAACAGAAAAGATAAAGCCTTGCGTGTTATTTCCAAGAGAAAAATTAGAGAATATCTTCTAGAGGATTCGAAAGCTGAGCTTCCTTTTGCCGAGTGGTATTACCGAATGCGGGCCTGTACCGCTAAGAATTTTAATGAATTAAAGAAATTTTTTAATTCGATCGATGTGGTTGGGAAATACACCATTTTTGATATTGCTGGTAATCATTATCGCTTGATCGCAGCAATCCATTATTCAAGTCAGTCTTGTTACATCAGGCAGATTTGGCGGCATGCTGAGTACAGTAAAAAAACAAATCAAGACAAATTAAATAAAGGTGACTTATGAGAAGGACAGCACTTGCACACATTAACTATGTGGACAAAAAAATTGAGAGTACGTTTAAAGTGCCTATTACTGTGTTTAAACGACCACAAACCCCTGAAGAGTATGATCAATTAGAAAAAGTTTTAGATTCTTTGATTGATCTTGTTCGAGATGATGAAAGTCATCCCTTAGCGCTTTTGATGCAAATCATTGGTGAAAATTTAGAGCAATATGACAATGAGCATTTTCCACCAATTGGGGCAGGGGTGAGTGATATTGAAATGGTGAAGTACCTCATGAGTTCCAGAGGTCTCACCCAAAAAGATCTCGCTGATATTTTTGGCAGTCAGGGGAATGTTTCTAAATTTCTTTCTGGAGAAAGGGCTCTATCTAAAACGCAGATGACAGGCCTAAAAGAAAAGTTTGGTTTTAGTGCTGATTTTTTTATTTAACCAACCAATCCGACGCTTCTCTTAAATAGCAAACTTCTGGTGGGTAAATTCTATCTTGCTGAATTAACTCAAAACCATCTTCAGCGCGGGGCTGCCAGTTTTCTATATAAGGATTAAAAATAAGTGCTTGGGGGATTTGGGGTAAGATTTTTTTTAAACTTTCTTGTAATAAAAACCAGGCATTGCCATTCACGGCCCAAGAAATAGAGGGTGGGAATGGATTTAATTTTTCAGGGATTTCAGTGGGAGAGATTAAGCAGGGTGGGATTAAGGTTTTTATAGTTGTCCCATCAGCAAATTCATAAGCGGCTAAATAGACCTGATTTTTTTGAGCGTCTTGTAAAATTAAAATATTTTTATAATTAAAATTTTTATAAATCCCATGGGCGATTAATTCAAAGCTGGAGATTGCCTGACAAGCAGCGCCCGAGCCCATAGATAAACCCAAGGCTAAAGACGCGCTGATTCTGGTTCCTGTGAAACTTCCAGGGCCATGGCCAAAAAAGATTTGCTGGAGATCAGAGGGTTTGATATTGGCCTGGTTTAATAAATCTTGAATACCAGGGATTAATAATTGGTTATGACGAGACTGCCCGGTTTCATGGAAAGTAAAAATTTGATCTGGGCTTAAAAAAAGGGCCAAAGTGCAGGCATCTGTTGAAGTATCCAAGACTAAACAAGGTGTTTTGAGCGCCCCGTTATTCTCTCTATTATCCGCTTTGTTTTTATCCATATTTTTCTAGAGTCCCATTAAAAAATCGCGTAGAGTACGCCGTTTTTTAATCAAGAGGAATGTGTATGACAGCAGGAAAAGAGACCGTTATTTTAAAAACAGATAAAGGCGATATTCATATTCAATTATTTTTGAAAGAAGCGCCCATGACTTGTGCGAATTTTATTAATTTAATTCAGCATGGATTTTATGACGGATTAAAATTTCATCGCGTGATTAAAGGCTTCATGATTCAAGGTGGATGTCCTCAAGGATCTGGCATGGGCGGTCCTGGTTATCGTTTTGGAGATGAGGTTAATACTGGCCTAAAACATAACAAACCAGGTATTTTATCTATGGCGAATGCAGGTCCTGGGACCAATGGCAGTCAGTTTTTTATTACTCATGTTCCCACACCCCATTTAGACGGTAGGCATACTGTTTTTGGACAAGTGATTAGTCCAGCAGATCAAGCGGTCGTCGATGCAATTGCTCAGGGTGATAAAATCAAAGAAGTGATTTTAAATAACACTCCTGAAGTCGAAGCTTGTTTAGAATCTATGAAAGCTAAAATTGCTGAGTGGAATAAGTTTTTAGATTAATTAAAAAATAGGTAAAAAAATGAATCTTTCTCCAGGAAAAAATCCTCCGCAAGATATTAACGTCATTATTGAAATCCCAGCCATGAGCGAGCCAGTCAAATACGAATTTGATAAAGAAAATGGTTTATTAGTCGTCGATCGTTTTATGGCGACCTGTATGCAATATCCCGCGAACTATGGCTTTGTGCCACAGACTTTGTCTTTAGATGGAGACCCGGTGGATGTCTTGGTTGTTACCCCTGTTCCTTTGCGTCATGGGTCCATGATTCGAGCTCGACCTATTGGTGTTTTAAAAATGTCTGATGAATCTGGAGTCGATGCCAAAATTTTAGCGGTGCCTGTTGATAAGCTTTGCCAGCTGTATACAGAAGTAAAAGAAATTAAAGACTTGCCTAATTTATTAATTAGACAAATTGAACACTTTTTTTCTCACTATAAAGACCTGGAAAAAGGCAAGTGGGTTAAATTAGAAGGCTGGGGTGATTCACAGGAAGCAGGTCTTGAGATTATGGAAAGTATTCAGCGGTTTAAATAAGTATTTTTGGTGATTATTTAACAAGAGCTTATATACTCCCGCGCTTTTTTATTTTGCTTTATTTTTATTTATTTTTTTATTTATTTTTGGGGTTTATTTTATGAAAAAAATAGCAGTGCCTAATCCTGTTTTATCTGGTGTTTTATCTAATATTTTTTCCAGTATTTTATTGGGAATCTCAGCGCTTTCTTTTATCCAAACGACGCAAGCTTTAGATGTCGATCGCGCTGGAAGTTGGTTCGCAGGGCCTACTTTTGGTTACTACGATCCATCCAATGCCAGAGATATGAACAATGCCATGATGGGCGGATTACAAGGCGGTTATTATTTTAATAATCTCTGGGGTGCTGAATTATCAGCGGCTTATTTTAAGCCCAATAATAAAACTACTGGGGAGTCTCAAGAGTCTTATTTAGTAAATTTAGACGGCTTATTTGCCTTGCCGACTCATGCCAGAATCACGCCTTATCTAGCGGCTGGTGTTGGTGCGCTTAAAGTGACTGAGACTAAACCCGAAGTAGATTTTGGTGCTGGGCTTGAAGTGTTTCCTGCTGATAATTTCAGCTTTTCTGGAAACTACAGGCATTTAATTCAATTAGGCGATCATGGTTATAACGATGATTTATTTTATGCCGGTTTGAATTTCTATTTTGGCAATGGCGATGTGGTTCACGCTGTGCCTATGCCAGCAGCCCAACCAGTAGCTCAGCCAGTTGTTAAAAAACCAGTGCAAGAAACCCCAGCGCAATTATTCAGAGAAGAATCTCGTTATATTCTTCCTGCAGGGTTTCCGCCTTGTAAAACACCTGCTCAGACTGGCTGTATTAGCTTAAATGGTAATCAAATGAGCATGAACTTAGATGTAAAATACGCCAATGATAAAGCGGTAATTTTGGGCGCTTACGAGCCAGAGTTAGATAATTTAGGTAAGTTTTTAAATTCTTATTCTCAA
Organism: Francisella tularensis subsp. holarctica; assembly: GCA_945879065.1. GTDB lineage: Bacteria > Pseudomonadota > Gammaproteobacteria > Francisellales > CACEW01 > CAMCUU01. Next base: position 4,426 of record CAMCUU010000080.1, read on the forward strand.
ATTAATTTAACTATTAATGGCTACACCAGTAATACAGGGACTTATACGCATAATTTAAATTTATCTAAGCGTCGTGCAGAGTCCGTGAAACAATATTTAATTACCCATTTTAATCTAGATCCGCATCGTCTAAGCACCAAAGGCTGGAGCTGGAATAACCCTGTAGCTTCTAATAAAACCGCTCAAGGCCAGGCTCAAAATCGCCGTGTTGAAGCGGTGGCTGCTGTGCCTTTAAAACCAACGGTATTTAAAGTGCCCGTGTCGAAATAAAATCGAAATAAAATCGAAATAAAAAAGGGGTTTTTTTGATGGTGGATGATGAAAATAATTTTTATCAAGTTAAAACAGAGTCCACTGTTCTTGAAAATTTTGAAGCTGTTGAATCCCTCGTTGATGTTTTAAATACACAACGGGGGATTTATTTATCTTCAGGAATTGAATATCCCGGGCGTTATACCCAATTTGATTTGGGTTTTACTAACCCGCCTTTAGAGTGCATTGCTTATGCTCACAGCCCTGAATTAAGTTCAGTGATTTTTAATTCGTTAAATCCTAGGGGCGAATTTTTAATAGAATTATTTTTAAAGATTTTAAAAAATTTAAATTTAAAATTTTTAGAAATTAATTTAACTATTAATGGCTACACCAGTAATACAGGGACTTATAC
>CAMCUU010000081.1 GCA_945879065.1 Francisella tularensis subsp. holarctica
TTTTTTTATTTTTTATTTTTTATTTTTTTAATTTTTATCTAGCTCTTTAAATAAAGCCCGAGAAGGCCGGCGAACTAGCCACATCACCCCCAGCAAATCCACAATGCCTACAAATAGCCTGTTCATGACGCCATATTTAGACACCCCGCGAACTCGCTCTCGATGGGAGATTTTAATATTAATAATCTCCGCCCCCTGTCTTTTAGCCAGAGCTGGGAGAAACCGATGCATATTTTTAAAATGCGGTAAGTCCATAAATAATTTTTTGGGAAATAATTTTAAGCCACAGCCCGTATCTGGACAGTCGTCTTTTAATAAACTTCCACGGACTTTATTGGCAATTCTCGAGGATATTTTTTTCATACGGGTATCTTTGCGATGAGCGCGATGACCAGCGATTAAAATCCAAGCAGCTTCTTTTTCAGCTTCTTTTTGAGCAGCCACTGCGGCTAATTTTGGGATATCCATGGGATTATTTTGACCATCGCCATCCAGTGTTACCACCCAAGGATACTGGGCTTGCTTCACTCCAGTAATCACAGCTCTCGACTGCCCTGAATTTTTCTCATGGACCAAGACTCTTAAATTTTGAGAAAAGTTTTGAGAAAAATCTTTTTTTAAATTTAATAATTTCTCAACCGTTTTATCAGTACTGGCGTCGTCCACCACAATGATTTCAAAATTTTTAAATCCAGAAACTGCTTGAAGTATTTCTTTTAATAAGGGCTCAACATTGTCCTCTTCGTTGTACATCGGAACGACGACAGATAAAGATAAAGATAAAGATAAAGAAAAACTGGAAATATTTTGATCCATGGGAATTTTTAGACTCCAAAAAAAGCGGCGATGATATGCAAAGTAGGTTTCATTGTCACTTGAGATTTTTAGCTCTGTTTTTTAGCAAAATTAATACTTAAGATTGCCCGCTTTTTTAATCGCTTGGAGATAAATAATATGGCTTCTATTCAACAATGTACCTTAGTCACTTTGGGTTTGCTTTCAGTGGGTTTCGGCCTGTATACCTGCTCAGCTTATTGGGGGGCTGATGCTAGTTTTTATCCCTACAAAATTTCTTTCGAAGAATTAGTGAGTGGCCAACCTCACGACATGACTTTGGGCTGCTCTAATACAGCGCTCGTTCATCATCTTTTTAATTTGCTCAAAACCCAGTGTGGCATTGTTCAAGATGGGCTTGATGATGGCGCCAATTATTTTGTTAGCACTCAAAGCTACGGCCATAGTTTTCTGAAAATCGAACACCTTTGCGCTATCAGCTGGCATACAAACTTTGGGACCTTAACCGACTGTATTAACAATGTCTTGATTCAGAATACACCTAGAACTTTTACGCTGTATGACGGAACCGCAATCGCTGCCATGTTCACTACAGCAAGCACGATTGTCCTCGGTATTATTTTTCATTGCCGCTCGAAAGCCAGTGGGCATCTCAGGACGGCTTACCAAGCTTTTTCCCCCGCTACATTACCTTATACTTCTTACGGCACCGGCACCGGCACCAACAACAGTCATCAAAATCACAACCAAGCTTTTGGAAACTGCTGAGGGCAATGATTTTTGTTTGTGTTATCTTGTTTTTTTTGACCCCTCTGACCATAAAAAACAAAATAAAAATTAGGGAAAATTAGGAATAAAAATGCTCAAAAAAACTGCTCAATTATCCAGCCAACTCTCCAGGGCCTTGCCTGTTTTTTTCGGCACAGAAATGTGGGAACGCTATGGGTTTTATATTGTCCAGTCCCTCTTAGCTTTATATTTATCTTCAGAATTACATCTAGCAGACGCTCAAATTTATAAATTAGTCGGGTCGTTTACAGCTCTGACTTATATCTCGCCCATTATCGGCGGCTGGATTGCAGATCATTGTATTGGCCAAAAGAAAGCTGTTCTCACTGGCGGGATTTTATTATTTTTGAGTTATCTTTTATTAGCTTTTTCACTTTCTTTAAATCATTTGATTTTATCTTTTTCAGGCATTGCGATGGGAACGGGGCTTTTAAAACCTAATATTTCATCTCTACTGGGCCGGCAGTTTCCTAAGAATTCCTCTCAAAGAGACAGTGCCTTTACTATTTTTTATTTAGGCATCACCACAGGGATCATTCTGGGGACCACCCTACCCACCCAGCTACAACTATGGTTCGGCTGGCGCGCCTGTTTTCTCAGTGCTGCGATTGGCATGCTCTTAGCAATTTTTATTTTCAGCATGGGCTTAAAATTTTCCAAAATCGAAGACTATGCCGTCTTAAAAAATAGAATAATAATTAACTGGGCCAAGGCTCTGGGAATTATTTTTCTAGCTTATTTTATTTTTCACACGGTGCTTTATTACCCCCAATTTGCAAACATATTTTTTATTTTTATTATTCTTATCGCTCTATTTCTAGTTTTAAAAATTGCCTTTGGAGAATCAGGAGATCAGAGAAATAAAACTTTATCTCTCTTAGTTTTATTTATTATTTCCACTTGCTTTTGGGTCTTTTATTTCGAAATGTTCATGATGCTGACTTTATTTATTACCAGAGCTGTTCAGCCCTTAATTTTTGGCATGAAATTTCCAGCGCCTTACTATGTGTCCGTTGAAAGTTTTGGAATGCTGATTTTGGGAATTTTCTTATCTCAATTATGGAAAAAATTTCCCACCCCCAACCTTGCCATATCTACCGGAATTAAATTCATGCTCGCCATCATGGTGATGCTACTGGCCTATGGGTTAATTTTATGGACAGCGCATAGCCACTCTTTAAGCTTACTTTCTCCTTGGCCAATCTTATTAGCCTATTTATTAATTTCTCTGGCTGAATTATTGCTCTCACCTATTGGACTCTCTGCCGTGACTTCCCTGGCTCACCCCAAAGTCGTCAGTACTTTAATGGGCATCTTTTTTGTCTCTTTAGGCGTCGGTGGATTTTTATCAGGCCAATTAGCACAAGTAGCGGCTATATCTGCCAAAACACAAGATATCATTAAAATCAAAACAGCTTATTTACATGGATTTTCCATTGTCACCAGCTTGCTGGGCTTTGTATTAATCTTGGCAATCATGGGCTGTATTTTAATTAGCTATCTCAGCCGAAATATAAAATGGCACTAAATATTATTTTTTAATCAAAAATCAAAAATCAAAAATCAAAAATCAAAAAAATGAGAATCTCATGCTTAGCCAATTTAATAAAAAAATCAGAAAAACAATTAAAAACTCTTACTTACATCTCACTGAATTTCCCCTAAAAACACTTCATGATCGACCCGCCCAAACTCCTGCAAAACCCTCTTTAATTCCCCCGATGATTTATCAAACCTGGCTTAATGATCAACTCGGTAAAACTCATTTAGCTGAAATAGAAAAATTTAGGGCCAGCAATCTAGATCTTAGTTTTGTGCTCTATACGCAAGAAAACCTCGAGCGCTATATGTCAGAGCACTGGGCCTCGCATCCGATTTATCCAATATTTCAAAATGCTTTATTCGGCCCGCTCAAAACAGACATTTTTCGCTACTGCATTCTTTATGAACGCGGCGGTTATTATTTTGATATTAATAAAGGCTGCCATGCTATTTCCAGCTTAGTGTCCGAAGACTCTACTGGAATCATTGCTTTTGAAATGACGGATTGTTTAATCCCCCCATCTCCAGCAGAAAGTAGCAAAATTTTATATCTGGAAAAATATGTCTTGCAGTGGGGAATGGGATTTGCGCCTAAGAATATTATCTTAGAACGACTGATTCATAATATTTGCGAGCTCTACCCTTTTTATAAAAATAAAATATTTAAAAATCCTAAAAACGCGATCATGCAACTCACCGGCCCCGGCATGTTTACAAAAACAGTGCGAGAAGTCTTAGTTGAATCTCCAGATATTAATATCATTCAAGCAGACATTGATTTTCACGGTCAGGGGATTTTCAAAATGAAAAAAGCAGAAGTGAGATATTTCACCATGCCGGCTTATACCGATTTTAAAAATCAGGCGATTGTGACTTGAGAGTATTCAGGGCTTTTTCCACTCGAGCAAGCATTTTCGGCGTCACTGTTTTCTGACTCTCTAATTTAGAAATATAAGCCTGAGAAACCTCCATTGCGAGCGCTAAAGCTTCTTGTGTGACATGCGCTTTCATTCGCGCTAGAGCGACTGGATTATCGACATAGTCTTCTAAAACAAAAGGTAAATAATCAGTGTCTTTATAAGCCATCAGCTCTAATTTTAATTTTTCAGAAAACTTCTCATAAAGATTCATGGGGAATAAAACAAATTCTGGTTCCCCGGCCATTGATCTGATCACTTGTAGATTCATTTATATACATCTCCTCTTGAGCCTATTTTTTCAATTGAGATAATTTTCAACAGATCATCTCAATCAAATATAACCCTCCAATCACCCACCCGCAATCGATATAAAATAGATAAATTAAAACCAACTAAAGGCTTTATATCTAAATTTTTACTCTCTGGATCATGGCCAAGAAGACTTATTTTATCAACGCTTTTCAAGCGCTCTTTCGAGCCTAAACTTTCTAATTTCTTTTTAGCTTGGCGCTGAATGATGATTTGATACATCGAAAAATCCTGACTAATTATAACTTGTATTTGGTTATATTAAACAACCATAATATCCCTTTTATAGGGAGGCCAATCTTATAAAGTCGGCTCAACAATAATCAACAGATACACAAGATTTTTTTATTTTTAAAATACCTTCCCAATAAGGAATGCGTAGGGGCGAATCTTGTATTCGCCCGTGATAAATCTTGGATCTATCTTCACAAGAAAACATCCGTACCAGCCATCTACGGGCGAATACAAGATTCAATGGCACTTACTTAAGGATCAGGTGTAGGGGCGAATCTTGTATTCGTCCCTGCTTAAGCCGCGGCATCTTTTGACATTCTTTTTTCTATCTTTTTTTTCAGCCTGCTTTTTTCATCAGCCCTTGGTC
>CAMCUU010000082.1 GCA_945879065.1 Francisella tularensis subsp. holarctica
ATTCGCGGCTCTCTAGACCAAGGGCTGATGAAAAAAGCAGGCTGAAAAAAAAGATAGAAAAAAGAATGTCAAAAGATGCCGCGGCTTAAGCAGGGACGAATACAAGATTCGCCCCTACACCTGATCCTTAAGTAAGTGCCATTGAACCTCGTGTTCGTCCCTATTTTTTAATTTAAATAGTCACAATATTTACTAAGCGACCCGGGACATAAATAAAATTTCTAATGGTTAAATTTATTAAATATTTTGAAACAGTCGGCGAGGCTAAAACTAGTTTTTGTATTTCATCTTTTTGGGTATTTAAATCTGCAGAAATAGAAATTTTATCTCGCATTTTGCCATTAATTTGAATGATTAAATCCAGCTCTGTTTTAATTAAAGCACTGGAGTCTACTAGGGGCCAAGCTGCTTGGCTGATATTTTCCCCAAAATTTAATTTTGTAAATAAAGCTTGGCTGATATGAGGGGTAATCGGGTTTAAAATTTTTAATAAAATTTCTAGGCCTTCTTGTTTTAATTTTAATAAATTCGAATCTAAATCAGCTAATAAATTTAATAGCTTCATAGAGGTAGACACAATGGTATTAAATTGCTGGCGTTCCATATCAAAAGTCGCTTGTTGCAAGAGCTGGTGAATTTCACGGCGGGTGGTTTGATAAAGTTTATTTTTCTCCCCCTCTCCAGCAGGGCGGACACACAGGTCCGCCCCTACACCTTGTTCTAGTAAAACCTCATGGGCAAAATTCCAGAGCTTTTTCAAAAATCTAAACGACCCTTCCATGCCTGCATCAGACCATTCGAGAGACTGCTCTGGCGGGGAGGCGAAAATAGAAAATAATCTAACCGTATCGGCGCCGTACTGGGCGATCATAGAGACCGGGTCGACGATATTGCCTTTGGATTTTGACATCTTGGTCCCGTCTTTTAAGACCATGCCTTGAGTTAATAATTTAATAAAAGGCTCGCCAATATTTTTATCTACTAGCCCAATATCTCGCATGAGTTTTTGAAAAAATCTCGCATAGAGCAAATGCATGACGGCATGTTCGACACCGCCAATATATTGATCCACGGGGAGCCAATAATTTGCTCGACTATCGAGCATTTTTTCAGCATCAGGGCAGGTGTATCTTGCAAAATACCAAGAGGATTCAACGAAAGTATCAAAAGTATCGGTGTCTCTCTTGGCTGGTTTTTGACAGCAAGGGCAGAAAGTATTGACAAAATCTTGATCTAAACATAAGGGCGAAGTTTTGCCATCGGGGAGTAAATTTTCTGGAAGTAAGACTGGCAAATCTTGCTCTGGTACTGGAACAGTTCCGCAAGATTCACAATAAATAATAGGCACCGGGCAGCCCCAGTATCTTTGCCTGGAAATGCCCCAGTCTCTTAATCGGTATTGAGTTAAAGTTTCCCCAAAATTTTCGAGATTAATATTTTCTGGAATGGGGGTAATTTCTCGAATGGGTAGCTGATATTTATGCGCAAATTCCTGATCTCTGGGGTCTTGAACGGGAACCGCCATGACAGCCCCCGTGCCATAATCTATTAAAACAAAATTGGCGATCCAAATGGGCAATAATTCTTGAGTAATCGGATGGGTGGCTGAGAAAGCTGTTTGAATCCCCTTTTTTTCTTGAGTCGCGAGGGTTGCTTCCATGGTGCTGGTTTTTTGGCACTCTTCGCAGAAATTTTTTATATTTAAATCCAATTCAGCTGCTTGAAGGGCTAAGGGGTGCTCACTGGAGATGGCTAAATAAGTCACACCCATTAAAGTCTCTGGTTTAGTAGTAAAAATAGTTAAATCAGGGTGAAGATGAGAGCTAGTTTTAAATTTAAAAATTAAGCCTTTGGATTTGCCAATCCAATTTCTTTGCATGGTTTTAACAGCTTCGGGCCAGCCTGAGAGATGATCTAATTCTGAAAGCAACTCTTCGGCATAGTCTGTAATTTTTAAGAACCATTGAGAGATAGATTTTTTTTCAACGACGGCCCCCGATCTCCAGCCGCGGCCGTCGACGACTTGTTCGTTGGCTAAAACGGTCTGGTCGACAGGGTCCCAGTTGACAATGCTTTGTTTTTTATAAGCCAGATTTTTTTTAAATAATTGGGTAAATAACCATTGTTCATGCTTGTAATAGTCAGGAAGGCAAGTGGCTAATTCGCGAGACCAGTCGATGGCAAAACCTAGTCTTTGTAGCTCTGATTTCATCTCTGAAATATTGTTATAGGTCCAGTTAGCAGGGGGGATATTATTTTTTATCGCTGCGTTCTCAGCTGGCAGACCAAATGCATCCCAGCCCATGGGTTGTAGGACGTTGTAGCCTTGCATGGTTTTATAGCGAGAGATCACATCACCCAGGGTGTAATTACGAACATGACCCATGTGTAATTTTCCAGAGGGGTAGGGGAGCATGGATAAGCAGTAATATTTTGGTTTATTTAAATTATTTTCTAGGGCTTTAAAGCTTTGCTTAGTTTCCCAGAATTTTTGAATGTTTAATTCTATTTGATCGAAGTTATAGGGAGGGATATTTGAATTGGAATTTGAAGTAGTCATGAGTGTGAAAGCAGCCCAGTTAGTTAAATATAAATAAATTTAAATAATAAAAAATTGATAAGCAGAGCAAAAAAGCCGCTCAGGATACTGGTAAAAAAACCTGGATCAAGGGTTGCAAAGCGGGGTAAAATTTTTGGTTGATGTTTTTTTAAGTTTTGTATAAAAAAATAAAATTAAAAATAATAAAAAAGGAGTGGCGCATGAGTGCAGCTGGAATTGGAGCTGGAGATGGAGCTAAGCCTTCTAGACGCCGATCTTCAGGGGCTTTACCAATTATAATTCCAGGGGCTGAAGAAGCGGGTCCAGCAGGGGCGGGATCTGGCGCTGGGGGTTCAACGCATCTGGGGACGCCGCGGGATGAATATGCTTTGCTGCTGACACCAAAAAGTGCTGTCAGGCAGGCTAGGCAAAAACTCTTTCCTTGCCCCTTAAAGCCAATAGATCGATTTTTAGACCTGATTGCTCAGTGGAATTTTACTGTCATTGGTTTTGGAACTTTTGGTTTCGTATTGAAATCAAAAGAAGACATAAAGGGGTCTGTTTTTAAATGCATACCCTTAGCGCTTTTTGGAGATAATTTTCGAACAGAGTGTATAGAGCAAGTAGAGGGTGAGTATCGGACTTTGAAAAAAGTTTACCCTAATGGCCGGACGCATTTATTTACCATGGATCGCAAAAGTTTGGATTTTATTGGATCAGCTCGATTTTTTAGCGAAGTTTATCCTTTATGGGTGGATCAGCTTAGAAAAACAGGCTCTAAAAGTTATGCAAAATTTTCTTCTCAAGAACATCCAGAATTTTTAGTAATAGAGATGGAGGATCTGGGTTTAGATATTCAAAAATTAATCAGTGATGTCGCCACAGTAGAAAAACTAAGTACAGAGGCTTTTCCTTTGGTGGTTTCTTTTTTGAGAGAGCTTTTAAGATTGCATCGCATCAATATTATTCATGGTGACTTAACACCGTCGAATGTCTGTGTTGATGTGGATGGCTCTAGTCGGGGAGGGGCTGTTTGCATGACGGACTTTGGAAATGCCAGGGAGCCTAGTACTGAAGCGGCTTGGGATGTCTGCTCGGCGCCTACTTATCCTTTTGCTAAGCCTGGTCTTCGGCCCAATATTTTCGGGGCTGACCCTATTCATTTGTGGGATTGTAATGTGGATTACTACGCTGCTGCCTTTGGCGTTGTTCTGTCAATGATCTTGTCTCAAAAAGAGATTCGAGGTGGATTTGTTAGAACTGAAGAATGGTATTCTGCCAGAGAAAAGAGAGTGAAAGACGCGTTGATACAACGTTGGGATCTTTATGATAATCCTCGGTCTGAACTAACAGAAACAGAGCGTTTTCATGGAAAGTTTATTATTCATGCTTTCTGTCAATTGCACTGCTTGATTCATCACCCTGCGGATCTGGAGATGTTTTTAAACCAGTTAGCTGATCCTTCAAATTTTAATGGAAAACCTTTGTACTTGAGGGCTCAATCGTTTTTTTATGAAGATTTTTGTATCTCCTATTTTGATGAGACTGCTGATAAGCCTGTGCCCCAGTCAGAATTATTAAGAGCGTATCATGAGCTACACCCTGTCCCAAAAAGTAAGGAAAGTACTGTTTTAGAATCTTTGCCAGGAGAGGGCGGGTCTGAGGGTCATGCTGGTGATTTAGAACGGCCTCTTTTGTCGTCTCCAGGGTCTTCTTTGGAAGATTTATCTTTTGAACAGCGAGTGGCTAAGGCTTTATTTGATAGTTTAGCTTTAGGTTCGCTGAAACGATCTTGTTTTTGTTTTTACACGGGCCCTGATGCTGACCCTCGGGGATATCAGTTGCCTGAGGATATTTCTGATTTTGAGCGTAGGTGTTTAGCTGAGTTTGTGAGAGTTTCTCCTAGCGCTTCTAGTGAAGGTTTTTTTCCTAGCCCTGGACGTGAGCCGCGCTTTTCAGGTCATGCAGGTCATGCAGATCATGCAGATCATGCAGATCATGCAGATCATGGGAGTGTGATAGGCGTTGAAATGGGCGCGGGGGAAATAAAAATTTAAAAATAAAAAAAGTTTAAAAAATAAGCGTTAGCCAATTGACCCTGGAAATCTATTTGAATATCATGCGCGACTTCTTGAACGGAG
>CAMCUU010000083.1 GCA_945879065.1 Francisella tularensis subsp. holarctica
TAATGAGCTGGCGTTGTTCCAAGCGTATTGGAATTAATAGAGCAGAAATTAGGCGTTGCCTTAGGGGCTTCGGCGGCTTCTTGAAGAATAAAAGCTAAGCGATTATTTGAAATCGCTCTTGAAAAAATATTTGATAATAGAGTGAGTTGTGTGGGTATGATTCCTGACATTAAAAATTTACTCTTTATTTTTTATAGAGGCGCGCACTGTAATAAATCATATTGCTGTAAACCAGAGTAAAAGTACTCTAAATTCCAGCATAAATTAAATGTAAAATTCGCCAATAATGCTACAAATTAAATAGGATTTTCTGGATGCCTCGTATTAACAATAACTATCGAATTGCCACGGATTTAATATTATCAATCTACTCATTAGTACCTTTAACCTTACTTGCATTGCCTTTCTTAGGCATAAATAGAAATCTTCAGCGTCGAGTAGAAAATGTTTTTATAGAAAACGAACTTGCTTTGCATACCATTCCAATGTGCATCGGCAGTATCCACTTTATTTATGATAATTTTTATTTAGCTCGTATGGTATTTGAAGCCCGCATGCCAAACCTTCCAAGACCAAACATTGTCAATCGATACGAATTATTAGGAAAGGCTCATCATGTCATTGCGAGACTGTATGATGTTATTCGTTTTCTGCTTCCATTAAGCATCGCTTTGGTACATGTGCTAGTTGCATCAGCGACGCCCTATTGTTTATTTCCGAATATAGCCAGGCGTATTCAGGAAAATTTCAGGTTTTTATTTTCTGGCCAAGAGAGAGGGCGCTTTGTAGATGAGCAACCCGTAATGGCTCCTGAACTACAAAGACAGTACGAGCGCGTAGAAGCAGTAGATAATTTTGAAGGGTTTTTCTCACTTCGTCATATCTGCCCAATCACTCGCTCGATCATGCGTTATCCCACTGAACTTGCGATTCAATATCGAGACGGAAATGGCGTACTTCATAGTACAATTCATACTTATGATGGTCTCGCATTGAGAGCATGGCTGAGGAATCACTTGACGGATCCATTGACAGGAATGGAGTTAAAACACGGTGAATATACAATTAAAACCAATATCCAACTGACGGAAGAAATACAACTAAGAGTAAATGCTGTGGATCTTAGAAACAGAGATTATTCTTCTGCACTTACTTTCTATGAGCCCCAACGAGTTAGACATGGAATAGAGGGACAGCGCCAGACTCTTACCGCATAATAAAAAAACCTGGAAAAAGTCTTAACGTACAAAAATTTACAAATTCTCTAGTCGCCCCTTTAACAGAATTAATTTAGCCCTATTTCCCACGGTAGAGTTGTCTAAATATCCAGCAACGAATCTTAGGGATCCAAGAGCAATCAGAGTAATAAATGATCTGCCTCAGGGGTATGATTTTCATGTTTCACAGTTACATATACTTAAGTCAGGTGGCTATGATCTTGATGGTAATAGCCTCAAACAAGATATGCATGGTTTTGATCTAATAATTTTTCATCCACTTTGGTATAAATCTCTGGTCTTACTAATCTTGTGTTTCGCTTTCATTCCTTTCTTTATGTTCATGAGGCGTGGCATTAAATATGGGCCGACAGAGTTCTTTACTTATCTGGGGACTATCACAATTTTTAGGTCATGGTTTTTTGGAGTTAGTCTGTATTTACATCTTTTAGATATTATTCTTCTTTTGATGCTTCTTATTTTTTCTATTTTGATGCTTTTGAAAAATTGCTTTGACTGGTAGTGCCTGGATAAATTCCAAAAGCTTTGGTTTTAATTTTTATCTTTTTTGTTAGAGTCCTTCTGCCAATAACGGCAGTTTTAGGAGAAGAAAATGAAATCGTGGGAAAAACCAGGTTTAACAAAGATCAATATGCAGAAGGCCACTCAAGGCGGTATGGATATGCTTCCAGAAAGTAGCGGAGGTATGTTGGAATCTGAGCTTAATTCAGCGGAACAGAAACCAGGATTACTTAAAACTTTGATCAACTCTATTGGGGCCTTGTTTCGCTAGGCGCACCCTTAAAAGTTTTAGATGCCGCCCAGAGCGCTAGTTGTCCTCCTGCATAGTAGGACACTATTTTTCCAAAGCCTCTGGGCGTTAAATTTTCTGCAACCGTCGTGGCGAAAGCAACTGTACTGATCGCTAATCGCATCGATGAATTTGAAAGTAAATTGGTTCTTTTAATTACTTGCTCAAGCAAGAGAGAAAACAAAAGTGCTTTCCAAGAGCCCATCATCAAAACACAAAAATAACTAACTGCCGGTTTGATCCATTGGGTGCCTTCTTGGGAGTAAGATCCTAATTTTCTAATAGCAGCCGTGACGAGCTCTGGAAGTAGCGCCATGGTGAATCCCTGTAGGGCGCTTCGAAATAAAGAGGCATAGATCGAAGAGGGGCCCTCTAGAACTTCTAGAATTTTCTGAATATTTTGATTTAAAGAAGCGTCGTTCTCGGTATCAATATGAATAATATTTTCTGCTGGAACCTGGGCTAATGTTTCAGTTTGGCTTTGAATTCCTTTTTGATAAAAAGCCTCAAAAGCTTCTGGTGAGAATTTATCATGGTCCCTTAGTTCATCATTGCGAGATAGAATCCGGGCATGCTCTTTTTCTTTAGAGCAATAAAAATGGGCGACCAACACTCTGACGCCTGACTCTAAGGCACGTTTAATCATGGCGGTTTTATCACCATAGTAGGCATCTAAAATCACGACCTTAGGACTTTCGCTTTTTAAATTATCTTGGCCAAGTCGCCATAAAACTTCATAGGATTGAAAGTGAATATTTTGCCAGTAAAACTCAGTGAAATAGGGCTTGTCACCCAGCATTCCACCAACAGTCGTATCTTTATCGAGATAGACAGAATTGCTAATGGAAGCTGCCAGTTTTTTAAGATGTGCAGTTTTACCTGTGCCAGATAATCCGGCGCCTAGAATTAAAGTGGGCGTATGAATAATTCTTGGCATTAGACTTCCAATTTAAATCGATCGTTTTGAATATCTGCAATTGAATTGCACTCCAGAATAATCATATCGGTGATGGCTTCTATTTTGTGGGTGATCAAAGGCTGTATTGAAATGACGCAGGGCTCAGATAAAAGCAAATGTTGAGCCTCTTTTTTATCTTTATGGCGATAAGAAATTTTAATTTCCCCCTGAATTAAAATAAAAACCTTTGGGTTGGTCCCTAAATTTTTTCCTTCATGGTAAGTATTACCAGAAATACTTTTAGCTTTTCGAAAAACATAGATAAAAGAGGCTTGATCTCTGGGTAATTCAAAGGATTTGGTTATGCCTCTTTCGTCTTTTCCAATCGGATGGAAGGGGGTAATGGTGATGTCGTTGAACATTTTTTAATTGACCTAGTGAATCATAAATTTTAGCTGCTCAGATTATAAGTAACCAAAAGTTATTGAAATCCACGCATAACGAAAGCAGCAATACCTTCGCGACTTGTTTTTCGATCCTGAATATTTTTACATCATGGCTGGCATTGGCGCTTCTTTTTTAAGTAAAGCCACCGCTGCTTTTTGCGCAAATAGTTGGCCTGGAATTGCAAGTGCCATGGATGAAATGATTTGAGCGCCTAGTAAAACAGCATTAGTTGCAGGATTTGTTAAAGCCATTCCAGCCAGTATGACACTGACGCCTAAGCCAAATGAATTGGCAGCACTTTGAGAAAATAATTTTGAAAGGGCTAGTTGCGAAACCTGAAGACAAACCCCAGGCAAGCCACAAGCTAAATAGGCCAGAGAAAAATTGAAGGCTTGTTTATAGAGGCTAGAGATGGGCAATAAATTAATAAAAGTACTGAGAGAGCTATAAGCAAAACTGGTGCCTGCGCTTTTTAAACAGGGCATCAAGAGCATGTCTAGATAAGAAGAATAACCATCGACATAGACAATATTAATCTTGTTTGCTGTGAGTACTGGCTTCTCTGCGACGACCCAACCACTGTTACTTTTTGCGTCTTTGTCTGCAACGTAGGCCGTTGAAAATTTTCCAACGCTTTCTGCAAATCTTTTAGAAATTAAATACCAATGGCTGTAGGCAGATCC
>CAMCUU010000084.1 GCA_945879065.1 Francisella tularensis subsp. holarctica
GTAGTGGCTAGGAATTTTTGATTATTAATTTCGGTTTTTTTACGAAAATTTTCGATTAATTTATTTTGTTCTTTGCCCTCTGGGCCTGAAGCTTCTTTGTGTCGACCGCGATGGCCATCTAGGCCAATGACATCGTTAAAAAATTCACCACGTTTGGTTAAAACATGCTTGCGCTCTTCCTCTGGGTAGGTGTCGATGAGAGCGGGCTTGTCTTTTTTTGATGCCCAAAGACCAGCAGTTTGGCTAGATAAAGTTAATGCAAGGGGTAGTTGGACTGTTTTGATGCCAAGATTTTCTTCTGTGACATGAGCCCCAAGGTATGTAAATAGGTCGCCAGGCGTTCCTTCGGGGTTTTTTGGCAAGTATCGGTCAACTCCCTGTAATCGTTGCGCAAGATAACTGCTAAAAAAGCTGCAACCATTATGGCTGCGTTGCATGACAGTATTTGGGACGTAGAGCTCTACAGTAGGTAGTTCTTTTCTTAGATTGAGCAAAAATTCTTCCTGTGGGAATTCTAGAATTAACATTTTTGGGTTTTCAGGGTTAGCGAGAGACAGTTGAATAGCAAAGTAATGCTTTTTCTCATTGTCATAGGCAATAATTTTTTTTTTCTGACCATCAGGTGGATCAAGGAGTTCAGGTTTATTGATTAACAGCTTAACGGCTTCAGGTATCTCGCTAGAATCGATAACTAGAGGTTGAAAATTAGGATGTCGGGAATGAATTTGAGCACAGGTCAAACGTAGGCCATCCATATCCATCCGTCCAAATTGATTAAATTGGTCGTCTGCGATTTGTTTATGACGAATATACTCAGCAGGGTTTTCGGTTTTTATGATTTTCATGCTCATCGTCTTGGCTTTATTTTCAAAACAGCCTTCTTCAGGCGCTGAGCCAGGATCTTTGGGAGAGACTTCAGCGACTCGATTGCCTTCTAAGACAATAAAATAACTGCGTGGATTAACTGACTCCACTCTTTCTATTTGCTTGTGGCGAGCGACTTCAGTGCCAGTTTCATCTGTTAAAACAAGCTCTCCTGTTTTGTTATTAAAGCCAAACTTAGAACCCGGCCCTGCACTCATGATGTTTTCGTCTATTAAATTAATAGTCTTTAAACATCTAGAGTTTTTTTATTAATTACTGATTAACTCATTATTTTTTAATTTAAAAAAATCCTTGAAATTAATCTTCGCTGCCCCATTTGCTCGGCCGGTTTTTCTTAATTTATAAATTATTTATATGGGAGAGATTTGATGACCCTGGATCAATTTACCAATCAATTTAAAGAAGCCTTAGGCCAAGCCCAGGCTTTGGCGATCGAAAATGACCATAACCAAATAGAGCCCATTCATGTCATGCAGGCTTTAATGGAGCAGGAAAATGGGGTGATCAAACCCCTGCTAATTCAGTTAAATACAGATCCCAATAAATTAGAGCGCTTATTAGTCGAGGCTTTGGCTCATGTGGCCCAAGTGCCTAATAATAATGCCCAAGTCGGTGCCTCGAATAATTTAGTAAAACTTCTGGGCCAGATGGAAAAATTGGCAAAAGATCGAAAAGATAGTTTTGTGTCGTCTGAATTATTTTTGTTAGCCGGCTTAGAAGATAAGAGTGACTTAGGGAAAATTTTAAAAACCCTGGGCTTAGATCAAGCCAGATTATCTCAGGCCATCGATAAAATTCGCGGTGGCGAAAGTATCAAAGACCCCAATGCTGAAAATCTTAGAGGCGCGCTGGAAAAATATACGATTGATTTAACAGCCCGCGCTGCCGCTGGAAAATTAGATCCCGTGATTGGCCGTGATGATGAGATCAGACGGACTATTCAAGTATTACAAAGACGGACTAAAAATAATCCAGTGTTAATTGGCGAGCCTGGTGTGGGTAAAACGGCCATTATTGAAGGCCTGGCGCAAAGAATAATTAATAAAGAAGTCCCTGAAGGTTTAAGAGGCAAAAAATTATTGTCTTTAGATATGGGCGCTTTAGTCGCTGGGGCTAAATATCGCGGTGAATTCGAAGAAAGATTGAAAGCTGTTTTATCTGAAGTGTCTAAGAGTGCTGGAAATATTCTTATGTTCATTGATGAGATCCATACCATGGTCAAAGCCGGTGGGGGTGAAGGCGCGATGGATGCTGGAAATATGCTCAAGCCGGCTTTAGCGCGTGGTGAGCTGCACTGTATTGGCGCGACAACTTTGGATGAGTACAGAAAGTATGTGGAAAAAGATGCGGCCCTAGAGCGCAGATTTCAGAAAGTCTTAGTCGATCAGCCTAGTGTCGAAGATACGATTGCTATTTTACGGGGTTTAAAAGAGCGCTATGAAGTTCACCATGGAGTGGATATCACGGACCCGGCGATTGTTGCGGCTGCCACTTTATCTCACAGATATATTCCAGATCGTCAATTACCAGATAAAGCCATTGATTTGATTGATGAAGCGGCGAGTCATATTCGCATGGAAATAGACTCCAAGCCTGAAGAATTAGACAAATTAGATCGAAGGCTCATTCAGCTAAAAATAGAACAAGCCGCTTTGAAAAAAGAAGAAGACCAAGCGTCTAAAAAAAGGCTAGAAAAATTACAAAGTGAGATTAAATCGCTGGAGCAAGAGTCTTCAAATCTGGAAGAAATCTGGAAATCTGAAAAAGCTCAAATGCAAGGGACTACGCATCTAAAAGAAGCCCTAGAGAAAGCAAAACTAGAAATGGAGCAAGCCCAAAGAAGATCAGATTTAGAAAAAATGTCTGAGTTGCAGTATGGAAAAATACCAGCCCTGGAAAAACAAATCGCTGAAGCGGCGCTGCAGCCCAAGAAAGAATTCCAGCTCTTGCATAACAAAGTGACGGAAGAGCAAATCGCAGAAGTGGTGTCTAAGTCTACGGGCATTCCTGTTTCGAAGATGATGGAAGGCGAGAAAGAAAAGTTATTACAGATGGAATCTTATTTAGAAAAACGCGTGGTTGGTCAATCTGAGGCGATTACTGCTGTGTCTAATGCGATTCGAAGATCTCGGTCTGGATTATCTGATCCGAATAGACCGATTGGATCTTTCTTATGCCTAGGGCCGACTGGAGTTGGTAAAACAGAATTAACTAAAGCCTTGGCTCAATTTTTATTTGATACGACTGATGCCATGGTTCGCATAGATATGTCTGAATTTATGGAAAAGCACTCTGTTTCTAGATTAGTCGGCGCACCTCCAGGTTATGTGGGCTATGACGAAGGTGGTTATTTAACAGAGAAAATTCGTAGACGGCCTTATTCAGTGATTTTATTAGACGAAGTGGAGAAGGCGCATCCAGATGTTTTTAATATTTTATTGCAAGTCTTAGATGACGGGAGATTAACAGACGGCCAAGGTCGGACGGTCGATTTCAAAAATACCGTGATCATGATGACCTCGAATTTAGGCTCGGATTTGATTCAAGAATTTGCGAGTAAAGATCAGAAGGATGCGCAAGAATCTTATGAAGCCATGAAATCTAAAGTCATGAGTGTTGTCGGTTCACACTTTCGACCAGAGTTTATTAATAGATTGGATGAAACCCTGGTATTTAAGCCTTTAGGATCAGAGCAAATTATAAAAATTGCCGATATTCAGTTGGGTTATTTAAGAGCCAGATTGGCTGAAAAAGGCTTAAAACTAGAGCTAAGTCCAGAAGCTTTAAGCCAGATTACTAAAGTCGGCTATGACCCTGTTTATGGCGCAAGGCCTTTAAAGCGCGCCATTCAGCAATATATCGAAAACCCTTTAGCCACCGCGATTTTATCGGGTGGGTTTATTCCAGGAGATATTATTTTGGTGAATTATGAGGGGGGTAAATTGAGGTTTGATAAGAAGTAAGGGCTGCTCAGGAGGGTCTGTCAGAGATGTAAGGTGTAGGGGCGAATCTTGTATTCAATGGCACTTACTTAAGGATCAGGTGTAGGGGCGAATCTTGTATTCGTCCCTGCTTAATAGGGAAGTGGCAAATAATGTTATGTTCTAAATGAAATCAGTTTCCGAATTTTGCATGATTATTTTTCAACGAA
>CAMCUU010000085.1 GCA_945879065.1 Francisella tularensis subsp. holarctica
GAAAAATAATCATGCAAAATTCGGAAACTGATTTCATTTAGAACATAACATTATTTGCCACTTCCCTATTAAGCAGGGACGAATACAAGATTCGCCCCTACACCTGATCCTTAAGTAAGTGCCATTGAATACAAGATTCGCCCCTACCCTTTTCCTATTAGATAGCTTGATCCGAGACCGTAAAATTCAAAAATTTTCAAGCAAATAAATTTCCAGAGCAGCAGAAAAGAAAAAGCCACCAAGGTTGCGCATTGTTAAGAGGCGTGGTGGCTACGTTGGCGGAATTATAGAGAAAAATGAGTCTATGGATCAATCAAAATTAAGAGAAAAAATATAAAAATATTGATTGGGATATGAAGGAAATTTGGCTGAGGTTTATGCTTCATATGATTGCGCTTCATAAGTATATGAAACATGTTTTATGAAATAGGTTTTATGAAATAGAAGATTCTGGGATTTTTAAGCTTCTTGCTTGCACCCCAAGACAGCTCGAGCCGCCGAAAAGTTTTCCAAGTAATAACTGCAATGGGTGTAAAGCAATGCCAGCCAGTTTGATCCCTAGGCCAGAGGGTCTGTGAAGAATATGAGCCACCATGTCTCCCATTTTGGGCATTTCTGTTTTAATAATTTCGCCCTCCAGGCCCGCTTTTGTGAGAGCCAAGGCCAGTGAGCCGGGGGTGAAGTGATATAAGTGATAGGGGGCATAGTAATGCGAGGCCCAGAGTTTTTTAAAGACTCTGGCGCAACCAGAATTTAAATTGGGGACTTCTATATAAATCACGCCATGGGGTTTGAGCGCGTTTTTTAAGTGCGCCAATAATTGAATCGGATGATGGGAGTGCTCTAAAACATGTCTTAGTAAGATTAAGTCATATTGGCCGGGTAGGGGCATTAAAAAATCTGAAAGCGGTAAGTAATTCAAAGAAGTTTTTGTATTCAAAAAATCAGGCGCTGAGGCTTGAAAATCCGTCGCAGTAATTTGAGCCTGTGGAAAAACTTGCTGGGCAGCCCAGGCAAATCGGCCGTTGCCTGTTGAGTAATCTAGAAGGGAAAAATCACAAGAATTTGCTAGGTCCGGTGAGAAACCAGCGCGTAATTTTTTCAGTAATTTTTTGGCAAAAAAATCTTTTAAATAATCAATCAAGCTGTTTTGAATGGGGTCAAAATTACCAGACTGCCTGTCTTGATAAAGTAAATGCAGCGTCTCTTCAGTAGGCATCGGATTGGTGTAGCCCAAGTCGAATTTCTTGGAGTATCTGATTTCAAATTTTCCTAAAGCTGATTGCTCGACATCGGGAACGATTAAAATAATCGGGTCTTTTTGAAAATCGTCATTCAAGTTATCTAATAAAGAAAAATCAGAAAGTGTGTTCTGAGTAAATTGGATGGCAGTGTTAATTTGAGCGCTCATTATTTCAAAGCCTGAGGTGGCAGGTGTCTTAACACTTTCCAAGCGGCGATTAAATAAATACACATGGACCATAAAGTTAAAATTGCCGCAAGATAAAGCAAGACAAAACCCAATAAAATAATTGGGTCTTGCGTGATATTTAAATCCGGGGTTTGGGTTAATAAAATTAAAATCGCGAGCATCTGAACCGTGGTTTTGATTTTTCCAATATAAGACACTTTGACTCGGGTTCTTTTGCCTAATTCCGCCATCCATTCTCTTAAAGCCGAAATTAAAATTTCGCGAGAAATAATAATCATGCCTGGAATCGCCATCCACGGTGTGGGGAATTCATAAATTAATAAAACCAAAGCGGCAGCAACCACTAATTTGTCAGCCACAGGGTCTAGAAATTCTCCAAATGCTGAGCCTTGTTTTAAATATCTGGCTAAAAATCCATCCAACCAATCAGTCAAAGCCCCAATAAAAAAAATCAGAGCCACGAGCCATTCATGGTGAATAAAACTACAGAATCCAATAATCACAAAAATGGGAATTAAAAAGATTCGAAAGTAAGTCAGGCAGTTGGGAATCGTCCAGAAATTCATTGAGCAGGCTCCTTTGAAAACCGGGCGAAAGAATAGCAAACGAGGTTTCAAAGTCTACGCAAAAGTTCACGCAAAAGTTCACGCAAAAGTTCACGCAAAAGTTCATGTTTTATTTATTTGGGTCCAGCTCCAGGTCCAGGTTCAGCTCCAATGCGGCCACTGTCGCGGAATGGCATTCCCAGGGCAGCCCTTTTGGCACCCTCTAATTTTCCTGCTTCATAAGCGTTACGAAAGCCTTGGTAATGAATATTTTCTAAAGAGGCCTTTAGTTCATTAATTTTTGCAGTTAGCTCTTTAATCTCAGTCTCCTTTTCTACGCGGTGAGCTTTGTAAACCTGACCAAGGTCGGTCAATGTTTTTATTTCTGTTTCGGCCCTTTCCAGCTTGGTTTTGCTTGTCTCCAGCTCAGCTTTCTTAGCGCTCATTGCTTCTTCATGGGCTCTGTCCGATGCGGCTTTTTCCAGCAAATGCGAGAGATATCGTGTCTGCGCCTGTTTTTTTAAATCTGAAATTTCAGCCTCTTTACTGGCTAATAAACTCTTACGATCTTCAATTTCTTTTCTCAGCGCTTCAGTGCTGGGTCCAGGTTCAGGATCTGTTTGAGTGCTCACTGAAGTTGAGGTTGCAGCTCCTGGTCTAGATGCCAGCTCTGCTTCAAGTGCAGTGATTCTTGAGTTTAACTCTGAGATTTTCTTTGTTGCCTTTTCAGCTTGCTTGGCTTTTTCAGTGGCTATTTTTTCCAGGGCTTTCTGAAGTTCGATAGTCCGCTGTGTTGTATCAGAAAGATGCCCTTTCAATCTCGCTGTTTCTTCTTCCAGCGCTTCAGCTACGCGTGTTTTTTCAGCTAATAAATCTCTGACTTTTTGAATCTCAGCGGCATCCATAGTCGGGAGTGTGGCAGCAGGCGCGGCTCCAGCGCTGGTTGGGGCTGAGGAGCCTTTTTCTTTTCTCCCTTTCCCTTTCTTTTTTCCTTTCTTTGCGGGTGTTTGTGCAGTGGATTTTTCTTCTTCCTCAATATCAATCAACTCTTTTCTGCGTGCCTCTGCCAGCTCTTCTTTCAGCGTCCTAATCATTGCAGTTTTTGCTAGCCCTTCTTGTAGATCTGGACTCTGCGCTGCTTCCATTAATAACTTGTGCATCTGAAGAAAGTGACGTGCAGATTTAGTTTTTAAAATAAAGAGGTCGTTTAGCCGTCCTTTAATAAGTGCAAATAAAATTATGATGCTGTCATCCAAATATGCCGCGCTTTCTTCTCGCGTTGGGGGTGGAGAAAAAATAAAAAAATTTGTGATATTGAGTATGAGAGGGATTTTAAAAGTAGGTGGTGCGGTTTGATAAAAACCTTCAGGATCATTAAAAGCCGTAAAAATTCTAGGCGCATAAGGGGGGCCTAGTTTCCGTGTATTCTGGTCATCAAGATATCGGCAATGAACTAATAAAAAATAAAGTGACGCTAAAAAAAGAATGGTGGTTTTGTTTTCACTTGGGTCTAGGTTCGCAATTTCCGCCATCACTCTTCTTGCATTTTCTTTGTTCAGGCAATCTGCGTGAAGATCAAGAGCAGTAGGAGGCTCTTTTTTAAGAAGTTCGTTTAAAAAGCCCTCTGCATCATCGTCTTCCACGCTGTTTAAGATGTCCTTGCAATACTGTGTAAAAGTAGCGTCATGGGGTTCTTCATCTTCAGCAGCTCCAGCTCCAGCAGGTGCATCGCTTTCTTCTTTTAAGTGACCTGACATATTTATTTTCCCCGTTTTTATTTTTTAGGCCCAGCTCCAGCTCCAGCTCCAGCTCCAGCTCGAGCTTCAGCAATATGCAGGTCATGGAAGGTAGCAGCAGCTTGTCCTTGTCGCGCTATTTCTGCGGCAGTAGTGGCAGCGCCTTTTGCAACACCGTCTAAATACCTTTGTTTCTTTTTTTCTTTAGCAGCTAGTAACAGGGCATTGAGTTCTGAA
>CAMCUU010000086.1 GCA_945879065.1 Francisella tularensis subsp. holarctica
ATCGATGCCACGGCAGGCTTTGGGGAAGACGGTTTTTTATTAGCGTCTTTGGGCGCTGAAGTTTTCATGATCGAAAGAAATCCAGAAGTATTTGCAGCCCTGTCTTTAGGTTTAAAATCTGGTTTAGAAAAAAGTTTAGAAAATCAAGAATTAGTTAATATCTTTTCCAGAATCTTTCTTTATTCGGGCCAGGCCCTGGAATTAATCCCTAAAATAAAACAAGCACAGGGTGAGATAGATTTGATTTATCTGGACCCGATGTTTCCTCATAGAACTAAATCTGCCCTGGTTAAAAAACCCATGAGAGATTTAAGAGACTTAGTTGGTGAAGATTTAGACGCTGATGGTTTATTAAATATTGCGAGACAGCATGCGCCTAAAGTCATTGTTAAAAGACCTAAGAATGCCCCTTTTTTAGCGGGGGAAAAAACAAAAGATCAGTTGATTGGAGCGAGCTCCAGGTTTGATATTTATGTGGGATTTATTTAAAAAATTATTGAGACAAAGACCCCAAAGAGTGCATGCAGAGGGCCAAGTCTTTCAAATTGGCTAATAAGCTGGAAAGGGCTGCGGCATCTTCTGGGAGCTCAATTTCACACTCTCTTTGAATCTCAGAAATGGACTCTATTTCGTCTTCCAGGGCAAATAAAATAGGGTCGTTTTTAGCTCTAGGATCTAAAGAATTTAAATACGCAATATTTCTGTTTAATAAATCTTCCAAAGGATGATGCAACTCGCCACGAATTTCAGAAGAAAAGCCAGTTTTGACTAATTGATGAATGCTTTGAGTAAGCTGAGCAATAGATTCTATAAGCGCATCGGATTCGTCAAAGTCTGGGTAATTTAGGACGTCTTGAGTCGCCGCTAAAAATTCTTTCTGGGCTTGAAGTAATTTTGGGCTGACTTTTCCCTTAATTAATCCAAAGATGCAGCCGGAAAAATAGGCCATATAACGTTGGTAAAAAAGACTTAAAGCAGTTTCTTGAATCATCAGATTTTTCTCCAGGGCGCCAGAGCTTGGACGAGGGACTCCAGGTCTTTATAAGTGATTTTTAGCGTATGAATAAAAGCCTGAAGGGCCATATGAGCCTCGTCGTAACTGACGTCTATTAAATTATTGTCGTCATTTTCTTCTTGCTCTGCTTCATCTTCATCATCTTCATCATCCCAAGAAAACATCATTTCATCTTCAGGGTCCAGAGGGTAAGCCGAATGAAAAGCTTCTTCTAAAACCATGATCTGGCGCTTTAATAGCTGGAGATTAAGTTTAATTTTGGGCTCTTGGAGTAATAAAACTAAAGACTCTAGAAATTGCGAGAGCATCGAAGAAGTTTTGAGTAGCTTATCTTTTAAAGTCAAAGTCTCGGGGTCTTCCATAATTCGAAATCTTAAGCAGCCCATGGCAATAATATTTAAAGAGAGCTGTTCTAATTCTTCTAATAGGATTTTTGAAAATTGTTTGATTTTTTCTGAAAGATTTTTCTGACTAGTTTGTTCTGAAATATAGTGATCTAGAAAATCTATTTTTTTTCTTAAATTAAATCTCGCCAAGCTCAATCTTTTTTCATGGGCTAGCTGGGATCGTTGGTATTGCTTAGTTAAATAAGATTTTTCCTGGAGTTGATTAAGTTTAATCAGAGCTTGCAGGCTCGAAATAATTAAATTTAACTCAGAAGATTCGGGATTTTTTTGTTCGGACTGGATCATGATGGTGGGGGTCTTACTATTTTTTAAGTTAGTTTTAATTAGTGTTCGTTAGAATAGTAAAACAAGTTTAAAAATAAATTAATTCTAGGTTTTATTTATATAGAGAGGATCTCTTACAAAAATAATAGAAAATTTCTTCTAGACAATGATCCTACGCATGGCAAAATTAGAATGAATTTTAGGAACTTTGAGAAACATGATGAATAAGCGGAACGATATGCCTCACTTAGATTCAACCGACCAGTTGGCGGATAAGCTATTAAAGCTGCGTGCATATCAAGATGCTTTGAAAGGTAAGGCGATAGAGTTAGAAAAAAAGAATGAGTTATTAAAACAAAAAGAAATAAAAATATTGGAATATAGAAAGAAAATTTTGGAAGCTTTGAGACAATTATTATTAGAAGATCCAAAAATAGGTGAGAACAGAAATCTGATGAAAAAATATGACGAACTACTTGACTCCATCACTTTAGATGTGAAGTATGACGACGATTATTTAATGGGTTAGTTAAGAAATTTTAAATTTAAATTACAAAAAGTCGGGAGAATGAGAATGATCGAATTAGCAGTAGAATTAGCACTAGAAGGTGCAGAGTTAGCAGCAAAGGCAGTTAAGAAAATTAATGAATTAATTCACAAAACAGACAATCAAATTAATCATTTGAAATCAGGGGACGAAACTTTAGCGGTTCCAGCTCAAGCGAGAACAGCCAGTGTGCTTAACACGATTCGTAATGCAGAAGTTCCAGCGAATCATGGCTACAGCGCATAACTAGTTAACTTAAGTTTGATTTAAAAACACCCGATCTGGGTGTTTTTTTTGGCCCAATTTTTAGGTTTTTATAGGGTGCCAGATCTGGTATCTTCGCCGGCCATTTTTAAGCAGAAAAATACAAAGATTATAAAAATTTTATGAGCAAGCATTTATTCAAATCCACTCTTACCGTTGGCTCTATGACGCTGATTTCTAGAATTCTGGGTTTATTGCGAGAAGTCGTCTTCGCCATTGTTTTTGGTGCCACGGCCCAGATGGATGCTTTTTTAGTCGCGTTTAAGATTCCTAATTTTATGCGTCGCTTATTTGCCGAGGGGGCTTTTGCTCAGGCCTTTGTGCCGGTCTTATCTGAAGCTAAAACTAAATATTCAGAAGCAGAAGTTAAAAATTTAATCGCCCATGTGGCCGGATTATTAGGCCTAGTGACTTTTGTTTTTGCTTTATTGGGCATGATTTTCGCGTTTTTTCTAGTCTTTATTTTTGCACCCGGTTTTTGGCACGATCCCAGTAAATTCGCTCTGACTGAAAGCATGCTCAGAATCATGTTTCCCTATTTGTTTTTTATTGCTCTGACGGCGCTCGCAGGCGGTGTTTTAAATACTTATGGGAAATTTTCCGTCCCCGCATTTACACCCACTTTGTTAAATATTGTCATGATCCTGGTGACTTTATATGCCGCACATCGATTTACGCATCCTGAATTAGCCGTGGCTTGGGGCGTGACTCTGGCTGGGCTAATTCAGCTCTTATTCCAGCTGCCTTTTTTGTATCAATTGGGTTTGCTGACCTGGCCAAAAATTAAATTAGTTAAATCTCACCCTGGCGTGACTAAGATTTTAAGATTAATGATTCCCGCCATTTTTGGGGCATCAGTAGTTCAGATTGGCTTATTAATCGACACTATTTTTGCGTCTTTCTTACAAACAGGGTCGGTCTCTTGGTTGTATTACTCGGATAGATTAATGCAGTTTCCTCTGGGAATTTTTGGAGTTGCTTTAGGGACGGTTGTTTTACCTCATCTTTCCAGCATGCATGCCAAATCAGATCAAATTAGTTTTAATAGTTCTTTGAATTGGGCGCTCAAACTAGTCTTGATTTTTGCTTTGCCAGCCGCTGCAGGATTAGCCGTTTTAGCCAAGCCCATGGTCTGTGTAATTTATCAGTATGGAAAATTTAGCGCACAAGATGCTTTAAATACGGCCTGGGCCTTAGTGATTCTCTCTTTAGGCTTATTTTTCTTTATTGCGGTTAAAGTCTTAGTCAGCGCGTTTTATTCTCGCCAAAATACCAAGACGCCTGTAAAAATTGCAGCTCTGGCTCTGGGGGTTAATATTTTATTTAATTT
>CAMCUU010000087.1 GCA_945879065.1 Francisella tularensis subsp. holarctica
TTTAAACATGATTAAATTTATTTTTATAGGCGCGAGATCCGATCGAGGGCGAATACAAGATTCGCCCCTACCCCTTTCCTATTAGATAGCTTGATCCGAGACCGTACAATTCAAAATTTTTCAAGTAAAAATTAAGGCTAATTGTAAGCTCCCCTGGAGAGAGAGACGATCAATCATCACTTTTAAACAGGTGCCATTCCTGCTCGAGCGCCAGGAGATTTTTCTCTTTGAGTAGGAGTAGTAGCTGCCACGGCAAGCGCGTCCCGTGCTTTAGGTTTTGAATCTAGCTGAGCACTGAGATGGCGGAATGCTGCTTTAGATTCTTGCAGCTCTTGTTTTAACTTTTCAATTTCTTTGTCTTTCTCCAGTGTTTGCTGAATCAAATCATGCAATCTGGGCCCAGAGATTTTCCCATCCGGGCAAAATAATCCTCCAGCACTTCCATCTGGAAGAACAACAGGACCGATTCCGTCAACATATTCATCCGTACGATTCACACCAACGCGAGTTTGGAGCGTTAAAGTAGGTCTTGGTGTTTTTTGTTCTTGATAAGCTTTTAGTGCTTCTTCAAGTTTTGAGATTTTACATCTCTCCTTGCCTCTTTCTTTCTGAAGCTTGGCGAGATTTGCATAAATCTCTCTATTTTCTTCAGTGGTTTGTTCAAGTTTTTTAGAGAGTTTTTGAATCGTTAAAGCCTGCGAAGTGGTTTCATCAGCATATTTTTTGATCTGGGTTTCCAGGTTTTTTATTTCTAGTTTTAATGCTTTAACTTGGCCTCTTGCACGCTCTGCAATGGCTGTTATTGCTTGTTTTTCAGCCAGATCTTCTTGAAGTGTTTTTATTTTTTCTTCTGTCTGTTCAAGCAAGTTTGCTAATTGTGTTTCTAGCAGGGCAATTCTTGATAGTTCTGGCGTGGCCGGTCTTGCCGCAGGCCTTTCGCCACTACCAGCGCCAGCTATGGGAGGGATTTCTTCTGAACCACTGGTGTCAGGCGAAGTGCTGGAAGCGTCAGGAGAAGGCGCTGTGGCTCGAGCTCCGGATTCTGGTTCTGATGCTGATGCACCTCCAGCTCCAGTTCCAGCTCCAGTTCCAGCTCCAGTTCCAGCTCCAGGTTCTTTTGCTTCTTTTGGTTCTTCTAAAGGAAAGTGCAAAACAATGCTCAGGGTCGCAAAACTCATAGAAACATGTTCTCTTGCGCGAATTCTTTGCTGATGTTTTTTATTGGTGCCAGAGGGAAGGCTCTGAATTTTTTTAACTAATTCTTCATGCCCGCCCAAGGCTGTAAGAAAGTTTTTTACCCATACCCTAACGAGCCTATCTTCTTCAGCAAAAGAGAGAGCGCATTGTTTAACTAATTCGAGTTGGCTTGGATTATTGTTATTTCTCACTAAAGCAAAAATAAGCAGAACAGAGCTTGTCCATGCCGTCCAATATTTCGTGTCATTTTTTTGAGGCGGATTGTATTTTCTAATTAAAAACTCAGTGAGTAGCTCAACGCTGTGAGGAACTGCTTGAATCAAAGAAGAGTTTTGAAATCTTGTAAAATCTTGAGTAATTATTTTTAGATAAGATTCGTCGCCTGTCAGTATGGTGCCTAAATAATGCGCGAGATTAAATAATAGAAAGCGCTTAAATTTTTCTAAAATTTCAGCGGCTGAATCTGGAAGGGTGTGGGGTAGGCGCTTGCCTAATCTTACAGCCTCTGAATTTTCTTTTAAATAATGCTCTAATTTTTGCACAATATCGCGACTGTAAACCACGAAATTAGGGGCTGGAGTGAGCACGCAGCCTGTGTTTCCATAAAATTGGCAGAGAGAAAAAGCAATCATGCTGTCTTTAATGTCTGGGTCTTGAGAGGAGAGTGTTTTTATTAGGAAATCTAGACGGCTGGTGATATGGATGAGATAAAACAAGGTAAATTCACGAGGGTCTTTCTTTCTCACTTGCAGATAGTGGGTGCCATGGTCGTCTTGAATAGTCTTCCATAAAACACCAGCTGGTAGGGGCGGAAGGGCGGCTCCTTCTGCTTCTCCTGCCTCAGCTACCTCGACTTTCTCGACTTTTAGTTCTTTAAGCTCGTCGCCCATTATTTTATTTACTCCCAAAAAATTAAAAAATTAGCTTTAAAAAATCGGGCGGGAACTTACAGAAAACTCAGCTGGAAATAAATTAAATAAAAAAATAAATATTGGGTGAGGGGGTGTTTTGTGATCGGCTTGTATCTCAGTGCTGATTTTTTTATTGTGTTTATGGATTCTGATTAAGAGTTTTATTTTATTTTTTAGGGGTATGCGTTGTGAAAAATATGAGCTTAATTAAATTAAAAAAAGAGGCGGGATTTAGCCTGGTCGAAGTCATGGTGGTCTTAGCCATTGTAAGTGTTGCTGCGTGTGTAGCCCTACCGATTTTTAGCGGGTATTTAAACAAGGCCAAGGCTTCTGAGGGTTTAAGTTTAATTGCGCCAGTGAAATTAGCGGTCACAAGTTTTGCTTTAGAGCATGGGAGTTTGGATCAAATTTCTAGTAATAAAGATCTAGATTTAGCTCAAGATATTCATGGGACTTATGTCGAAAGTATTAAAATTTTAAAAGCTGGGGTGATTGAGGTTTTGTATAAAAATCAGCTGGGGACTTTGTTGTTTACACCTGTTTTTCAAGCGGGGCAAATCACCTGGGATTGCTTAGGCGGGACGCTGGATCCAAGCCATCGGCCCAGTGTGTGCAAGGCTTAAAAAGAAAGTGATTATTTTATTAGAAAAAATTTTATCGGAAGCTGTAGAAAATAAAATCTCAGATGTTCATTTTGAGCCCCTGGAGCAGGGCTTAAGAGTGAGATTTAGAAAAGATGGTTTTTTGTATGAGTATTTAAATAATTTAAATAATTTAAATTTATTAAAATTAGAAGACGGAGAAAAAATAATCTCTCGAATTAAAGTCCTGGCGGATTTAAATATTGCTGAAAAAAGGCTGCCCCAAGACGGGCAATTTTCCAGGGAATTTAATAAAAATAAAATAGATTTTAGGGTGAGTACTTGTCCTACACGATGGGGTGAGAAGATAGTCTTAAGACTGCAAGAGTCTGAGAAAAAAAGATTGAGTTTGGAGCAGTTAGGTTTAAACCAGGAAGCGCTTAAATTATTAAAACAAGCCCTGGGCAAATCCCAGGGTTTAATTATTGTCACGGGGCCGACGGGGAGTGGGAAAACTTTAAGTTTGTACAGCGCCCTAGAAGTATTAAACAGTGTGAAGAAAAATATTTGTACCGTAGAAGATCCAATCGAAATGAACTTGTCGGGGGTTAATCAAGTCAATGTTCAAAATAAAATTGGCCTGGATTTTTCTAAAGTTCTCACTGCTTTTTTAAGACAGGATCCCGATGTCATGATGGTGGGGGAGATTCGAGATTTGGAAACCGCCCAAATAGCCGTCAAAGCGGCTCACACGGGTCATTTGGTTTTAAGTACTTTGCATACTAATAGCGCGCTGGAAAGTTTAACCCGTCTGTCTGGAATGGGGGTGAAAGCTTATGAAGTCGCCAGTGCCATTAGTTTATTAATTGCCCAAAGATTGATTAGAAAATTATGTGATGATTGTAAACAGGAAGATCCAGAGGGCTTGGTTAATTTAGAAAAATTTTTGAAAGAGAGTGGTTTGGGTAGTTTGGGTAGTTTGGTGAGTGGGGATTTAGATATTTGTTTAGAGAGAGCAAAA
>CAMCUU010000088.1 GCA_945879065.1 Francisella tularensis subsp. holarctica
GAAGTTCAAGATTGTGCGACGAAATGGTTATGGACTTATAACAACGAACGACCCAATATGGCACTCGGCGGTATTACCCCCAAACAAAAACTGGCTATCGCAGCCTAACCCTCTACTTTTTTATGCTGCTAATAATGGGGGGATTACCGCTGGACAAGCGCCGTACTAATATTCACCACTTTATTTGATCACCTTAAGCTACTTCCTGAAGATTAACTTTTAGTTTTAGCCTTTCATTATTGAGTTGATCTTGAATAGCAAGCTGAACAAAAGTAATGACAGGATGACCAAGGAGTTCGGCAAATTTAACCGCTTGTTTAAGGCTGACGCTTTTTCTATCGTGCTCTAAGTCGCAGAGGTATTGCTTAGATACCCCTAATTTTTCGGCAAATTCAACTTGAGAAAACTCATCGCTCGTTCTGATAGACCAAATAGCAGATCCAAGCGTTAATCGCCGGCCAGAAATTGTTTCAAGTAAGCCCAATGCGTCTTTATTTTTTTTAGTACTCATGTTTATTAACCTCGTTATTCACATGCTTGACCCATAAAGCGAGCTTCATCACTAAATTTTCAGGAATCTTTTTGAGATTCTTCTCAGCCTCTGTTGATATTTCTACCGTATATGTTTCCAAGTGAACGAACTTTTATTAACAAATCCAGGTATTCAATAATACACTTATTTTGTGTACCATCAAGATGGGTAATTTATTTTTTCTCCAATTTAAAAAAAACTTAATTGCGAATAGCTGTCCTTTAAAACTGTCACCAGTGGTGACAGAAATTTTAAAACCCATTGGATTTGTCCGGAATTCATATATACTTTTCGGACAAAAAATAAATAAAAAACACCCGATGGAAAGCATTAACACATTGATTATTAATAAAATTAATGGATCAAAGTCCAAAAGGATCTGGACTGCTATAGATTTTATTGATTTTGGAAGCAGAGACGCCATCGATAAAGCACTTCAGCGCTTAGTTAATACCGGAAAACTTCGTCGTATCACCCGCGGGCTATTTGATGCCCCAACCATTAATTCACTCACTGGAAAGCCACTGACTCCAGATTATCGATTGATCATTGAGGCGATTGGAAGACGGGATCAAGTCAGAATTTTAATTGACGGCATAACAGCGGCTAACGATTTAGGTTTAACGAACGCTGTTCCTGGAAAAGTAGTGGTACACACCGAAGGCCAATTGAAACCCATCCAACTCGACAACCTTACCATCCAATTTAAATTAGCCGCTCCCAGTAAACTCTATTGGGCAGGTCGTCCAGCCATGAGAATTATTCAGGCGCTCTACTGGTTTAGAGACAGCTTAAAATCCGATCAATCTTTAGATCAAGACTTAATCAAATCCAAAATCATTAATCTATTACAAAATCCCTCCCAAGGCCCCGCGCTTTGCAAAGATCTTCAATCTGGCATTCATACCATTCCGGCCTGGATGCAAAAGCTAGTCACCGAACTCTTGGAAAAAATACGAAATGAATCCTAATTTTTTAAAAATTATTAATGCACCTATTTCAGATCGAAGAGATTTGTTTTTATCAGCGGCCAATAGAGTCGGCACGACGATTCAAAATATCGAAAAAGACTTCTGGGTCTGCTGGGTTTTAGATCTTTTATTTAATAAGAAATCCACTGGGGAGCCTCGCTTATTATTTAAAGGCGGGACGTCTTTATCTAAGGCCTATGGGTTAATTTCAAGATTTTCGGAGGATGTCGACATCACCGTTTTTCGAGAAGACCTCGGTCAAAATATTGAGCCTCATGATTTAGAAAGTCTTTCTGGAAAACAGCAACGCCAAAAATTGGATCAGATTAAAAAATCTTGTCAGACGTATATTCAAGGAGATTTAATTAATCGATTAAATAAAATCATGGCTGAATACAAATTACCTTCTGTTCTTTTGGACCCTTCAGATCCAGATCAGCAAACTCTTTTAGTTCAATACCCTTCTGTAACTACAACTCAAAACCATTACATCCAGCCTTCCGTCAAAATTGAAGCAGGTGCTAAGTCGGCTCTAGACCCCCATCAATCCGTCAGTATTTCCCCCTACATTTCAGAAGATCTTCCCGAAAATAACTTAATCATTCACGACATTATTACGATCAACCCAGAACGAACTTTCTGGGACAAAGTGGTGATATTACATGGCTTGCGACGCTGGCATGACCATCGAGGCAGCTTGCGACATGAAGGGAATAGAGTCTCTCGGCATTACTACGATCTTTATCAGCTGCTTAATTCAAACATTGGCCAACAGGCACAAAAAGATAAGTCTTTAGCGATCAACTGCGCCCATCACGCTGAATTATTTTTTAATAGCAAAGATTTTGATCTGAAAGAAGCTCGCCCAGGATCATTCACATTAACCCCCTCTCTTGAAATGATCAGTTCTCTTAAAAAAGATTATCTGGCCATGTCCAATATGATTTTTGGGGAAGTGCCGGATTTTGAAGCTGTAATTCAAAAAATTAGCGCTTTTGAACTGGAGATTAATCAATGAGAAAAGGTTTATTAGAAGCCGTCCATAAGACCCTTAAAGACTTTTATAAAAACCCCATTGACCCCCAGCAAAGTTCTCTATAAATTTCGCCCGTTTTAAATTTGGAGCACGCACACATGGATCAAAATCTCGTTTAGCTAACTTTTTTCTTAAAGCTATTGGAGATTCATGTATGCATTCGACTTTATCTATTCGAGATCTTTCTCTCACCCTCCCCCATAAAATCTGTTTTGAAAATTTTAACGCTGATATTTCGTACGGCGATAAAATTGCTTTGATCGGCCGAAATGGCGCGGGGAAATCAAGCTTACTTAATCAAATTAAAGTTCTGGCTGCGCAGTCTGGGATTAATCTTGGCTTTGTCCCTCAGATCCCAGAACCCACCGACCCCCTATTAAAAAACAAAAGCGGCGGCGAGCAATTTAATCTTTTACTGTCACAGGCTCTCTCAACCAACCCCGATTTGTTATTGCTAGATGAGCCCACTAATCACTTAGATCTTCAGAACAAAAAATCTTTGTTTAAATTTTTAGAACACTTTCCAGGGACAATCCTCATTATTTCCCATGATCCTGGCTTATTAAGCCAAAAGTTTTTAAGTACTTTTTGGCATCTGGAAAATCAAACCATCAGAATTTTTAATGGCGAATATCAAGACTATAAAAATTGTCTCTCTCAAGAAAAATCCAACTTAGAAAATCAGAAAAAATTACTCAAACAAGCTCAAGAACAAGCCCATGAGTCCCTGATGAAAGAACAGGTTCGAGCTAAAAATTCAAAACAAAAAGGCCAGAAAAGCATTGAAAATAAAAAATGGCCCACCGTGACCTCTAAAACCAAAGCAGGCAGAGCCCAGGAGTCCGCTTTAAAAAAATCAAAAAAAATTCACCAAGAGCAAGAAGCTATTTCAGAGCAACTTAAAAATGTTTTTATTCATGAAGAGATTCAACCCACTTTTACTTTAAGCCCCGAGCTTTTTTTATTAATGAAGACCCCCAGGGTCTTATTTAATATTTCAAATGGCAGCCTGGGCTACGCAAAGGCCCCGTTGAAAACTGCAGAAATTTAGCGCGATAAAAACAAAAAAATTTATAGAGGCAAAAAATGCTCATTTTTTTGAATTTTTATGCGAAAAGTTTCAATTTAGATCGCGAATTTCAATAATTAATTATGACTTCCCGTTTTT
>CAMCUU010000089.1 GCA_945879065.1 Francisella tularensis subsp. holarctica
GGTCAAAAAATACACGCAACTGGGACATCGCTGAAGTCGTGACCCTGAACCCAGACAGAAAAAATAAAACTAGAAAAACAGAGGAGGAACTGATGGCTTCATAGAAAAAATTTAAAAACTTGAGGCGACAACTTCTTTGACAATTACCGATCAAACGGCACGATTTCACCTTTAGGACTAGGGCGTTTCCAGAGGGTCACAAATTGGCCAATTTTGGTCGGTGTTGTTTTAGCGATTCTGAATAAAACTTTTTTATGATCTAAAGAAAAACAATAAGCGCCGTACTCAGCGCTTTCTGATTCTGGAACTGGATAGCTGGTGAGTTTTATTCCAGCGGGTTCATAAAGATTAGAAATAGATTTTTTGAGTTCATTGAAAATTTTATTTTCTTTCATGGTTGGCCTATTGAGAAATTATCTAAAATAATTTTGGCAATAGTAAGGGGTAAATCAGGACTTGTCCCATCTTCAAAATGCCAAGCGGCTGAAAGCCCCGCATAAGCCAAGATCCATTTTAATAATCTGTTTTTATCTAGACCTGCAGTTTCAGAAACAAGAGCAAGCTGCGTTTTTAAACGATCTGGCTTGGTTGCCAGTTCAAAATCCGGATTTAAAAATAAATTCGCGAAATCAAAATAAGACTCACCCATCAAACCTTTTGGATCGATGGCTAACCAGCCTTTATCACCAAAATCTAAAATATTGCCATGGTGAATGTCGCCATGAAGAATGACTGAGTTTTCTGGATTCTCTAATAATTCTTGGGCGGTCTGATGGGCTTGGATTAATACGCCGCCATGTTGAGAAGCCGCTGGGCCTAGCGCTCTAAAATATTCTGAAAGGGAGGTTAAAGAGGGTGGTTGGTTTTGATTTTTGATGCCCTGTAATTTTTGAACGACAGCGCAAATAATTTCAGTGGCTTTATCATCTTGATTATTTTTAGCCATCTGGATCAAAGAGTTTTTACCTAAGGCGCGTTCCATTAATATGGCAGGGCCTTCATGAAAAAATACAGGGGCGGCGCCCTGGCCATTCCACCAGGTCATCAGTGAATTGCCGCGCTCTTCTTCTTTTGAAAGCGCAATTTTTAGCATGGCAGGCTGATTTTTATAAATGACTGGAAGTAGATCAGAGCTGTGGGTTGAGATTGGATTTCCATCTGGAACTAGGTCCCAAACATTGAGGTATTTTTCAAATGGGGAAATCATTCATCATTCTCTTTAATAACCGCATTAATAATTTGCATTTGCTTTTCTAAAGCCTCGCCGCTTTTATTCTCCAGTACAGAAATTTCATACAGCGCTTTCCAGAGTGCCCAGCCACGCGCTCTTGCCCAGGTGTCTTCATCCAAAGGCAAATGGGCTTTAAAAATTTCCCGGCTTTTATTTTTAAAAAAAGTCCAAGCGATGGTTAAGTCACAGGCGGGATCGCCAATGCCCATGCAGCCAAAATCAATGACTGCTGAAAGTTGATGATCTTTTACGAGAATATTGCCGCTTGAAACATCGCCATGAACCCAGACGGGATCTTGTTCCCATTTGGAATCAATCGCTCTTTGCCAAAGGGATTCGGCCTTATCAGGGTTAATAAGATTTTTAAGTGACTGGATTAGAGATCTTGTCTCAGCGTCATAAATAGACGTGTGAGCGGCGCGCCCCCAATTATGGAGTCCAGGAGCGGGGGCGCCGTCAGCATTGAACTGATGAAACTCACTTAAGAAATTGGCCAGCTGTTCGGCGATGGTTTCTAAATCTTGATCGCTTAAGACTAGGCTGTTGGCACTTTCGCCCTCTAGCCATTGATAGATCGACCAAGGCCAGGGATAGATTTCACTGGGTTTTCCCATTGCAATAGGCCGAGGAATTGGAAGGGGTAGATGGTCTGCAATTTTTGGTAACCATTTTTGTTCTTTTTCGACTTGTCTCACGTACTCTTCAGCGCTGGGTAATCGGATGGATAGCTCAGTTCCCAAGCGGAAAGTTCGATTGTCATTGCCACCATGATCAACGGGTCTAATTGGCAGATGTGAGAATTCTGGAAACTGTTCAGCGATAAGAGCTGATGCGATTTTGGTGGTGATTTCTACTTGCTTTTCTTTTGGGGTGTCAGACATGGTGGATCTTTTTATGGACCTTAAATATTTTATTGCGCTAATTTATATTTATAAGTCACTTTGAGCCAGAAAAAACTTTGACTCCAGCATTAAAAATATAAAGATTCGCGAAAAATTTAATCACTGGGATTAAGCAAATAATGTCTGGATCTATGACTTGGTTAGAATATGAATTAGCCGAAAAACGCGAGATTTTACAAGCCTTCTGGGAGAAGTGTGTTCTTACTTTAAATCCCAAAAGTCTCGAGGAATTTAAAAAACACGCTATCTCAACTCACTATCCCAGAGAGCCTTGGGAAGAAAAGCTCAATCAATTATTTGAAAGTGTAATTACTGGTAGGGAACGAGACTTTGAAGTCTTTTTTAACACGATGAAAGACACGCCTATTTTATTGATTCGTGCCATCGCTGAGGATGAGAAATTAATGACGCCTGGCATGCTTAAAAAATTTGAAGAAATTAATCCAGAGATTCAGCTGGCTGATCTTTTTAATATGCAAAAATATTTATCAGACAAAGCGCTCTCAGCTTCTGTGGCTATGGGGTCTGCCTTGCCTGATGGCGTGATACGAGGTTCAGATCTTCCAGGTGAACCAGCGCCGGTCTACGCGATGCATTCCATTGGTAAAGTTTTTACGGGAATGCTGACTTTAATCATGATCAAAGAGGGGATTCTTCCTGAATCTGCGTTGTCTTTACCCATTCAATTATCTGATTCAGCCCAGGCTATTTTGAGCCGAGAAAAATTTCCCAATGTCAGTCAACAATTAGAGTTGGTAACTTTGCATCAAATTATGACACATCAAGCGAATTTAGGTGGGCATCTGAATGGCTATTTTGCTTTGATAGACAAGGCGATGGCCTCTGGTGATAAGCCTCCTGAGATGAATACATTGGATGATTTTTTAAGACTGGCGGATGATCGAGTTTTCAAGAATAGCTATAGCAATCTTGGAATATTATTAGTGGGTTTAGCCATTGAGCATGCTTATAACCGGGACAAAGAAGAATCTGAGCGCTTAAGTTTTAATCAAATTTTGCGGAAATATATTATTGATCCTGTAGGCATGCCCAGCTTCAGCCCATCAAGACCCCCTCACGGAAAGTTTAACTTAGACGATCCAAGAACGGCGCATATTGTTGCAAGCCCAGGGGGCGGTTATTGGGTGACGGCTGAAGATTTAGCCAAGTTCGGCCAGTGGTTATATAGACAAGTTACGCCAGGTTCAGAGCTGGAATCGCTGATGCAGAAATATGGACAAGAATTTTATAGGCCAGAAGAACATGCGATACAGCACAATGGCATGCTGCAATCTTCAAGTGCGGAATTTCATGTTTCTCTCAAAACGGGATCAGTGATTGCGACGCTTTCCCCCCTGTGTCAGGATAGTTGTCGCCTCTAAGCACAGAAACATTTATAAAGGGGGCTTAATGGAGATGAATGATGAAATCTTTAACAGAAGCCGCCAAAAAAGCCATTGTTGAAAAAGTTTTAAATACTCGAGATAAAACGATGAGTGA
>CAMCUU010000090.1:0-3454 GCA_945879065.1 Francisella tularensis subsp. holarctica
AAAAATAATCATGCAAAATTCGGAAACTGATTTCATTTAGAACATAACATTATTTGCCACTTCCCTACTAAGCAGGGACGAATACAAGATTCGCCCCTACACCTGATCCTTAAGTAAGTGCCATTGAATACAAGATTCGCCCCTACACCATCATTCTTAGAAGAGCCTCTCCCAGTCATGAAATCCCTAAGGTAGTGCCATTAAACATAAGAATGACCTCGTCTCTCCCCTCGCGGGAGAGACGAAAGCAGGACAGGTTTAGATACAGCCCAGCGCCTGATCCAAGTCTTGCTTTAAATCTTCAATATGCTCTAAGCCCACAGAAATTCTCACAAAGCTATCCAAGATGCCCAATTGCTCTCGCATCTCTTTGGGCACTGACGCATGAGTCATGATGGCTGGGTGGTCTATTAAACTTTCCACACCGCCTAGGCTTTCAGCCAAGGCAAAAATTTTACACTGCTCTAAGAATCTCACTGTTCCGGCTAGATCTGCTTTTAAAACTATAGAAATCATCCCGCCCATTAATTTCATTTGCTTTTGGGCCAAATCATATTGATCAAAAGACTTTAAGCCTGGGTAAATTACTTTCTGAACTTTAGGGTGCGCTTCCAGATATTCAGCTAATAACTGCGCATTTTGGGAATGCCGCTCCATGCGAATAGGCAAGGTTTTCAAACCTCTTAAAGCCAAAAAACTATCAAAGGGGCCCAAGATACTGCCAATAGCGTTCTGTAAAAATCCCAGTCTTTCAGCCAATTCAGGACTCTTACTCACAACAACCCCGCCAATCATGTCTGAATGGCCGTTTAAATATTTAGTGACTGAATGAATGACTAGATCAAAACCTAAATCTAAAGGCCGCTGAATTACGGGCGTCGCAAAAGTATTATCAGCCACGGAAATCAAATTATTTTTCTTTGCAAACTCAGCAATTTTTTCGAGATCTACCAATTTCATCATGGGATTCGTCGGGCTCTCGATCCAGATCATCTTAGTATTGGGTCTTAACGCTTTCTCCAGCTCACCGGGCTGGTTCATATTGACCAAAGTAAAATTTAAATTTTGAGTCCGCGCTCGGACCTTATCAAATAGTCTAAAAGTCCCGCCGTAAAGATCATCCACGGCAATCAGATGATCCCCATGATTTAATAATTCTAAAATAGTCCCAATCGCCGCTAATCCTGACGCAAAAGCAAAGCCCTGAGTGCCGTTTTCCAGAACAGCCACACAACGCTCAAAAGCCATACGGGTGGGATTTTGCGAGCGGCTGTATTCATAGCCCTGATGAACACCTGGCGAAGATTGCACATACGTCGACGTCGCATAAATCGGCTGCATAATGGCGCCAGTAGAGGGATCTGGAGATTGACCGCCATGAATAGCGTCTGTTTCCAGATGGGTGTCTAGATGGGTATTTTTTTTCATAAATTTCTCACTTGCTCAATAGAATTTCGTCTCTCCCCTCGCGGGAGAGACAGACCCGAAGATGAAATCGAGGGGCAGAGAGGGGGCTTACTAATTAACAAACCCCTTTTCTTTCATCCAAGAATTATCCACAAACTTAGACAAATAATTTCTAATCGAATCTGGCAAAATAATGAGACACTTTTGACCCGGTTTTAACTCTTTCGCCGCTTCCAACCCTGCACAAACTGCCGCACCTGAACTACCGCCAACAAATAAACCTTCTTCACGAATTAATCTTCGGGCCATTAATAAAGACGGCTGATCTTCTGTTTTCACATACTTATCTATTAATTTATTATTTAAAACTTCTGGGAAAAAATCATACCCAATGCCCTCAACCTGGTAAGAGCTAATCAAATCACCGCCGCCCAAAATCGACCCGACGGGATCTGCGCCGATAATTTTAATTCCAGGCAATTTTTCTTTTAATTTTCTAGCCACACCCGTAATGGTCCCGCCAGTTCCAGCACCCATGACCACCATGGCGAGCTTATTTAAATCTTGATTATTTTCTCCAGCAAAATCCTTCAAAATTTCTTCCGCTGTAAATTCATAATGCGCACCGGGATTCGAGGGATTGCTGTATTGATCCAAAATATGCGAGTTAGGAATTTCTTTATTTAATCTTTTTGCCAAAGAGATATGCGAGTCATAAGCATCCCAAGCGGCTTCTGTCGGTGTTCTGTAAATCTTTGCCCCTAAAGCTTCTAGAACTACTTGTTTCTCACGGCTCATTTTTTCAGGCATGGTAATAATCACTTCATAGCCTTTCACCGCACCCGCTAAAGCCAAACCAATCCCCGTATTTCCAGAAGTAGGTTCTATTAAAACATCCCCCGGCTTAATTCTTCCGGACTTCTCAGCATCGACAACCATTTGATACCCAATGCGGTCTTTAATACTCCCGCCGGGGTTAAAATACTCGCATTTGACATAGAGCTCACAGCTTAAATCTTTGCCGATTTTATTAAGCTTAATAACAGGCGTATCGCCAATGGTTTGTAAAATATTTTGATAGATCATGCCGGGCCCTTAAAAATTTAAAAATAATAAAAAAATTAAAAAAAATTAAAAAAATAAGGGGGACACAGTAATCAAAAATGGGGCTTAAAAACAGAGGGAAAAGAAAATGCTATTTGAGCTCAGGGGCATCTTTTTTAGCATATTAGCTATTCCTAGCTACTCAGACAGAAAAAATTCTCTCTACATAAAGTCACACTTTCTGTAACCTTTTGTAGAGAGATTGCCATGAGAAAAATCTATTTATAACTTTCAGCAAGTTCTTTAATTTTTACCTGCATCCCAGGCAGCTCAGCCTCAACCGTTCTCCAGACTATTTCAAAGTCCACACTGAAATACCCATGAGAGATACGATTACGCATGTAATACATTAACTTCCAGGGAATGTCCGAATACTCAGCAACAAACTCAGGGTGATACCGCGTTAAATTTCTGGCAGCCTCCCCAATCACCTGTCATTTTCTTCAAAGCTAGTTTCTTCAACTTCAGCGATATAACGAAAAATTCGCTCAATAGCCTCAAGAATATGATCGAGATAATCACCAATTCTCAACTGATCCAAATTACTCATATCCGAGAAGCTCTTTTTAAAACGTCTGCTCGAAAACGCTCTGGAATTGCTTTGGGTGTCAAAACATCAACCGGGACACATAACAGATCTTCCAGGTGACATTGAATCCTTGCAATATCTAACAAAGTGGTTTCAGAAGTTGGATCTACCAGCAAGTCCAAATCACTCTGATCGGTATCCATTCCCAGTAAAGTTGAACCAAAAATTCGAGGATTCATCGCATGGTTTTGCGCAACAACTTTCAAGATTGCTTCTCGATGCAACTGTAATGCTTCCGATGGTTTCATCATTCATCTCCCTGAGTAAAAATGGCCAAGAGTTTAGCCTGTATCTCACTCAAAGTGACAACCACCTGCTCTTTCTCTTCTCTCAAAAATTTAATAATTATTTGAT
>CAMCUU010000091.1 GCA_945879065.1 Francisella tularensis subsp. holarctica
AAAAAATATGCAAAAAAAATTAAATATTCGAACCATCGGGGATAAAACACCCCAACTCGGTCAAGATTGTTTTATTGACCCCTTTGCTTGTGTGTCAGGCGATGTGACGCTGGGAGATCAAGTATCCGTCTGGCCTTTTGCGTCTATCCGGGGTGATCTGATGCCTATTCACATTGGCGCTAGATCTAATATTCAAGATAACGCTGTTTTACACACCACCCACTCCAGTACTTTTTTTACAGGCGCGGGGCTCACCATCGGCGATGATGTAACCATTGGCCACGGGGCCATCTGCCATGCGTGTACTTTGGGAAACCGTGTTTTAATTGGCATGAACGCGACTGTCTTAGACAAGGCCGTGATTCAAGATGATGTCATTTTAGGTGCGGGCTCTTTAGTCCCACCGGGGAAAACACTGGAGAGCGGTTACTTATATATGGGCTCTCCAGCTAAACAGGCCCGAAAATTAAACCCTCAAGAATTAGAATTTTTGAAATACAGCGCCGCAAGCTATATAAAGCTCGCCCAGAAACATGTTTAAATTTATTTTTAAATTTATTCTTTTATAAACCACAGGATTATTCCCCCCACTATGAAAAACCCCATTCGCTCTCAAAAAGCCCAGCTCGCTAAAAAAACTAAAAAAATTAAGCAAAACAAACGCCCTTTAAGCTCTGGAATTATTAAGCCTTCTATTAAAATTGCTGACACTGAAAATCCGACACAAATTCGCTCTGAATTCAAAGCAAAAGCCCATAGCTTAAAACCTATTGTACTACTCGGAAATAAGGGCCTCACAGACTCTGTGATTTTAGAAATTAATCAGGCTTTGAGCATTCATGAATTAATTAAAATTAAAATTTCAGGCCAAGATAAAAATACTCAAGCACTCACAACACAAGCTGTTTTAGAAAAAACAGGCTCTGAATTAATTCAATCCATGGGCCACACCGTGACGCTGTATCGCTCGAAGCCTGAGTAAAAATTAAAAAATTAAAGATTAAAAATATGTCCGCTTATTTTCCAATACAAAGACTAACCAGGCTGAGAGCTAGTAAAGCTCTCAGGGCTTTAACTCAAGAGAATGTTTTATCTACTCAAGATTTAATTATTCCCTTGTTTATTATCCATGGCGAAAATCTAGAAAAGCCCATTCAAGCTATGCCTGGCCAGTTTCAATACTCTATTGATCGTTTAATTATTAAAGCTCAGGACTTATTTCAAGCGGGTGTTCTAGCTGTTTTATTATTTGGCCTGCCAAAACACAAAGATTCTTTAGGCTCTGAAAGTTACTCAGAGCAAGGCTTAGTTCAAAGGGCTATTAGGGCTTTAAAACAAGCTGTTCCAGAGCTTTTAGTTATTACAGACGTCTGTCTTTGTAGTTATACAGACACGGGCCATTGCGGCGTAATTCATCCCCATACGGGTTTACTAGACAATGACGCCAGCTGTGAAATTTTTGCCAAAATTGCCGTCTCTCATGCGAAGGCTGGAGCAGATCTTGTGGCCCCCAGTGGCATGGCTGATGGCATGATTAAATTCATGAGAACCGCCCTAGATCACAATAATTTTAACTCTATCGGCTTATTATCTTATGCCGTGAAATATGCCTCAAGTTTCTATGGCCCTTTTAGAGAAGTTGCAGACTCTGCCCCTCAAAAAACCACGGCGTCTGGATTAAGTTTAAAAATTCATGATCGGCAGACCTATCAGCTTAATCCGGCTAATAGCCGCGAGGCTCTATTAGAAGCGGAGTTAGACGCTCAAGAAGGCGCGGATATCTTAATGGTCAAGCCAGCGTTGGCTTATCTGGATATTATTTACCAGCTCAAAAATAAATTTAACCAGCCGATTTGCGCCTATCAA
This sequence comes from Francisella tularensis subsp. holarctica, assembly GCA_945879065.1. Classification (GTDB taxonomy): domain Bacteria; phylum Pseudomonadota; class Gammaproteobacteria; order Francisellales; family CACEW01; genus CAMCUU01. Next base: position 1,867 of record CAMCUU010000091.1, read on the forward strand.
GTCAGTGGAGAGTACTCCATGGTCAAAGCGGCAGCTGAGAAAAATTGGATCGATGGACCGGCGGTCTTATTTGAAAGCCTCTTAGCGATTAAAAGAGCTGGAGCAGATTTAATTATTACTTATGCGTTTGAAGATATAAAAAAATTTTTATCATAAAAAAACCCGCTAGACGCGGGCTTAATTTTTAATTCTATTTTTTAATTTATTCAGAAACTTCTAAAACACCCAACTGATGGGCTAGCTTTTCCAGCTTAGAGCCAGATAATTTTTCTAAAGTGGCGTACATGGGAATTTGATTACAGGCCACGGATACCACATGGTAACCTAACTTGTTTATCCCCCGTCTTCCCCCTGGAATTTTATTAAAAATCTCTCGTATTAGCTCAAAACGACTCATGAATTTGTCCTCCCACTCGTCCATCACTCTTATATAAAATAACCATAAAATAACTATAAGAGTTAAATCATATTACCCGACCTAATTATCGTAAGTCCATATTTAACGTGATAAAGAGCAGCGAAATTTTTATAATAAAAAAACTAAAAATTAAGAAAGATTTAAATAAAAATTATGCGTACAAAATCCAGTCGATCTTGGCTCAAAGAGCACTTCGAAGACCCTTATGTCCAGCAATCATGGAAAGATGGCTACCGCTCTCGAGCCGCTTATAAATTATTAGAAATTCAAGAAGCCCACAAAATTATTCGACCTTCCATGGTCGTTGTCGATCTTGGAGCCGCCCCTGGCAGCTGGTCACAACTAGCCAGACAGTGGGTTGGACACAAAGGCGAAGTCATTGCCATGGATATTTTGCCCATGGAGCCTTTGGACAAAGTCACTTTTTTACAGGGAGATTTCACTGAGATTTCAACAGAAGAAAAGCTTTTAGAAATTTTAGATGGCCGCCCTGTTGATATTATTCTTTCTGATATGGCGCCCAATATGAGCGGAACCCGCAGCGTAGATCAGGCGAAATTAATGTATTTACTGGAACTCGCCATGGATTTTGCTGATAAAACATTAAAACCTGGCGGGGACTTACTCATGAAATTATTTCATGGTGAAGGTTTTGATGATCTATTAAAAAATTGCCGTGCCAAATATCAGCAAGTCGCGATGAAAAAACCAGAGGCTTCCAGAGATCGCTCTCGAGAAAGTTATTTACTAGCCAGAAATAAAAAATAAAAAATAAAAA